>NZ_JBWGXE010000005.1:0-185557 GCF_056333165.1 Chryseobacterium endophyticum
CTGCTAACGCGGGAGAGTAGGTCGCCGCCAGTTTTTTTACAAACCTCATACAGCAATGTGTGAGGTTTTTTTATGTCTATACCCCAGAGAAAAGAGCCAAAGGGAAAAGGAAAAAGAGCCAGGGAAAAGGTAAAAAGAATTAAGTAAGAAGGAAAAAGAATCAAGTAGGAAAAGCACGGTTTAAGAAAGGACGAGAAAAACGATCTTGAATAAAAGGTTTAAAAATATCCAGTTTTATTTAAACAAGAACACCATTATTATCTCCCGGTTCTTTAATTTTGCCTACTGCCTACTGCCTACTGCCTACTGCCTACTGCCTACTGCCTATACGCTTGTCTGCCACCCTAGCCCCGATAGAAACGGATACCCCACAGCAGAAAAGGCAAAGGAAGGCTTTAAGCCAGGGCTAAGATCGGCGCGAGGAGTAAGAGTGGATACCGGGAAGCAGCTCCTGAAAAATTGCATTATTCTGTAATTATTCTTAATCATAAAAACTAAAATAGACGAAATCTTTCGGGCTATCGTAGATTTATATCGTAACTTTAGATTATGAAAGAGCATATTGTGAAAGGTTTTAGGTTTGAAACCTACAAAGCACCGGAATTATCCGTATTCGATCGGTTGTTGGAAATCTTCACGGATCTGTTGACGCACACTTCCGGGGATTTTGATGAAGCGATTGACTGGCTCAGAATGCTGGACGAGGAGTACCAGCTGACAACCCCTGAATATTCCATTGACGATTTTATTGAAGATCTTAAAAAGAAAGGCTACATCCGTGAGGAAATTGATCCTAACGGGAGTGGAAACGGAATTAAGCTGAGTTCAAAAATGGAGCAGAACATCCGAAAGCAGGCTCTTAATCAGATCTTCGGAAACCTGGGAAAAAGCGGAAACGGAAACCATAAGACTAAAAAGAGCGGAACCGGTGAAGATACGACCGGCGAATTCAGAAATTATAATTTCGGGGATCCTGTTGAGAAAATTTCCATCACGGAAAGTTTAAAAAATGCACAGATCAATAACGGGATCGGTGATTTTCATCTGACGGAAAATGACCTGATCGTGGAAGATAGTGTCCACCAGTCGCAGATGAGTACAGTGTTGATGATCGACATCAGCCACAGCATGATCCTGTACGGAGAAGACCGTATTACCCCTGCGAAGAAAGTAGCCATGGCGCTGGCTGAACTGATTATCACCCGTTACCCGAAGGATACCCTGGATATTATTGTTTTTGGGGATGATGCCTGGCCGGTCAAAATAAAGGAACTGCCTTATTTGCAGGTGGGGCCTTACCATACCAATACTGTTGCAGGACTTCAACTTGCGATGGATATTTTAAGGCGGAAAAGGAATACCAATAAACAGATCTTCATGATCACCGATGGGAAACCAAGCTGCGTACGCGAGCCCGATGGGACCTACTATATGAATTCTTACGGCCTGGACGATTATGTGGTGCAGAGATGCTACAATATGGCTGCGCAAGCCAGGAGGCTGCATATTCCGATCACCACCTTTATGATTGCCCAGGATCCTTATCTTCAGCATTTTGTAAGCGAATTTACGGAAGCCAATCAGGGAAAAGCATTTTATACAGGACTTAACGGACTTGGGCAAATGATATTCGAAGATTATGAAGCCAACCGTAAGAAAAAAATACGTTAATCGTTTACAATTGATATTCTAAACATCAATCAAATATTATAATTACATTTAAGTACAATGACTGCAAAGCCAGAGATAAAAACATTAGGCTCGTTAAAAGCATCAGGTTATCAGACCAAAAGCATTAAAGACGAGCTAAGAGAGAATTTAAGAAACAAAATAAAAAATAAAGAATCTGTATTTGAAGGAATTTTCGGATACGAAAATACAGTAATCCCTCAGCTGGAACAGGCTATCCTGAGCCGGCATAATATTAATTTATTAGGATTAAGAGGGCAGGCTAAAACCAGATTGGCAAGAATGATGACCTCGCTGCTGGATGAGTGGATTCCCTTTGTACAGGGAAGCGAAATTAATGACGATCCTTTGAACCCGATTTCGCGGTATGCAAAAGAACTGATAGAAACAGAAGGCGACAATACGCCGGTCGAATGGCTGCATCGTGATGAGCGGTTTTTCGAAAAGCTGGCAACACCGGATGTAACGGTAGCGGATCTTATCGGAGATGTCGATCCCATTAAAGCGGCTAATTTAAAGCTTTCGTATGCCGATGACAGAGTAATCCATTTCGGGATGATTCCAAGGGCAAACCGATCCATCTTTGTCATTAACGAATTGCCCGATCTTCAGGCAAGAATCCAGGTTTCGCTGTTTAATATCCTGCAGGAAGGCGATGTGCAGATTCGTGGATTTAAGGTAAGGATGCCACTGGATATCCAGTTTGTGTTTACGGCAAACCCGGAAGATTATACCAACCGGGGAAGCATTGTAACACCTTTGAAAGACCGGATCGGATCGCAAATCTTAACGCATTATCCTGAAAACATACATATTGCGAAAGAAATTACCCGCTATGAATCGAGTCTGGATAGCCGTCAGAAAAATGGAGTATATGTTCCTGATCTGGCGAAAGACCTTTTGGAACAGATCGGATTTGAAGCCCGGGAAAGTGAATATGTGGATGCCAAAAGCGGGGTAAGTGCCCGAATGAGCATTACCGCTTTTGAAAATTTACTGAGTACCGCAGAAAGAAGAGCTTTGCTGACGGGAGAAGAAACCACATCGGTTCGCCTAAGCGATTTCGTAGGCGTCATCCCTGCCATTACCGGAAAAGTGGAACTGGTGTATGAAGGTGAGCAGGAAGGTGCCGAAGCAGTAGCGCAAATGTTGCTTGATAATGCGGTAAAAACATTATTTATGACCTATTTTCCGAAAGTCGAGAAGCTGGAAAAAAAGAATGTGGATGGACCGTTCAGCCAGATTACGGACTGGTTTATGGAAGACGACGGATTCCTGGAAATCACCGATGAATCTTCGGATGAAGTGTATGCTAAAAATTTAAACAGGATCAGTCCGCTGGATAAAATCATCGAAAAGTACCAGCCTGATACAAAGCCGGAAGACATGCTGTTCCTGAAAGAATTTATCCTTTGGGGCCTGGCCGTCAATAAAAAACTGAATAAAGAAAGATTCAGAACGGGGGTGTTCTTTTCCTGATTCTATTTTTAGGAGCTATTTCCCGCTTTCTGCTATATCTTTTTTTTCCTTGCCTCTCCCACTTCAAAAAAAGGATGCCGCGGCAATCGGGGCTATGGTGGAAGACACGGCTTAAAAGGTAGTGGCGGATAGCAGTACAAGTAAATAAAAATATGTTCCCTGATAAAATAAAAAAGATGTGAAATTATTTCTTCACATCTTTTTTATTTTGTAATCAATTATCAATTATCAATTATCAATTATCAATTATCAATTATCAAACCTGTATCACTCCCAAATTAAATTTTTCAGTAATCGGTGAATGGTTCGCTGCTTCAATTCCCATAGAGATCCACTTTCTGGTGTCTACCGGATTGATGATGGCATCTGTCCAAAGCCTTGCCGCTGCATAGGTCGCTTCGGTCTGTTTCTGGTATTTTTTAGAAATGGTGTCTAAAATTTCGTTATGTTCTTCTTCCGTAATTTCCTTACCTTGTTTCTTCAGGGTGGATTCCTGGATCTGAGCCAAAACTTTTGCTGCCTGTGCGCCGCCCATTACCGCAAGATCTGCCCATGGCCACGCTACAATCAGCCTCGGATCATAGGCTTTTCCGCACATGGCGTAGTTTCCGGCTCCATAAGAGTTTCCTGTAATGATGGTAAATTTAGGAACTACGGAATTGGAAACGGCATTCACCATTTTTGCACCGTCTTTAATGATTCCCCCGTGCTCGGATTTGGAACCGACCATGAAACCGGTAACATCCTGTAAGAATACCAATGGAATTTTTCTCTGGTTGCAGTTGGCAATAAACCGGGTTGCTTTATCTGCAGAGTCTGAGTAAATTACACCTCCGAACTGCATTTCGCCTTTCCCGCTCTTTACCAGCTTTCTCTGGTTGGCCACAATTCCTACGGACCAGCCGTCAATCCTTGCCGTGGCGCAGATGATGCTTTTACCGTAATCAGGCTTATATTCCTCGTATTCCGAATGATCAACCAGGCATTTGATGATTTCATACGTGTCGTATTGTTCTGCCCTAGAAACCGGCACGATTCCGAAAATATTTTCCGGCTTTTCTTTCGGCTGGGCACTTTCAATTCTGTCGAAACCAGCTTTCTCGGTACTTCCGAGAGACTTCATAATATTTTTGATCCGGTTCAACGCATCCTTGTCGTCTTTTGCCTTATAATCGGTAACCCCGGAAATCGAGCAGTGTGTGGTTGCTCCGCCCAGCGTTTCATTGTCGATACTTTCTCCGATCGCCGCTTTTACAAGATAACTTCCCGCTAAAAAGATTGATCCTGTTCCTTCCACGATCATTGCTTCGTCGCTCATAATCGGAAGATAAGCCCCTCCGGCCACACAGCTGCCCATCACTGCGGAAATCTGGACAATTCCTGCCGCACTCATTTTGGCATTGTTCCTGAAAATCCTTCCGAACATTTCCTTATCCGGGAAAATTTCATCCTGCATTGGCAGGTAAACCCCGGCAGAATCTACCAGATAAATGATCGGAAGCCTGTTTTCCATGGCAATTTCCTGGGCCCTCAGGTTTTTCTTTCCGGTAATCGGGAACCATGCACCGGCTTTTACCGAAGCATCATTGGCAACAATGATACATTGTCTTCTTGAAACATAGCCCATTACTACGACAACACCGCCGCTTGGGCAGCCGCCATGCTCTTCGTACATTTCATAACCGGCAAAAGCACCGATCTCTATGGAATCTGAATCTTTGTCGAGAAGATATTCTACTCTCTCCCTGGCTGTCATTTTACCTTCTTCACGAAGCTTCTGAAGCCTCTTTTCACCACCCCCTTTTTTTATTTCTGAGAGCAGGCGATTGATTTCGGATAATTTTAATCTGTTCTGATCTTCTCTTTTGTTGAATTCAATGTCCATAAAAATTTCAATTTTTTCCCTTTAAAGATACTATTTTTTGGATGGAATAAAAGTTGATGTAAACAATTGTTTAATAAATTGGTTTTCAGAAATTTATGAAATTTTTAACAAAAAATATATTTTTTATGGTTCGTAAATTGCTAACTTTACCATAGAGAAAGTGAGAGTGATATCTCACCCTTCTCTAGTTCCTAGTTTATTTTTTTAATAGTTTATTATTTGAAGGCCCTGAAAGTTGAACAAATTTTCAGGGTTTTTTTTATATATCCATATAAATGCTTTCCGGAATGCTCTTGGAAATATCAGAATCCATGTATTGGAGGACTACATAAACCTAACGGATTTCAAAATTTTTCGGTAATCTTTAAGAGACAGTTTTAAATAATATCCAGTGCTATCATTTGCTGAATGAAATGCATTAGCGCCCGGAAAATATGCGGATAGAACGTAACCTATTATTAGCATCGTTAGCGTTAAAAACTTTTGTTGTTATTCCTAAAATTTTGCTAATAATACCCGTTAAACTTTCTCAAAAAAAACCATTGTTTTAATATAAATTTATTATGCTATTTGTAAAACCTATTTGTAAATTTGCAAAAATTGTATAAGAAGGTAGGATATGCATAAATTAGCTCTTTTCAGGTTGCATTTGATTGTGTTTTTATGGGGATTTACGGCAATTTTGGGAAAACTGATTCATGCGAATGCGGAAATCCTGGTTTTTTACAGGATGCTGTTTGCGGCCATCTGTCTGTTTGTATATATTCGTGTTTTCAGAAAAGACAGCATTAAGGTTTCGAAGAAAGTATTTTTTCAGTTAGCAGCCATCGGCCTTTCGATGGCGCTGCATTGGTACTGTTTCTTTCATTCGATTAAAATCTCCAACGTCTCGATTGCCCTGAGCTGCCTATCCCTGTCGACGCTGTTTGCTTCGATTCTGGAACCGGTTATCTTTAAAAGGAAGATTGATATTTCGGAAGTCATTATGGGCGTGGTGATCGTAGCCTGCATTTTATTGATCTTCAAAACGGAATTTCAGTATAAAGAGGGAATTTTCTACGGAGTACTCTGTGCCGTTTTCGGGACGATATTTTCGGTTTTCAACGGGAAGATGTTTGGGAAAACGAGCTCCGGAAACATTATTTTTTACGAAATATTCTCAGGATGGTTTATTTTGATGCTGTTTTATCTGTTCAGCGGACAGATTTTTGAGATCAATGAAATAAGTTACCGTGATCTTGCGTTAATAGGCTTACTGGCAAGTGTTTTCACGGCTTTCCCGATGCTGGAATCGGTGAACCTGATGAAATATATTTCGCCGTTTACGTTAATTTTAACAGTTAATTTAGAACCGGTCTACGGAATTATACTAGCTTTTTTTATCTTTGGAGAATCAGAACACATGAGTCCGGTTTTTTATATCGCTTCAGGAGTTATGATACTGGCAATCATTGTCAACGGATTGATAAAAGCTAAGAAACAAAAAACTTTAAATTAAGCATCAATTGATATGATGAAAAAATATCTTTTATTTGTGTTCGCCCTGGTTTTTGGGATGTCGCAATCCCAGATCATTAGGAAATACTCCAACGAATTCCTAAACATCGGAGCGGGTGCCCGGGGACTGGCCATGGGAGGAGCGGTAATCTCCAACCAGGATGACGTCTATTCTCCGATGTGGAACCCGGCGGGTTTGATGGGCGTGGAAAGAGACTGGCAGGGAGCTGCCATGCACGCCGAATATTTTGAGTCTATTGCAAAATACGATTACCTTGCTTATGCCAAAGTGCTGGAAACAGGCGTTTTCGGAGTTTCTGTTGTAAGATTGGGAGTCGATAACATCTTAAATACGACCCAATTGATCGATACCGAAGGAAATATTGATTACGATAAAATCACGAAATTCTCTCAGTCCGATTATGCGGCGATCCTTTCGTATGCTTTTAATCCTGGGGGAAATACCAAGCTGGATGTCGGGATCAACGCCAAAATCGTCTACCGGAACGTTGGGAAATTTGCCAACGGATACGGCTTTGGTTTCGATGTCGGAGCCATTTACAAACTGGACAACGGCTGGAAACTTGGAGGGATGTTAAGAGACGCTACGACTACGGTAAACTTCTGGAGTGTAAATCAGAAAGAACTTTCCACCGTTGTGAACGGTGAGGAATTCAACCCGGCCCCGAAAGACAAAATGGAGCTTACCATGCCTAAACTGAATGTAGGCGCCAGCAAAATGTTTGAAATCAACAGCAGTGTGTATGTATTGCCGGAAGCTGGGATCAATGTGGATTTTGCGAAAACGGCGGCTTTGGTTTCCACGGATTTCGCCAGTTTAACGCCTTACGCCGGAGCGGAACTCGGCTACCAGAAAATGATTTTTGTACGATTAGGGGTCAACAGATTCCAATCCATCACCGATATCGAAGATCTGAGAAGAAAAGTTTCTTTCCAGCCGAGCGCAGGGATCGGGATCCGTTACAGAGGGCTTACTTTAGACTATGCAATCACCAATTCAGGAATCGGCGGATCGAATTTCTATTCCAACTTTTTCTCCCTGAAACTGGATATGGGACAGTTCAGAAATGATTAAATTAAAAAAAATGAAAAAATTATCAATTGCTATACTGACAGCCTGTTCGATGCTGATTTTCGGACAAAAAGTTTCCGACTACAAATACATCTCTCTTCCGGCAAAATTTGAAACTTTTAAGGAAGATTTCGGACTGGCAGACCTTCTGACGAAAACTTTACGGTCTAAGAATTATACTGTAATTCCATCCGATAAATTACAATGGCCGACAGAAGCGAAGGCCAACCCTTGTGATGTGTTGATCGCTGATGTATTAAACGACAGCGGTTTCCTGAGAAATAAAGTAATGCTTCAGTTTAAAGACTGTAATGATAAAGTAATCTCCTCTGTAAAAGGTGCTTCAAGCATCAAGGAATATAAGGAAGGTTACCAGGACGCATTAAACAGGACGTTTGTATCTATTGCTACTGCCAATCCAGTTAATAATCATACGGTTACTAAGGAAAGCGTTAAGGAAGCAGTGATTCCGGCAGCTGAGTCAGCTGATCGTTCTTCTTCAACAATGGCCGATAACTCTGTCGTACGATTCAGCAATGGTAAAATTGATCTGCAGAAGGTTCAGATTGATAATGCTCAGTATATCTTAGTGAATTCAAGCAGTTCCTCACCGTTTGCCACCTTTACGACAACAACAAAAAATGATGTTTTCAGAGTAAAGCTTCAGAATGGAGAATCTACACTTGGCTATTATGAAAACGGAAATATCGTAATAGAAATTCCGAAGGGTGACGGAGCATATATTAAAGAGATATTTACAAAGAAATAATTAGAAATATAAAACAGAAATGTTTTACCCCTCCTCAAATGAAAGAATGAGTCAGGGATTACCAAAAAAAGGAACCATGAAAAAGATTTGTACGACTCTGTTAATCGCATTTGCTACATATTCATATGCTCAGATACTTAACACCCAACTGAATGAGATTCATTATGGAGCAGGAAGTTCTCCGTACAATTTAATAAGACTCAATGATCTCATTATTTTTGCAGCATCCCGAAATGCGGATGAAGGATTGGAACCCTGGGTTTATAATACCGCAACACAGAAGTCGACATTGCTGAAAGATATTTTTGCCGGACATAATAGCGGGATCCCTTCCAATTCCATATTTGTAAAGCTGAATAACAAAGTCTACTTTTTGGCACAGCAAAATTATTCAGAATATCAGATTTGGGAAACGAATGGAACGCCTGCAGGAACAGTAAAAAGGCAGGATATCAATTCCAATTATTCCATTAATGAGTTCGTCGTTGTAGGAAATAAAATTTTCTATTATCAGAACAGGGAACTCTGGGCATTCGATACAGTCTCGAATAACCTTTCTTTATTAAAAACATTCGAATATTCCGGGGATGTAAAATTATATCCCTACAATAATCAGTTGATCTTTGCGGCAAATGACGGAATTTCGGGCAAAGAAATATGGAAATCCGACGGTACCGTTGCCGGAACCTCTTTAGTAAAAGATATTGCGCCTAACAGCGGAAGCAGTATTTCAGATTTTAAAATGTTAACGCTAAACAATGGAAAGTTTTATTTCATGGCGAATACGGCGAACGGGTATGTGCTTTATGAAAGTGACGGAACTATGGCAGGCACAAATCCCCTGCTCCCAATGCAGAATACCCCTCAACTGGAAGGCGCTTCAGGAGGAGATTATTTTGTTTTTATGGGATTTAATGCTTCCGGAGGTTCTGAGCCATGGATCTCAGACGGAACCGTTGCAGGAACAAAAATTTTAAAAGATATTTATCCCGGAACGACCAGTTCTATGAGTATCAATCAGAAGTTTCTGAAACTGGGCAATAAAATTTACTTTGACAACAACACAAACGGAATAAGTCCGGGCTATGGCAATTACATTTGGGAAACAGACGGCACCGAAGCCGGAACCGTTTTATTTAATACACCTACCAATAATGTTTTATACCGCACAAGTTCGGATGAACAATATTTAATTCTTACAAAACCGAATGAATGGAACCGCTTTTGGATAACCAATGGAAATTCTGCCCAGACATTTGAAATGAGCACAATTGGCATGACAGCAGCCAACGGCGTTGTGGACTATAATTCAAAAGTTTATCTGGCTGGCAGTAGCTCTAAGAATGGGATGGAACTATATTCCCTGGATCCGTCTGCGCAATCCGCTGTCTTGGCATCGGATATCAGCAGATATGAAAGCAGTTCGCCTCATTCCTACGAATTGCTGAATAATGATCTGATTTTTATTGCGGCAGACCGAGAATCCAACAGCCAGTTTTACAAGAGAAATAAAACCACCCAGCAGATCACAAGATTTACCAATTTTACCTATGGATCTTTTGGCCAGGGAATGTATACGAATTTTAAAGATAGTCTTTTTAAAGTCGGAAACTTTCTCTACACTAAAAACAACACGCCCAATCCGGTGAGTGGATTCTACAGGACAGACGGAACTTCTGCAAATTCAGCTGTTATACCTACGGGAAATACCGTAATTTATGATAATTCATTCTACGTTAATCTTAATGACAATACCTTACTGTTTTCAGGATACAACAACGTATTAGGAACAGAACTTTGGAAAATTGATAACAATTCGGATACAGCGGTTCTTGTGAAAGATATTTCAACGGAAAGTATGGGAAGTATGTACAATACAGACTCGAAAACAACTGTGCTGAACGGATTTGCTTATTTTGTGGCCAAACAGGACGGTAAACTCGGCATCTGGAAATCGGACGGAACTGAAGCGAATACAACAAAAACAATTCAGGTTAATTTCCAGGATGGAACAGACGGAAATATTAAAGTGGTCGGAAGTTTAAATAACAAGCTATTTTATTCAACGAGGAAAGAAGGATTCTCAAATATCTCGAATACAGAGCTTTTTGCTTCCAATGGTGATTTGGCTTCTTCTGTTTTATTGAGATCTCACAGTGATTTATATGGTTCGGCAAATATTAATAGTGATACGGAAATCTTGAATAATAAATTGTTTTATGCCGTTACAGGATATCCGTCAGGACTGTATTTTACTGATGGAACGGTGGCCGGAACCACGCAAGTTTCACCGGTTAATTTTTTTGGTGATGTTAAATTTAAAAAATGTGGAAATCAATTGTTTTTCACCAATAACAATTCGACGGAATTGTTGAAAACTGATGGTACAACCGCAGGAACGGTGAGTTTAGGAGCCAATTTCTCTGCAATAAAAGATATGACTTGCGTTAATAATTATCTGTATTTCCTGAATGGAGATTCTCAAAAGGTGTGGAGATCTAATGGGATTTCAACAGGTACAGTTCCTTTGGATATTTTTATTACCAATGATGATAACCAGTTACTCGCCAATGAAAATATTCTCAAGATGGGTACGGATAATGAAAAATTATTCTTGACCATCTATACCAAGGAACATGGAAATGAATTGTATACAGTTACAGATCCGCTTCCTGTTTACTTAGTTGTGAATGATGCAGTGTCGGGTGCGAAGAATGTCAGCCCTGGCATTCAGGTATATCCAAACCCTGTTTCGGATGAGTTTGCGCTGAAAGTTAAGGACGATACTAAAATCGAAAGTCTTAAATTATTTGATGCGAGCGGTAAACTGGTTAAAAATATTTCAGACTTCAATGGAAAAGTCAATATATCAGAATTGACTTCAGGAATATATTTCTTAAAGACCAAAACGAATAAAGGAGAGTTTCTGAATAAAATTCTTAAAAAATAGCAAACAATTAAAGAGACTGTCACAAAAGGAAGTCTCTTTAATTACTAAATAATATTATCAATATTCATTAATTCTTAATGAATTATTTTAAGTCTAACTCAGTATTTTTCGAAACGGATCTATGGCAGGCTATTGATAAAAGTAACAAGCTTTATTAAGCTTTCTTCTTTATTAAACTTTACTTTATTGGATTTGAAAAAAGTATTCAGTTCATTCGTCTTATCAGGATATAGGGCAAGTACGTCTCCTTTATCCTTAAT
The DNA here is from genome assembly GCF_056333165.1 of Chryseobacterium endophyticum. NCBI lineage: Bacteria > Pseudomonadati > Bacteroidota > Flavobacteriia > Flavobacteriales > Weeksellaceae > Chryseobacterium > Chryseobacterium endophyticum. Next base: position 11,623 of record NZ_JBWGXE010000005.1, read on the forward strand.
CTCACTAATCCTGCCTGTAGCAGTCTTCAGGTAGTAAATAAGGTTTACCATTTTAAAAGAAGCTTTTTCACCTGCTTTAGCAGAAGAATAAGCCGCAGGATTCCTGTTAAGAGCAGTTGTAGCACTGTTTTGCTGAATTATAGATCCTACTTTCTTAAGTAAAGAATTTTTTCCGTCTGCTAATAGCACAAAATATTTTGGCTCACTGTTTTTCTCAACATTTTCCAAAACAAGAGTGGTATTTGAATCCTTAAAAATTATTTTTGTATAAGGTTGTTCTTTTGCTAAAATATAGACTTGTCCGTCTTTTGAATATTCGACTTGATCTGCGTAGGTGTCGTATCTCATTGGTAATACTTCATTACAGCATGCAACTTTCGCCGTCGTAAAACCTTCGCTCAGGTAAGGTGATCCCTTGATTTCCGGATAATTTAAAAGTTCTGCTTTGGTGCTGGTCGTAGACAGCTCATATTTAGCACCTACACGTTCAAAAAACTGAGAATAATAAAAATTTATACTAATCAGTAAAATAAGAGAAATGGTTTTTTTCATTTTTTTTAAAATATAGGCTAAAATTAGTAAATATTTCAATATAAATCAAGGAGTATTGAAAAATTCCCAAACAATTTTCGCCTTGCTTTTCCCAATGATTTCCTCCAAGGTTTCCATGCTGGATTCTTTAATTCTTTTTACTGATTTCAACCGCGATAGAAGCAATTCGATCGTCTTTCCGCCCACGCCGGGGATTTCCTCAAGCTCAGATTTTATGGTATAATTCTTTCGTCTTGTCCGGTGATGTTTTACTCCGAATCTATGGGCCTCATCACGCACTCTTTGAAGGATCTTCAGGGTTTCGGATTTTTTATCGAGATATAAAGGAATAGAATCTTCGGGAAAAAAGATCTCTTCCAGTCTTTTGGCAATTCCCACAATGGTAATTTTCCCGTATAAACCGAGAAGACGTAAACTTTTTACCGCCGACGACAATTGCCCTTTTCCGCCATCGATCAGGATCAGCTGTGGGAGGCTTTCTCCTTCATCCAGCATCCTTTTATAACGTCGGTAGATCACTTCTTCCATGGTCGCGAAGTCGTTTGCTCCCTCTACCGTTTTCGGGTGAAAGATTCTGTAGTCGGCTTTACTCGGTTTGCCGTCTTTGAAGACAACACATGCGGAAACGGGATTGGTTCCCTGGATATTCGAGTTATCAAAACCTTCGATGTGGCGTGGTTCTACAGGCATCCTCAACAATTTCTGCATTTCGGCCATGATGCGGTTGGTATGTCTTTCAGGATCTACGATCTGCACCTGCTTCAGCTTTTCCAGGCGATATTCTTTTGCATTCTTTTCAGAAAGTTCTACGATACGCTTTTTGTCACCCACTTTAGGCACGATCAGCTTAACATTCGGAATTTCAATTGGCAGATGGAAGGGTAGCAGAACCTCTTTTGAATCGGAATCAAACTTCTGACGGATCTCAATTAAAGCCTGTTCCATGATTTCTTCATCAGTTTCCTCAAGGATTTTCTTGATTTCAGTAGTAAAACTCTGGATGATATTTCCATTCCTGATCTTGAAGAAGTTCACGTAAGCTGCCGTTTCGTCACTCGTCATTCCGAAAACATCCACATCATCGATACTTGGGTTTACAACGGTATTTTTTGCCTGGTAGTCTTCCAGGGCATCCAGCCTTTCCTTTACGATCTGTGCATTTTCAAACTTCAGGTTTTGCGCATATTTCATCATCTGGTTTACCAGGTACTCTTTTGCTTTCCGGAAATCCCCTTTAATGATACCGCGGATGGCATCAATCTTTTCATCATAATCTTGCTTGCTTTCAAGTCCTTCACATGGCCCTTCACAGTTTTTGATGTGATATTCCAGGCAGACCTTGTATTTTCCTTCTTCGATCTTGGCCGGAGCGAGGTTCAGGTTGCAGGTCCTGAGCTTGTAAATATGTTTAATGGTATCGAGCAGGATCTTTGCAGGACGCACTTTGGCGTACGGTCCGTAATATTCGGAGCCGTCTTTTATTTTGGTCCTCGTCAGGAATATTCTCGGGAAATCTTCATTTTTGATGCAGATCCACGGATAGGTCTTGTCGTCCTTCAGCATCACATTATAAAACGGCTGATGTTCCTTGATGAGATTATTTTCCAGCAGCAGGGCATCATACTCACTGTTGACGATCGTCGTTTCCAGGCGCTGGATTTTGCCCACCATGATCCGGGTTCTGTAGCCCGATAGATTTTTATTGAAATAAGAAAGGACTCTTTTCTTCAGATTTTTAGCCTTACCCACATAAAGTAGCTGGTCGTTTTTATCATAATAACGATAAACGCCCGGTTCAGATGGTAAAGTTTTCAGCTGTAATTCTAGAGAAGGATTCATATAACAAATTTAGCGAATTTAAAGCCATAAAAAAAAGCCGTTGCGCTACCACAGTTTCGGAAGTATCTCAGTGAGTTATGGGTTAAGAGGTTTCTTCATTTATTTAAATAAATGATACGTTTTAATCAGATTTTATTTAAATAAAACCTATTCGGATAAAAGATGAAAGATTTAAACTTAATGATGCTGGTGTAATGTGTTGATTTTCAATCGTTATTTTCTTTGCTGGAAAACGTTCCGACGTTTTAAACAAAACCTTTCGACGTTTTGGTGAAAACCTCCCGACGTTTTACTTAAAAGGTTTCGACGTTTTGGGTAAAAGATGCTTACGTTTTACCATAAACCTGCGCAGCATTCCGGAAATGTGCAGAAAAAATGCCGCCTTTGAAAAAGCAGCATTGTTTATATAAGTTCGGTTTGATTATCCGTTGGTCATCTGTGTATATTCATTGACCAGGAAGCTGAAGTAATCCCACTCCACCGATTTTTTAGGATATTTTTTCATGAATTCTGCGTTATCCCCAAAAAGAAAATCATAGTTGTCTTCAAAATCATCCTTATGCAACCAAAGCACTTTACCTCCTTTTTTTACATAGAACGATTTGATCACTCCACCGCCAAGCTGAGGACCATAACCAAATGAAACCCCTCCGGTTTCTTTCGCTCTGGGATCATGATAAACGGAAATAATATCGTCGAACCCAGGATTGATCACCTGCATCAGGAACTCCTGGTCATCTTTTTTGTTCTTTAACGAAACGGTCTGGTTTACAAAATAGATTCTGTCATTATTGGTGGTCTTCGTCAGTTTTCGGGTGCTGTAGTTTCTGATGTTGCCCATGTATTTGGCCACTTTTGCCATTTTCTCGGCATTGCTCGGGTAGATGTACATTTCTGCGATCTGGTCTGCTTCAAAAGTCTGGCTTTTTTTCGTGATGCTATCTTTAAGGGCAACCTCGAAGATCTGTCCTTTTTTCGTGTCGGTCTTACTGCAGAAACCTTTGTGGATGCTTCCGTCTTTTAGGATCACTGTGGATGTTTTCTTAGGAGATGGCGTATTGAACCCTTCGTTGAAAAGGTATTGTTCCATCTTTTTGATTTCTTCTTTGGTGTATTTTACTTTCTGTGCGAAAGAAGCGGTACTTGCCAGAGCCAGTGCAAGCATCAGCATTTTTAGTTTCATAAGGATATTAATTTTTTATTTCGGCGGTAAAAATAGGAAATTAATCCTCTTCTTTTCATAAAATCTTCAGTCCGGAAAATTAGTTTTCCCAATTATGGCTAAATGTGTAATTTTAAGACAAAATTTAGAGAATGATATACGGTGTAGATGTTTTGAGTTTCCATAATGTTTTGGAGATCTGTAAAACGCCTCATAAAGCTAAACTTAATAAAGCAGCGAAAGAGCAGATTTTAAAATCACAGAAGAATGTTCAGGAAATTGTAGAGTCAGACCGGTGTGTGTATGGAATCAACACGGGATTCGGGCCGCTGTGCGATACCAAGATTTCGGCAGACGAAACGGCGCTGCTGCAGTATAACCTGATCATTTCACACGCAGTAGGGGTAGGAAAACCTATCGATAAAGAACTTTCAAAGATCATGATGATTGCTAAAGTTCATGCGCTTTCGAAAGGATTCTCAGGGGTTTCCCTGGAAGTGATCGAGAGAATGATCCTGATGCTGGAAAAAGATATTATTCCGGTGGTTCCCGAGCAGGGATCCGTAGGGGCTTCCGGCGATTTGGCACCCCTTGCGCATCTGGTACTGCCTCTTTTAGGATTGGGTAAAGTATGGGTTGGAAATGAAATGTTCAATACGTCTGAAATATTAGATAAAAATGACCTTTTACCTCTGTCTTTAGGACCAAAAGAAGGGTTGGGACTGATCAACGGGACACAATTCATTCTTTCCCACGCCATCAAAGGCCTGGAGAAATTTGAATACTTACTTGATCTTGCAGACATGACGGCCGCCATGAGCCTTGAAGCATACAGAGGCTCGGCAAGTCCGTTCAGGAAAGAGCTGCATGACATCAGGCCTTTCGAGGGAAGCAAAAAAGTAGCGGCAAGGATGCTGAAGTTTTTAAAAGGCTCGGAAAACCTGCAGGCCCATGAAGATTGCGAAAGGGTGCAGGATCCGTATTCGATGCGATGTGTTCCGCAGGTCCACGGGGCCAGCAGAAATGCATTCGAACATCTTAAGATGATGGCCGAAACAGAACTGAATTCCGTAACCGACAATCCTATCGTATTAAGCGCTGAAGAATCGATTTCAGGAGGAAATTTCCATGGTCAGCTGATGGCTCTACCATTGGATTATGCAACTTTAGCGGCGGCTGAGCTCGGTAATATTTCAGACCGAAGAAGCTATTTATTATTGGAAGGAAAATACGGACTGCCAAGATTATTAACGGAAAGCTCAGGATTAAATTCAGGCTTTATGATTCCTCAATATACTTCAGCGGCATTGGTGACGGAGAATAAGACGCTGTGTTTCCCGGCTTCGGCAGATTCGATCCCGACGAGTTTAGGGCAGGAAGATCACGTTTCCATGGGAAGTATCTCAGGAAGAAAGTTCAATCAGGTGCTTGGGAATTTAGTAAATATTTTAGCCGTGGAATTGATGTTTGCCGCACAGGGATTAGAGTTCAGAAGACCTTCCAAATGTTCAAAGATCATTGAAGAAAACTTTGCCATACTCCGCTCAAAAGTGGCTAAGCTGGAAGACGACCGCCTCATCGGAGAAGATATGCTGGCCATCGCAGAACTGATTAACGAAAGAAAATTTGTAGTAAATTAATCTAAACAGATATCAAAAGGCTTCCAGAAATGAAAGCCTTTTTTATTCGCAGATTTCTGCAACACAGTCCGGTGTTTTTATATAGAAGTATAAAATTAATTTGATAAAAATGAAGATAAACAGAACAGATTCTTCCGATAGAGATTTTCAGGAACTCGTAAAATTCTTAGATGCAGATCTGGCTGTTCGCAACGGCGAAAAGCAGGCTTTCTTTAATCAGTTTAATAAACTTGATTCCATTAAAAACTGCATTGTAGTTTATATGGATGACGTTCCGGCGGCGTGTGGAGCATTCAAGAAATTTGATGACAGGACGGTAGAGATCAAAAGGATGTATACCCACCCGGATTTCAGGAAAAGAGGTTTGGCCACCGTTATTGTAAAAGAACTCGAAGCCTGGGCAAAAGAATTAAACTACACAAAAGCAGTGCTTGAAACATCCCTGAAGCAAAACGAAGCGGTGGCGGTATATGAGAAAATCGGCTATACCAGAATTCCGAATTACGGGCAGTACATCGGTGTTGAGACCAGTGTCTGCTACACAAAACCTCTGTAGTCCTATTGCAGGCATAATAAAAAATGTTTTGATTTTTTTATTTAATGTTCTGTACTTCAATGTAAAGTGATATCTTGGTTTTACCAATCAAATAGTATTTAACATGAAGAAAAATGTATTTTATTTATTCATGCTGTTCTTTGTTTTTACGGCATGCAACAGGGACGATCTGCAGAATTCGGCGGCAAACATGGAAGTCGTTCAGAAAGATCCTTTAACGGCAAAGCAGATTAATGAGAAAATCAATGAAACGATCAGGACCAAAGGAAGGTTCTCATGGAAAGAGTCATCCGATCATTTTGTGTGGAGCGCTATTTTCCGGGGAAATAAAATTGCTTCCATCGGTTTCGGTTCTTCTTTCGACAGAAGCCTGACTCCCGACAGCAAATCCGTTGAAGAGGAGATTATGAAAGTAATCGAACAGTATGAAGGAAAAAGCAGCAGGCTCCTTCTTTCATCCGATCAGTACCTCAACCAGATGGATGTCACGATCGAAAAGCAGGAAACGGTCATCGCTTTACGCAAAATGAAAAGCATCCGCTACGTAGAGCCCGCAGATTACCGGTATTTTGAAAATGAAAAGCAATTCGGCAATGCATCGAAATCCGGTAGTTCGTCATCAGGCTGCGGCTTCGAATCTACGGCTTTAAGCACGGCAGATTATACGACGGTTACACCCAATGCAAAGGCGCCGTGGTCTTTTACCAAACATAATATTATCAATGCGTGGAGCTACAGTACCGGAGCAGGCGTCACCATCGGAGTCATCGACAGCGGCGTTTCTCCGGAGCAGTCTTTACTGGGATCTTCTTTTAACAACGGTCTTTCTTCCGGCAGGAGCATCAGTAAACATGGAGTGTATGTAGATTCGATATGGCCATGGAGCTCAGGGTACGACGGTCCTGCAGATCAATGCGGTCACGGCACCAGCATGGCTTCGGCGGTGGCAGCTCCCAGAAATAATTTGGGACAACCGGTCGGCGTCGCTTACAATGCCAGTCTCGTAACCTACAGAGCGGCTTCCAATGTTGTGCTGGATGGCTACCATGAGCAGAACGGCGTAAAGATCGCGTTTACCGAACTGGCAAATAACAATAGCGTAAAGATCATTTCTATGTCGATGGGGCATATCTTCTCCGTAGGAAAAATTGAAGACGGCGTAAAGTATGCTTATTCAAAAGGGAAACTGATCTTCTGTGCGGGCGGAACTTCAACCAGTTTCACCAATTTCGTAGGCGTGATCTTCCCGGCGTGGATGCCAGAGACGCAGGCGATAACCGGTGTAAAAGAAAATACATCCAATCAGAAGTGTGAGGTCTGCCATTCCGGGGCCGAGATTGATTTTACCTACCAGATGGAGCGGGCTTCAGGGAACAGTATTCCGGTCTTAAGCTATTACAACGGGCAAACCGATTACGTGGGCGGCTCTTCTGTAGCCACTGCTTCCACAGCAGGAATAGCCGCTTTGGTATGGGCTAAGAATCCTTCATGGACGAGAGATCAGGTACTCAATAAAATGAGACAGTCTGCCACCTATTATCCGACTCCGAATTCAAGCTACGGCTATGGAAATATCAATGTCCTGCAGGCTGTGCAGTAAACATTAAAACAATTAAAGACGGTAATACGATATCTTAATCTCCCAGCTGATAATCCAGGGGAAGCATATTTTCAATCTTGTTTTTTGTAAATTCTCCTTCGGTGATCAGGAGATCCGGATTTGAAATATTACCGTCTTTTGATACTTCAAACGTTTCGCCTTCGGGATAAAGAAATGAAGTCTGCACTACGGGGATATTACTTTTAACAACATCTTTTCCTTTAAGCTCATAATCGAATTTCTTATAATTCACCTGCAATATATCTTTAAAGGAAAAAACAACTTCATGGTTATCTCTTTTTACATACTCGGAATCCGGGATCAATGTTTTCACGATCGCCAGGGAATATGGGCTTTCACTGCTTTTCCTTGCGGCAATATCGCGGATGTTTTCAGGAAGGTTGGCCACCTTTGCGTTGGTCATCATGCTTCTGTAATCGCTCAGTGTTTTCAGTTCTTCTTCCGATGGATATTTGGGATTGGGCATCTTTACAACATGATTTACGATAAATTTATCCTCAGCCACCGTATTGCTGTATACGCTTCTGAAAAAGTGAAGCATGCTTCCGTCGTAGGCATTCATCCTGTTGAGCCTGGTTTTGCTGGTGTTTTTTGTTTCTTTAAAAAGGCTTGTTCCTGAGCAGTTGACAATTTTGGTATTAAAATCTGCAGAGTAATTCACCAGGTTATATTCAATTTCGTAGCCGAGGTTTTTGTTTTCAATAATGAGTGTTTTGGGTGCTTTTACTTTCAGGATCTTTGTTTTTTTATCAAAGGAAAACTTTAGGGTGCGCTGGTTTTTAATTTTCACATTTTGCTTGTCGAAGCCGATAAAACTATCCAGGAAATAATTGATGTAATTAGTATAAGCCTCTTCGGTATACGGTACAATCCGTACTTCTTCTATGTCATTGCTTTTAAGAAGTACCACTTTCAGGGTTTTATTGATAACCCCGGAAACCGGCGTTACAAAAGTTTCATAATCTTCTTTTCTGAAAATAACATTTCCCAAATTTTTCCCGGCAACATTTAAGGCGAAGGTTCCGTCTTCGGCGGAGGTCGTTCCCGTTTTGGTTCCGTCGATATAGATATTCACATTGGCGATTCGTATGCCGGCGTCATTCACAACAGTTCCTTTAATCATCTGGGCAAATGCAAGACAAAAAGGAAATAACAGGAGCAGTAGTACGATTGTTTTTTTCATGGTAAACAATATTACTAAATTTTTAGTGATAAAAGGCAGATGCTGTACCAAAAAGTCGCAAAAGAGACAAGATCAAGGTAAGTAGACTGAGAACAGAGATAAGTAGAGCATTACCGAGGTAAGTAAGATGATACTCAAGGTAAGTAGAGCAGTACCAAAGGTAAGTAGAGCGTTACCATAGTGAAGTAGACTGTTACCAAAGGTAAGTAAAGCATTACCAGATGTAAGTAGAGCGTTACCCAAGTGAAGTAGATTGTTACCCAAGTGAAGTAGACCGTTACCCAAGTGAAGTAGACTGTTACCAAAGTGAAGTAAACCGTTACCCGAGTGAAGTAGAGCGTTACCATAGTGAAGTAGACTGTTACCAAAGGTAAGTAGAGCGTTACCAGAGGTAAGTAAAGCAATACTCAAGGTAAATAGGCCAAGTACATTGATTTAAGAATTGCTTAAAATCTGAGTTGTTAAGCTAAAGAACCTGAACAGGCTCTAAGTAATTATACGTATTCCGAAAAATGAGTAAATGTACTCTACAGAATATCTGTGATCTGAAGTAGCTTTGTCATGTTATCACAACCATATATTTTTAATCATGAGGGGCTTATAACAAAGAATAATATAGGTGTCATGAGAAAAAAATATAAAAAACTAAAACCGTGGAGACCAGAAACCATTGAAAAACGGGGCGTATCCGAAAGGCCATAAGAGTAGGAAACAAAAATATTAATCATGACAGAACAAGAACAAGCATTAGTAGGAGGGTGGACAAGATTCCACGCGTTAACTCCGGAAGACCAGAAAGTATTTGACGAAGCCATGCAAGGATTCGTAGGGGTAAAATATACTCCCCTTGAAGTCTCGACACAATTGGTAAACGGAACCAACTACCGTTTTAAATGTGACGCATCTATGCCACCGAGAGAAGTGATCTGGCAGGCAGTCGTAGAGATTTACCAGCCTATCGATGGTAACCCACACGTTGTGGCCATCACAAGAATCTAATACTTTGTACTCATCCGGTATGGATGTATTGGAACTTAATTATTTCACAATATCAAAAACTAAAACTGTGGAGACCAGAAACCATTGAAAAAACGGGGCGTATCCGAAAGGCCATAAGAGTAGGAAACAAAAAATATTAATCATGACAGAACAACAAGAAGCACTAGTAGGAGGGTGGACAGCTTTTCACCCATTAACTCCTGAAGACCGTAAAGTATTTGACGAAGCCATGCAGGGATTCCTTGGGGTAAAATATACTCCCCTTGAAGTATCGACACAAGTAGTAAACGGAACCAACTACCGTTTCAGATGTGATGCTTCCGTACCACCGGCAGATGTGGTTTGGCAGGCAATTGTGGAAATCTATCAGCCAACTCAGGGTAAACCACACGTTGTTGCGATCACAAGAATCTAACAATTTTACGCATATCTTAAGTCGGGAGATTTTTATCTTCCGATTTTTTTTGTGAAATTTTATCCGATCCTTACACTGGTCATGCTCAGTGAACCGCCGATCAGTTCATCATTGAACAAAGACAATTCGTCCGACTGGTTTTTCAGCCCGAGGGTATAAATCAGCGGCAGGTAATGATCGGGGCTCGGTACGGCATACTGAAGTGCAATTCCCTGATCCTGATATTGAATGATATTGTTGAAATTGCCATCCAGCAGCCAGTGGTTGGTTTTCTCGCGTGCTTCCACGGCCCAGTCCCACCCGGCTCCGACGGTGTTAATGTTCCTCCAGTCGATAAGCCGCAGGTTATGAACAATATTTCCGCTGCCGATAATCAGAATTCCTTTTTCCCTGAGCTTATGTAGTTTTTTAGCCAGCTCAAAATGATATTGGGCAGGTTGGGTATAATCGATGCTCATCTGGATCACCGGGATGTCTGCATTCGGATACATATGCTTAATCACAGACCAGGCACCGTGATCCAGTCCCCAGCTATGGTCTTCCTCTACCATGACGGGAGCCAGCAGGGCGGCCGTTTCTTCAGCAAGTTCCGGAGATCCTGGCGCAGGATATTGTACATCAAATAACGCCTGCGGAAAACCTCCGAAATCATGGATGGTCCGGGGCATTTTCATGGCGGTTACCCTGGTTCCCCGGGTAAACCAGTGGGCAGAGACACAAAGTATGGCATTAGGGGTGGGGATTTCCGCCGCCGCTTTCCGGAATCCCTGTACAAACTGGTTTTCCTCGATAGCGTTCATCGGAGATCCGTGTCCGAGAAATAAGACAGGCATCTTTTCGGTATTGCTGAAAAGATCACTGATGTTTTGAAGATCGTTGAGGTTCATTTTTATCTCTTGTTCATTATTAAAAAAGGTTCAAGACTTTTGATCCCTGAACCTTTTATGTTTTAATTTATTTTGTTGAATTAAAAACTCTGCTGAATAAATTAAGCTTGTTTTACAAACTGTAATTCACCGGCGATTTTTACTTCTTCGCTTACCATAACACCACCCGCTTCAAGAGCTGCGTTCCAGTTTAATCCGAAATCTTTTCTGTTGATTTTTCCTTCGAAAGAGAAACCTGCTTTTGTGTTACCCCATGGGTCTACATTGATTCCGTTGAAATCTACATCCAATGTTACAGGCTTGGTAATCCCGTTGATGGTAAGATTTCCGGTTACTTCGTTGTTCAGTGCAGAAGATTCGAAAGTAATGGTCGGGTTGGCTTCAACATTGAAGAATTCTGCAGACTTCAGGTGATTGTCTCTGTCTGTATTGTGTGTAGAGACAGAATCGGTCTGAATGGTAGCGGTTGTTCTTGCATTGGCGAAAGTATCGTCATCAGCATCGATTTCTGCGGTGAAGTTGGTGAAGTTTCCTTTAATGTTGGAAATCATCATGTGTTTTACTTTAAAAGTAAGTTCACTATGCGCTGGGTCTAAAGTCCATTTTGTTGCCATTGTATTTATATTTTTTGGTTGTTATTAATGATGCAAATTTATAGCAGGGGATACGTTCAATTCATTGACGTAGGATAAGAAATGATTTTGGTGTTATTTTAATTAAAAGTTTACATTTAATTTAAACCTCATTAAGGTAGTTAATATTTTCCTTGGCTACCACGATTTTAGGAGTAAATCTTTTATTTTAACACTTCTTAACGAATCATATTTATTTCTTACTTTTGGATGATTCAATTTTTACCAAATGAAATTATATAAAATATCTTTACTGATGCTGTTTTTGGGTGGTTCTGCATGGGCCCAGACCCAGAAATTTACGATGGCGGAGGCTGTAAACGGATTAAGGAGCAATCTTGCCGTGAAAAATATTTCCCAGTTTTCATGGTCCGGAGACGGGAAGTCTTACATCCAGGCTGTAAAAGGCGGTTACCTCATTACAGATCTGAAAACCAATAAGCAGGATACTCTTGTTTCTTTAACGCAGCTGAATAAAAACATTACAGAAAATAAATTCAAAGCCGTTCCGCAGATTAAATTCACCAGCAACACGAAAGGATATTTTAATGCGGAAGGAAAAATGATCTGGGTTGAAAAATCAGGAAGCGACTGGAAAATAAAGAACAAGGTTGAAATAGACCGGGATGCTTCTGACGTAAAAGTTTTCGGGGATCAGGAAACGTTTGCTTTTACCGTGAAAAATAATTTATTCGTCAGTAAAAACGGGAAAATAGTAGCCGTGACGAACGATACCAATGAAAATATACTGAACGGTGCTTCCAATGTGCACCGGAATGAATTCGGAATCGATACCGGGATATTCCCGGCTCCGAACTCTGAAAGTGTAGCCTTCTACAGGATGGATCAGACGATGGTTGCCGATTACCCGATCATCGACTGGTCGGTAACGCCTGCGGTAAACCACAGCATCAAATATCCGATGGCAGGACAAACGTCTCACCAGGTTACATTAGGAGTTTATAACCTTAAAACCCAGTCTACGGTATTCTTAAACATTGAAGGCGAGAAAGATCAATATCTGACCGCCGTTACCTGGAGCCCTGATTCCAAATACATTTTTGTCGGTGTTTTGAACAGAGCGCAGAACCACATGAAGATGAACCAGTACGATGCCGTTACGGGAAATTTAGTGAAAACACTTTTTGAAGAAAGCAGTGACAAATACGTTGAGCCGCAGCATCCGCTTACTTTCTTCCCGAATTCCAATACGGATTTTATCTGGCAGAGCCAGAGAACAGGCTACAATCACCTGTTCCATTACAGTCTGGAAAAAGGTCTTGTTGCCCAGATCACGAAAGGAGACTGGCTCGTTACCGATATTTTAGGTTTTAATGAAAAGAAAAAGGAAATCTACTTCGCTTCCACCAAAGAAACTCCGCTTGAAAAGCATTTATACAGAATCAACTGGACCAATTTCAAGATGCAGCGTCTGGACAATACCGACGGTGTTCACACCGGTATTCTAAGCAGTGACGGAAACCATCTGTATGATATTTATACGAATGAAAATACGCCAAGGATCGCCAATATCATCAATACGAATACACTAAAATCCACGACTATTCTTAACGCTGAGAACCCATTGAAAAACTATCAGCGCCCTGAGATTAAAAATGTGGTTTTAAAAGCCGACGACGGAACTCCGCTATACGGAAAGATCATTCTGCCGACCAATTTTGACCAGAACAAAAAGTATCCGGTGATCGTATACCTCTATAATGGCCCGCATCTGCAGCTTGTGACCAATTCATTCCCGGCATCCGGAAATCTATGGTACGAATACATGGCACAGAATGGCTATATCATTTTCACAATGGATGGCAGAGGATCGTCTAACCGTGGACTGAAATTTGAACAGGCCGTATTCAGAAACCTGGGAACCACCGAGATGAACGACCAGATGAAAGGCGTAGATTACCTCAGATCGCTGCCGTATGTAGATTCAGAAAGAATGGGGATCCACGGATGGAGCTTCGGTGGCTTTATGACGACCAGCTTTATGCTTCGTCATCCGGAAGTATTCAAAGTGGGTGTTGCCGGAGGTCCTGTCATCGACTGGAGCATGTATGAAATTATGTATGGGGAAAGATATATGGATACACCACAGGAAAACCCGCAGGGATATGCAAAGGCTAATCTCCTTGATAAAGTGCAGAACTTAAAAGGAAAACTGCTGATGATTCACGGAGCACAGGATGATGTGGTGGTATGGCAGCATTCGATCAAGTTTATCAAATCTGCGGTTGACAACGGTGTACAGCTGGATTATTTCGTATACCCCGGCCATCCGCACAATGTGATCGGAAAAGACCGGGTACATCTGATGCAGAAAGTAACCGATTATTTTGATCTGTATCTGAAAAAATAATTGTCACTAAAATAAATGTAAAAAAGACAGAGAATCTTTCACGTGTTGAGGTCTCTGTCTTTTTTGTTTGAAGTCTGTTAGAAAACTACCCGTCCTGATGCATTTCTTTCTTATCAAACATCAATGCATAAGGTTTTTAGCTGACCTATCTTTGTCATATAAAAATCAACAATATGGAATTAGGAATTGGAATGTTCGGTGATTTGGGTATAGACCCGAATACCGGGAAATATAATGACGCCGGAATCAAGATCCGTGAAATCATTGGCCAGGTACAACTGATGGATGAAGTCGGAATTGATGTTTTTGCCATGGGCGAACATCACCGCCCGGATTATGCGGTTTCGTCTCCCGAGATCGTACTGGCAGCAGCGGCAAGTGTTACCCGAAATATAAAGCTGGCAAGCGGCGTTACCGTACTCAGCTCATCCGAACCGGTAAAAGTGTACGAAGATTTTTCAACACTCGATTTAATTTCAGACGGACGTGCCGAAATTTTCGTAGGCCGCGGGAGTTTTATTGAATCTTTTCCGCTTTACGGATATTCTCTGAATGATTATGAAGAGCTTTTCGATGAAAAATTAGAATTGCTTTTAAAGATCAATTCAGAAGAAAATGTTTCATGGTCGGGAAAACTGCGTGCTCCGATGCAGAATCAGACGGTTTATCCCAGAGCAAAGAATGGCGGAAAGCTTCCCATCTGGAGAGCCGTCGGCGGAACACCACAGTCTGTGCTGAGCGCTGCAAAATTGGGAATACCTTTGGTGGTAGCCATCATCGGAGGAATGCCGGTACAGTTTAAAAATCTTATAGAATTCTACAAGCAGGAATATCTGAAAGCCGGTCACCCCGAATCTGAGATGCAGATTGCCATTCATTCACATACGTTTGTCAGTGATGATCAGGATGTGGTAGACGGATATTTTAACAATTATAAATCACAGATGGACCGGATCGGGTCCTCAAGAGGCTGGGCGCCCTTTACCAAAATGCAGTATGAGGGCGGGAGAAGCAAAGACGGTGCTCTATTCATAGGAAATACGAATGAAGTTGCCGACAAAATTGCTTATATGAAAGAGATTTTCGGAATTACAAGATTCATCGGGCATATGGATGTGGGAGATCCTGCTGATGACATCATGAGAACGTCAATCGAATTATTCGGCGAAAAGGTTGGCCCGCAGGTTAAATAAAACAAAAACTCCATTGAAGTGATTTTCAGTGGAGTTTTTACTTATGCTTTAAGATCAAATTTTGCTTTGTACTCGTTCAGGAGATCGGCAAGCCTGGCCGCAGGCATTCCGTACGTATCCGGAAAACCACCCTGTCGCAGCTTCATCTTATGGCCCACCAGGGTTTTGTTGAGGTCGAAAACTACAAGCTTGTTAAAAACGATCCATTTTGTTTTAAAGGTGCTGACCGCTTCCCACGGAATAAAAGTGATCCTGAAAAGATTTTTCATCTCGATGCCATTTTCATCGATTTTAAGATAGGATGAGCCGGGAATAAAATTGATCAGAAAAACTACAAAGCACAATCCGAAAAAAACAATGTTCAGAATGGCAATAAGAAGATTTTTGTCTAAAAGGGAAATTCCTAAAATGACAAAACCAATACTGATAACCATTAAGAGGATGCTTTTTATTTTTCCGGGTTTTAAAATAAGGGGTAAATTCTGCATGATGATTTAATGATTCAAATGTAATGAATTCCATTTAACCGGCCATTATCATAATTATATTTTGTTATGATACGATTGTTCGCCATAAATACAATTTAATGTCTATTTTTACAGCATGGAACAGCAATCTAAAGATCCGCTTCACGGAAAAAGACTTGATGCCATTCTGGAAGAACTGGTAGCCTATTACCAGGGTTTTGAAGGGCTGGGTGAGCAGATCAACATCAAATGCTTTACGGATAACCCGAGTATCAGCTCGTCGCTGAAGTTTTTAAGGAAAACGCCATGGGCCAGGACCAAGGTGGAAAGTCTGTATCTTTTTATGCTGAGGGAGAAAAAAAGAAAGGAAACCAGAAACCAGAAATAGAACGCCACGGATATTTCTTTGCCGCTTATTCTTCTGCCGGTGAATCCAAAAAGAGTATATTTGTATCATTAATCGTGGAAAATTCACGAAAAAAAGAAAAATTATGACAATCGAAAACAATCATGTTGTAGCTGTAAGTTACATCCTTCACACCATCGAAGAAGACGGAAGTAAAATTCTTGTAGAAGAGACCACCGCAGAAAATCCACTGACGTTTTTATACGGTGTTGGAATGATGATCCCAAAATTTGAACAAAACATTCTGGGATTGAAAGCCGGAGATAAAGCAGCATTTGTAATTCAGCCGGAAGAAGCTTATGGTGAAAGACAGCCTGATGCCATCGCTCAGTTGCCGATCGATATGTTCCAGGAATCGGGAACACCACCGGTGGGCGCTATTTTACCATTATCCGATAATCAGGGCAATAACTTCCAGGCATTCGTAGTGGAAGTAACACCGGAAGCGGTCATTGCCGACCTCAATCACCCAATGGCCGGAAAGGTTTTAGATTTCCAGGTAGAAATTTTAAATACGCGTCCTGCGACAGAAGAAGAACTTTCTCACGGGCATGCCCACGGGATCGACGGAGACGAAGCACACTAATCAAATATAAAGAGGCTGTCCTAAAAGTTTAGGCAGCCTTTTTTTTACGCCTGAAAATTTAACAGGTAAATTTTTTATGCTCCGTATGGGGAATATATGTGTAGTAGAAAAAAACAATAGAATATCGAAAGCACGCCGTGTGCTATCATAAGATAGAACTCCTCTGGAGTTCTGGTACAAGATGATGATACTGATCTACACAGATATTGCTCCGATGGAGCAAATCCTACACTATGTTATAAAATAATTATTTAAAAACCCTGACTGTCAGGTAAAGTTATGGCTATTGTAAAAAAATTACTATCCAGACTTTTAGGACAGCTTATTTTTATTTTATTGCAAAATGGTTTACCATGTCTTGTGTCATTATGAATTAAAGATCAATTCAACAAAACAATCAGGGATTTCGAACAGGCAATATACTACTTTGATAAGGCCGCCAACCTCTCAGAATGTGTCATCAAGTGTTTCAAATTGGCAATCAGGCACTCAGATGTGGCCATCAACCAGTCCGAATGCACAATCAAGTGTTTAGAAGAAGCCTTCAACCAGTCCGAAGAGGCGATCAAGTACAATTTGTTACTTTTCAGTGTGTTACGTGTGTTTTTTTTAAGGTGTTTAAATGAAGAAGGCAATGTTTTCATGCAATTTAACCCTGAAAACAATTTCCAGGAGGAGCTACTGACGTGACTGATTCACCTATGCGTACTATAAATTGAAAGTAAACAGGTGATAATATAAAGAACGGATAAGATGGAAATTGAAGCTTTAATTATGACTTTATTGATCCTGTAAGAAAGAAACATGGCTATTCAGGAAATTC
The DNA here is from genome assembly GCF_056333165.1 of Chryseobacterium endophyticum. Classification (NCBI taxonomy): domain Bacteria; kingdom Pseudomonadati; phylum Bacteroidota; class Flavobacteriia; order Flavobacteriales; family Weeksellaceae; genus Chryseobacterium; species Chryseobacterium endophyticum. The sequence goes on from NZ_JBWGXE010000005.1 coordinate 28,955, forward strand.
TCCACTGGCATAAAACCATCGGTTTTGGATTATTTTAAATGTTGACAGTTCGTGATGAGTTTGAGGAGTTCCGTCTTCATCAGTATAAAAGGCTTTAAACTCGACTTTATTTGTGGAGGGTTTGTCAATGATTTCAAGCTTTGTCCAGGTATTGATTTCGCCCCATTCCTGTAAATCCTTTTTATTGTGGTATTTTCTTTTGCTTGGAAGGGTGGTTTCCATTAAATATTCACCATTCGGGATTGCAAATGCGGAAAAGCGCGACCGCATCAAAGCTTCGGCAGTCGGGGCATTCTTTACGCCATCGTGATAAGGCTTACAGCATTCTTCGTAGGTTTTTCCGGAACAACAGGGACAATTCATTTATTTAATTTAAGACACAAAATTACGCGAATTATTTTCACCAATGAAATAAAGCCTGTATCAATAAAAGCAGTTTTGAAGGGCTTGATTGTCGATTTAATTTAAATCTGCGTTATCTCCAAAATCAGCGAGAGAAAATAATTTATTGATGCAGATTGCGCCATTAGTGTAAAAACTAAAAAAAGCATCCAAAAATGAATGCTTTTAATTTTTACTGATCTTCTTCCTCAATTCTTGTATCTATAAAAGTATAGTCATCGGTCGCCATTTCCATAGATTGTTGTTTTGATTTGAATTTGATGTGTGAAGGGTCAAGAACCTCGTACGTGTAGGTATCTGTTTGCCCTGAGGTGTAATGCAATTCATGAAATTCTCCGTTTTCAATCCACCATTGGCCTTTTTCTACATGTTGATTCACTTCGCAATCCTGAACCGTTGTAAAAAGAAGCATAAAAGTTCCGTCCTGATTTCTTTCCATGATCCACAGTTTTTCAACACCTTCGATCTGCTGGTCTTTTTCACTGCCTTTCCATAGGCCTACAAGCTTTTCATCAATTTTATGGGCTTGTGGTTTTACTTTTTGTGCATAAACACCACCATATGCCAAAATTAAAGAGCTTAAAAGAATTTTTTTCATAGTTATTTAAAAATATATCTTATTTTCCTTTCACTATTTAGCTATCGTTAATAATGAAATTCGACGCTAATTTATAATTTTTTTATTTTGAAATTTTAGATAAATCTGATATCAGTTGTTTTTGTATTTATAATGTAGCCTATTATAAAAAGATTCTGACCTCTCTTCATTGTTTTCAGAATGAAGAAAAGGTCAGAATTATTATAGATACCGACGATAATTTTTAATATCGATATTTTATGGTAAGCTACTATTTAATAAAACCTCTGTTTCTCAATAAAGGCTTGATATCCGGATCATGTCCTGTAAAGTCCCTGAATGCCTGATTCAGGTCTACCGAATTTCCTACCGACAGGATATATTTTCTGAAACGGTCGCCGTTTTCTCTGGTCAGCCCGCCGTTGTCTTTGATCCATTCCCAGGCATCGTTATCCAGGGTTTCGGACCATAAATAAGCATAGTATCCCGCAGAATACCCTCCGCCCCAGATATGGGCAAAATAAGGTGTGTGATATCTTGGAGGAACGGTTGCCAAAGTAAATCCGTGTTTTGCCAATGACTGCTTTTCAAAATCTAAAACCGGAATTAAATCACTTTCTTTGGTTACCGTATGCCAGTCCATATCCAGCTCGGCCGCGGAAACCAATTCTGTGGTCATATACCCCTGGTTGAAGGTAGATGCCTTTTTTATTTTATCGACCAAAGCTTGTGGAATCGGCTGTTTGGTTTCGTAGTGCAGGGCGTAATTTTTCAAAACGACAGGATCTAATGCCCAGTGTTCGTTGATCTGCGAAGGGAATTCCACAAAATCTCTCGGCACGTTGGTTCCTGACAGGGAAGGGTATTTCTGGCTCGCAAACATCCCGTGAATCGAGTGTCCGAATTCATGGAAAATCGTTGAAACATCATCAAAGCTAATTAAAGAAGGTTTTCCGGGAGCAGGTTTCTGATAGTTGTAGCAGTTTACGATGACCGGTTTTGTTCCCAATAAATAAGATTGCTCAACGAAATTGCTCATCCAGGCGCCTCCGTTTTTAGAATCTCTTGTGTAGAAATCCAGGTAATAAATCGCAATCGATTTACCATCGTGGTCAAAAACTTCATAAGTGACCACATCCGGATGGTATACGGGAAGGTCTGTTCTTTTCTTGAACGTAAGCCCATAGAATTTTTCGGCTGCGAAGAACACGCCTTTTTCCAGAACGGTGGTGATTTCAAAATAAGGTTTGATCTCGCTCTCATCAAGGTCAAATTTTGCTTTTCTTACTTGTTCAGCGTAAAAATTCCAATCCCAGGGTTCTACCTTGAATCCGCCTTTTTGCTGATCGATCAGATCCTGGATGTCTTTTTCTTCACGTCTTGCGGTTTCTACGGCAGGTGTTGCGATCTGGTTCATTAAATGAGTGGCAGCTTCAGGCGTTTTTGCCATCTGATCCTGAAGTTTCCATTCTGCGAAGCTTTTTTTACCTAAAATCTGTGCTTTTTTAAGTCTTAATTTCGCTAATTTTTCAATCGTTTCCCGAGTGTCATTTCCGTCGCCTTTTTCAGCTCTCGTCCATGATGCCTTGAACAGTTTTTCTCTTGTTGCCCTGTTCTTCAGATTCTGCAGAAGAGGCTGCTGGGTGGTATTTTGTAAAGCTAATAAATACTGACCCGGTTTTCCTGCGTTTTTGGCATCACTTGCTGCAGCTGCGATTTCATCAGCAGAAAGACCGTCGAGTTCTTTGGCATCACTAAAGAAAACGCCGCCCTGCTTTCTGGCTTCCAGTAATTTGTTGGAATATTGGGTAGACAGTGAGGCCAGCTCTTGGTTGATCTGTTTCAGTTTCTCTTTGTCGGCAGCAGAAAGATTGGCTCCTGCGATTTCGAAATTTTGCTTATAATATTGCAGAAGTCTTTTGCTTTCAGTATCTAAACCGCTTTCCGGAATTGCTTTTATTCTTTTATAAAGGTTTTCGTTCAGATACATCTTGTCAGAATGTGCAGCGAAAACAGGAGCATATTCTTCATCCAGAGCCTGTAATGTAGGATTGGTATTGGCACTGGTAAGATTGGAAAATACGATCATTGCTCTTTTCAGAATTTCACCGCTTTTTTCAAGGGCTACCAGCGTATTTTCAAAAGTTGGCGCTTCAGGGTTGTTGGCGATCTTCAGGATTTCGGCGTCGTGTTGTTTTAATCCAAAATCGAATGCGGGTTTGAAATGTTCGTCCTTAATCTTATCAAATTCCGGAGTTTCATACTGAAGTTTACTTTTCTTCATGAAAGGATTTGACGATAGGGAAGCGTCCGGTGAAGGGACTTCCTTTTGGGTTTCAGTGCTTTTCATTGTTGTACAGGATTGATTAAATGCTAATGCAGAAATTAATAATACTGATGAAATCTTCTTCATAAACGATTTATTAATAATGCCTAAAGATATTAAATCTTAGTTTAAAAAAGAGCTTAAGCTTTTGGTTTCACAGAAAAACTTATCTGGAAAGGTTCGGGACAATTCAAATCTTATGTAATAATCGGCAGAGATGTAATATTTTTTATAAATTAGTTGTCAATAAATTAAGTAATCATAAAATTCAACTGAATATGAAATCAACAAAACTTTTTATTTTTTCGGCATTTGTACTTCTGGCATCATGTGATGGGCGGAAAGACAAAAGACATGGAGACAATGAAGGCGAAAGCTGGGTGAAGGATGTCGTTTCGACGGATCACGGTCCTGTAAAACAGAAGCAGGTTACCGGAGATTTTGATGAGATTGAAGTTTCCCAGGCTATTAAAGCCGAAATTATAAAATCCGATGTGGAAAAAGTAGTCATTTCCGCTCCGGAAAATATCATGGATGATGTTTTGGTGGAGATCAGCGGCGGCAAGCTGTATATCCATTATAAAAAAGGGATCAGGGTCATGAACAACCATAATGTTTCCGCAAAAATTTATGCTAAAGATTTTACGAAGATTGAAGCCAATTCTGCCGCAGAGATTACGGTCATGGATAAATTCGTTCAGGATAAAACAGAGGTCGAAGTGTCCAGTGCAGGTTCTGTAAGCGGAAATCTTGAGGCCAATGATTTTGAAATTTCTACCGGAAGCAGCAGCAGCTTCTCAGGAAAAATATGGGCGGTAGATCTTGATATCGAAGCCTCTTCCGGATCAAGTTTAGATCTTTCCGGTAAAGCAAAAAACGCTGAGATTTCATCGTCATCGGGGAGCAGTATTTCCGCTAAAGATTTTGTAGCGGATCATCTTAAAGTGGATGCATCCAGTGGAGCCAGTGTAGATGTCAGTGCGTCTTCTTCTATTTCTGCGGAAGCTTCTTCCGGGGGCAGTGTCAGTGTCTACAAAAAAGGAAACGTAACTTCGGTAACAAAAGAAGAGAGCAGCGGGGGAAGTGTAAGTATCCATTAATTACTTATCTTCTTCCTCATCCTCATCGTTGGAAGAATCTTCCCATTGCTTATTTTCGAAGTTAAGATTATCATAAGCCAATAAATCCTCCTCTCTCTGGAGGATTTCTTTTGTGGTAAAAAGATGGATTTCATCGTCTTCATCCGCTTTCGCCAGCTTGCGGATCGATTCTTTGTCGATGGCCATGAATCGCTGCCCGAGACGTCTGGCCGCGTATTTGCGCATACCCGTTTCGTGAAGGACATCTACAGCCATATCAACAGCGGTACCAAGTGTTTCGCGATAAATATTATTGATGCCGTTATTGAGATAATTATAGGCGTCAATTCTGTTTTTAGCCCGTACGAATATTTTCACGTTGGGATAATTTTCACGTACAATATCGGCAATAAATTTATTGTCGTCGGGATCATCCAGGCACAGAACGAGTATTTCAGCGTCTTCAATTCCCGCGGCGCGCAGGGTGGGGATTTTTGTAGCATCGCCATAATAGACTTTAAAGCCATAGCTTCTTAATAATTTTACCCGGTCAGAATCCCGGTCCAGCACCGTGGCAGATATTTTATTGGCTTTTAAAAGCCTTCCGACCGTGCTCCCGAAATGTCCGAATCCCACGATGATGATTTTTTTCTGCCGGACCGTGCTGTCCAGAATGTTAAAATCGTTTTCAGAATCAGGGATTTCCTTGATGAACCTGGGGGTAACCAGCTTGTCATTGATGATCAAAAGAAACGGTGTTATGCACATGGTGATCGCTGTTACGGCCATCAGCTGCGCATTCAGTTCGGGTGTTAAAAGATACAGATTCGAGGCATAATTAATAAGAACGAAAGCAAATTCTCCTACCTGGGAAAGGGCAAACGCGTAAAACAGACTTTGAGGAGTATCAATCTTAAAGAACCGGCCGATCGCAAACAAAACAATAAACTTGATCACGAGGACTGCAAAAACGGTACTGAAAATAAACAGGGGATCTTCCCGGATGATATTGAAATTCATGGTTGATCCTACACTGACGAAAAACACGGCAAGAAGGAGTCCTTTAAAAGGGTCGATCTGGGCCTCAAGCTCATGCCGGAACTCACTGTTCGCCAGCATGACTCCCGCGAGAAAAGCCCCTAAAGCAGGTGAAAGGCCTATAGCCACCATCAGCTCGGAAACCCCGATGACGAGGAACAGGGATGAAGCGGTGAGCAATTCCGTCATTCCTGATTTTGAAACATATCTTAAAAAGGGGACAAAGACATAGCGACCTAATAATATTAATGTGGCTACTCCCAAAATTACGGTGGCAAACTGCATCCATTCAGGAAGTGTCTGGATAAGAACCTGGATCTCATTATCATGGTGCCTGGCTTTGTAATGGGCAATTAGTGGAAGTATGGCCAAAATGGGAATTACGGCAATATCCTGAAACAGGAGTGTGGAAAACGAGGCTTCTCCTGCAAGGGTTTTTAGGTTGTTTTTTTCCTGCAGGGTCTGCAAAACAATGGCCGTAGAGGAAAGTGCGAAACACATGGCAATGGCAATGGCTTTATCCAGGGGCCATCCGACCAGAATGAAAACAAGAAAAAGCAAAGAGATGGTAAGAAGCATCTGGGTGAGGCCAAGGCCTACGATTTTCTTCCGCATTTCCCAGAATTTCCGGGGCTCAAGCTCAAGTCCGACCAGGAAAAGAAGCATGATGACGCCGAATTCACTGGCGTGCATGATGTCATTTACATCCTTTCCCGTCAATCTTAAGACATACGGGCCAATGATGATTCCGCCTGCAATATATCCTATTACAGAGCTTAGTCCGAACTTCCTGGCCAGCGGAACCATAATAATGGCAACGCCCAGGAATAAAAGGGTATTCATGGCTAGGCTTGTTTCCATATTTTATTGATTTAGGAGGTCTGAAAATTCCTGTTTATGTAAAATAATCTCTTTTTTCGAAATCTTATTGGCTTCGTAAACGATTTTGATATTTTTAATGTCTGCCTTGAAAACATTCAGTGATACGATAAGACCGCTGATCAGTTCTTCTACCGTAAACTTATAGGTTCCCTGCCTGTGAAAAGATCTTTCCTTTCCACCTGTTGTCACCAGGATGTAAACTTCCTTTCCTTCCAGTGGATTTTCATTCTCTTCTTTAAGCCAGTCGCGGTCGAAAACCTCATCAATCCATAGTTTAAGAAGAGGCGGCATTCCGAACCAGATCAGAGGAAACTGAAAGATGAAACGTTCGTAGTTTTTTATCCTTTTGCGTTCCCTGAATGCGGCAATATGGAAATCAGGATATTCTTCGTACAGGTCCCGAAGCGTAAAATGTTGTTGACGAACATAGAAATTGATAAGTTCTGCATTCGAATTTGAATGCTCTAAATAAGGATGCGCAAAAACTACCAATGTCTTCTTCATAAACCTGTTTTCAGTAAATTTAATGAAAAATTTTTAAATTAAAAACAGTTTTAAGCCTTGTTTGTTAATTTTTTAATACCAATAACTGAATATTTTTATTAATAAAGCTTAAAGAAGTACGGTAAAAATGGTTTTTTGCGAAATAATATTGAAATTTTTACAGGGAACTGTAATTTGCTAATGCTGACCGTATTGCTGATTACCATCCTCCCGAAGCGCCGCCTCCACCGAAACTTCCGCCTCCGCCAAAGCCTCCGAATCCGCCTCCTCCGCCAGAGCTTCCACCGCCAAATCCACCGCCGAAGCTGCCTGGAAAAGGAAAAAATCCGCCGGGATAGTTTCTTCGCCCTCTTCTGGAAAGGATGACATCATCGTCGTCTCCGTTTCCGCCTCTTCCGCCACCGCGGTTTCCGAAAAGCACTGCAAAGATGATGAAGATGACAAAAGCGATAATCATGATTTTAACGATGCCTCCATCACTGCTTTTTTTGTTTCCCTTTAAAGGTTTGAATTTTCCCTGAACGGCCTCCATAATGGCTGTAGTGCCACGATCAATTCCTTCGTACCACTTGCCCTGCTTGAAATTGGGGGTGACGATATAGTCAAGGATCTGGCCGGCAACAGAAGCTGTTAAATATTGTTCAACTGCCCGTCCCTGCTGAATCGACATGGTATGATCTTCAGTTGCAATTAAAAAGACAACACCATTGTCAATATTTTTCTGCCCGATTCCCCATTTTTCCCCGAACATACTAGCCAGAAAATTCACATCTTCTCCATTGGTGGATTTGATGATGACCACTTCAATTTCAGTCGACGTGGAATCTGAGAAAGCAATCAGTTTTTTATTAAGATTATCCTTTTCCTGTTCCGAAAGAAGATTGGCTTCGTCAAAAACCGGATACAGAACAGCAGGCTTTTTGGGAACCGTATACTGTGCTGATACAAATAGGTAAAAGCATAGAAGGATGAATGAAAGTACTGATTTAAGAGAACGTAATTTCATTAGACAGCTGATTGGGGTTTTGTCCCGTTACAGGAAAATGTTTTTTAAGTTCAAGACCGGTTTCAAGAATAGCACTTTTTAGGGCTTTGTAGTAATTTCCTTTAGCAAATTCAGACGTAATAAAATCATGAAGATGATCCCAGTATGACTGGCTTACCTTTTCATGAATTCCTGTGTCGCCGATAATAGTAAGATATTTTTGTTCGAAATTGACATGAAAAAGAACGGCATTCCTTTCGGTGGTTTTATCCATACACAATTCTTCGAAAACTTTAAATGCTGTCTTAGCATTGTCATTATCCGTATTTGAATCGATGTGCACGCGGATTTCGCCGGTAGATTGTTCTTCTGCTGACCGGATCGCTTCCACAAGGGAAGTTATCTGCTGACTTGTTAGGAAATTACCGGCCATTATTCTGTAAATACATCAGGTGCTTTTTCAGCTCCTGCTTCTGCTTTGAAATAAGGTTTTTCCTTGAAATTGGTGAAATTCGCCAAAATATTATTTGGGAATTTTTTTATCGCGGTGTTATATTGCTCAGCTGCCTGATTGTAGTATACCGTTTCTGTACGGATGCTGTTTTCAATGGCAATATATTCTCTCTGGAAATTGATGTACTGCTGGTCTGCTTTTAGATTAGGATAAGATTCCACGACAGCCATTAACCGGCTTAATGCCCCGGATAACTCACCCTGTGCAGCCCGGAATTTCGCCATATCCTGTTCTGTCATATTGGTAGGATCTATGTTTATAGAAGTGGCTTTGGAACGGGCTTCAACAACTTTTGTGAGTGTTTCCTGTTCAAATTTAGCATATGATTTTACCGTTCTTTCAAGATTAGGAATAAGGTTCGCTCTTTTCTGGTAAACAGTTTCAATATTAGACCACTTGGTATTGACGTTCTGTTCTTTAGTTACAAAATCGTTATAGCCGCTTTTACCCCAGAAGAATAAAACGGCAACGATGATCAGAAGAGCAATTCCGATGGTTCCGGCGCTCAGACAGCCTCTGTTTTTCATAGTTTAATTTTTTTAAAAATTTTTGTGCTAACCAAATATACAAATTATGTGCTAATTTTGTAAAAAATAATTTTAATGACAACAATCGTCGTGGCCATGGGAGAGAAGAACGAAATTGGCTTTGAAAATCAGTTGCTTTGGCATCTTCCGAAAGATTTAAAACACTTCAAAGATATTACATCAGAACATCCGGTGATCATGGGCAGGAAAACCTATCAAAGCATCGGAAAACCTCTGCCTAACCGTACAAATATTGTGGTATCCAGAAAGTCCGACTGGTTCGAAGAAGGAATCCTGATTGTGGGAAGCATTAAGGAAGCACTCAAATTTGCTAAAAAAATCGATGAGGAAGTTTTTGTAATCGGTGGCGGCAATATCTATGAGCAGACCATAGATCTTGTTGATAAACTTGAAGTTACTTTAGTGAAAGCCGATCTTGAAGCCGATACTTATTTCCCGAAAATCGATCCGAAAGTATGGAAAAAAACAGGTGAGGTATGTCATGAAAAGGACGAGAAAAACCAATATGATTTTTGCTTTCAGACGTATGAAAAAATTGTTGGGTAGTATTTGTTTGTTTAATGATGAAATTTTAATCGAGAACCATCAGCTGACAGCTAATAACTAACAACCAAATTTCTTATCTTTGCACTTCTAAAATTTAATAATGAATAAATATATAAAAATAGCCATTGCTGCAGTTCTCATTTTACTGGGACTTTATATGATGTTTTTTACAAGAAATCTGGGTTGGGGTATTGTGGTTTTCCTTCTGGCGGCAGCACCTATTTTGCTTTTCTTTAAAAATGAATATATCCTGCTGGCTTTCTGGCAGCTCAGAAAACAGAATATGGAAAAAGCATCGGACTGGCTGAAAAATATTACCAATTATCAGGCACAGCTTCATAAATCTCAATATGGCTACTATCACTACCTGATGGGATTAACACAGGCCCAGGATCATCCGACAAAAGTAGAGCCTCTCATGAAAAAAGCATTGGAATATGGACTGAATATGAAGCATGACCGTGCGATGGCCACATTAAATCTTGCTGCTGCTGCAATCTCTAAAGGAAGAAAGCAGGAGGGACAGAAGTTGCTTGACGAGGCGAAAAGACTCGACAGTGCCGGAATGATGACGGATCAGATCAAAATGATGAAGGAACAGCTTAAAATGCCGTCTATGCAAAAGCATATGCACAATCCTAATATGAGACAGAGGGGGAAATTCTTTTAGTAATTATTTACTCTTATATAAAACTTTTAATGAAAGCCTTTGGATATTTAGTTCAAAGGCTTTCTTTTTTACCCGGCATTATGTCGGATCATTTAGTATTTTACACTTTAAATGTATTATGCCGGGAGGGCAAAAAGGATCCTTTGATGATAAATTAAATAAGATATGTGTTTTTATTTTCTGAGAGATGCTTTCGCCGCCGGGGCAGACATCTCTCATCGTCCGTTATTAGAAGGTGATTCCGGTCGTGGTAAGATGTTTTCATCGTGCAATAAGAATACCTCTCGGAAGATAGCCTATATTATTTATTGGGCGTTTGCTCTCTCTCAAACAGTAGAAGAAGGTCGGAAATATTATATTCATAAACTTATCTGTGATATTATTCCCGGCTTTGTCACTACTGTTTGTGAAAGTGGTTATCTTATATTGTTTTTTTATTTCAAAAATTATATAGATTATTTGTAAATAATATTCTTTTATGTGCTGTTTTTTAGTAAAAAACTAATAGATTTGCAATGATTAACATTAAATGATAACTTATGATGAAAATTTATACGTTTTTTTCAGGTTTTTTTTGCTTATTTATGTCTATATCCCTATCTGTGCTTTATGGACAGGCGCCAACAACGTTGCCATATTCACAAAACTTTGACACTGCAAATGATTTTACACTCGTAAACGGTTCTGCAGTCAATAAATGGTTTTATGGTTCTGCTACAGGGAATACAGGTAATTCTCTGTATATTTCCAATAATAACAGTGCTAATGCCTATACTACCGGATCCACCAGTATAGTACACGCTTACAGGGATTTTACGATACCTGCGGGATCCACGATTGCTAATTTTTCTTTTGACTGGAAAGGGCAGGGAGAATCAACCTTTGACTATTTGAGGGTATGGCTGGTTCCTACTGCTTTTACACCTACTGCAGGCAGTAATATTGCCGCCGGTACAGCGAGAGTTCAGGTGGGGCAATTTAATCAGCAATCTACATGGCAGACCTATAGTACGCCAAGTTTGAATATTAGTTCATATGCGGGATCTACAATGAGGCTTGTGTTTGAATGGACGAACGATAATTTTTTCGGAACCCAGCCTCCGATCGCAGTGGATAATATTAATATCAGTATTCCTACATGTATCATGCCTTCTAATATGGCTGTCTCTACAGTAACCACGAATACCGCTACTCTTACATGGACGCCTCCCAACCCAGTTCCGGGAGTAGGATATGAATATTATCTGAGTACGACAAACACGCCTCCGAACTCTGCGACGACAGGATTTACGAATGCAGGAACAACAGCAACCCCGGGTGGATTAGCGACCGCTACAACCTATTTCTGGTGGGTGCGGTCGGTATGCAGTGCTATAGATAAAAGCGCATGGGTTGCAGGGCCTAGTTTCTCAACAACCCAAATACCGGCAACCATACCTTATACACAGGATTTTTCGACAGGAAATGATCTTCAGCTTTCTAACGGAACGCAAGCCAATAAATGGTTTCATGGTGCTGCAACAGGAAATCCTGCCAATTCACTATATATTTCAAATACGAATGGTACAACGAATGCGTATAATATAGGTTCTTCCAGTGTAGTTTATGCATTCAGGGATATTATTGTGCCGGCAGGAACAACCGATGCTACGTTAATGTTTGACTGGAAAGGTAGTGGAGAATCCAACTGGGATTATCTGAGGGTATGGATGGTTCCTGTAAATTATGTACCGACGGTCGGCACGCAAATTACTGCCGGTAACGGAAGAATTGGGATCGGCGGTAACTTTAATCAGCAGGCAGGATGGCAGAATTATTTCAATCCGAGTCTCAATTTAAGTTCTTTTGCAGGAAATGTTATGCGTCTGGTTTTTGAATGGACCAATGACGGATTCGGTGGTACACAGCCTCCGATAGCTATTGATAATATTAATTTAAGTATTCCAACTTGTAAAGTTCCCCAGAATATCCAGATCACGAGTATAGGTTCTAACACAGCATCCATCAGCTGGACGGCCCCTTCACCGGCCCCGGTCGGAGGATATCAGATTTACGTATCGACAGCCAATGTTCCTCCTACATCTTCAAGTACACCCACTTCAAGTGCGACGGGAACTTCGACGACGTTATCTCCTCTGACGCCGAACACAACGTATTATTTCTGGGTACGTTCGGTATGCGCAGGATCAGACAGAAGCTTCTGGGTGGCGGGGCCAAGTTTTACAACATCCCAGATCCCAGCGACGCTTCCTTACATCCAACAATTTACTAACGGTAGCGACCTTGGATATACCAATGGTAATCAGGTTAATAAATGGACTTATGGAAGCGCAACAGGAAATCCTGCCAATTCACTCTATATTTCCAATACCAACGGCGCTACAAATGCCTATAACAATGGTTCTTCGAGTGTAGTTCATGCGTACAGAGATATTGCGATTCCTGCAGGAACCACATTGGCTACTTTTTCGTTCGATTGGAAATCAGCTGGTGAGAATAATTGGGATTATCTAAGGGTATGGCTGGTTCCAACTACTTTTATGCCTGTTTCAGGAACTCAAATCGCTGCCGGAACAGGGAGAATTCAGATCGGGGCCAACTATCAGTTACAGACTACATGGCAAACCGTTCTTAACCCGACCCTGGATATCTCAAGTTTTGCAGGCAGCACCATGCGTCTTGTATTTGAATGGAGAAATGACGGCTTTGGTGGTGTACAGCCTCCTGCGGCCATTGATAATATCAACTTACGGGTATGCAGTAAAGCAACTCCTGTAGTAACCGTGGGAACACCGACCCATAACTCGGTGGTGTTGACCTGGAATCAGGATAGCGGCGGGGCAAGTTATATCGTTAGGTACAGACCTGTCGGATCGGGTGCCTCCTGGCAATCAGTAGGTATCGCGGCTGCACCATATCCTACACCAACGAATACAACTACTTTGTCTAATCTTTTATCTGCAGCATCATACGAAGTACAGATTGTTGCGGTTTGCAACGGAAGCGAGGGAATGCCTTCTAATAATACATTTACCACCAGATGCGATCCTACACCTCCAAGCGTCTTAATCAGCAATATCACGACGAACTCTGCATTAATTACCTGGTCTCCATTAGCAGCGAGTTCACATTATTTCATGAGATACAGAATCGTGGGAAGTGGTAATGCCGGATGGAGCGCAACGATTCCATTGCCTGCAGCTCCTGCTAATTCATATCCTCTCGGATCACTAAATGTATATACTACCTATGAAGTGCAGATTGCGAATAAGTGTGATAATGAAACTACACTAAATCCATGGTCTAATCCAAAGGTGTTTACTACGCAGAGAACCTGCGATATTGCTCCTCCGGGGTTAACGATTACTAATTTTACCACCACGACCGCTCAGGTGACCTGGGATCCTTTTCCGGGTGCTACTTATATATTGAGATATAGAAAGGTGGGCATTCCAAGTTGGACGACAGTTTTTTCCAATACGAATACCATTACACTATCAGGTTTATTGGAATTGGGGCAATATGAATTGCAGGTTGCCAATGTTTGCGGCGGAACTCCTGGTAACTATACATTACCCTATTTCTTTACTGTACCAACGATAACCTATTGTCAGATGGCTTCTACGGGTTCTGCTTCCGAATATATTTCAAAAGTAACCGTAACGCCAAATGGTAAGCCTGAAAAGATCAATGAATCTCAGGCTTCAAATTACACCGATTATACCGGTATTACAGCGAGGTTTATAGAAATGATCCAGGGATCTTCCAATAACAGAATTACGATTGAGAAGAAATTATCTGGCGGTACGAATGCCGGGATTGCTGTCTGGATTGATTTCAACAGGAACGGATATTTCGATATTAATGAAAGGGTTTTTGTTTCAGCACCCAATAATCTGGAAAAGGTAAGCGGAACTTTCTCTGTACCTGCCGATGCATTTATTAGCCTGACAGACTTCAAATATGTTGTGATGAGAGTCGCGATGCAGAAGGACGGAATTCCTGTGAACTGCACCAATTTCCCTAATGGAGAAGTGGAAGATTACACCGTTAAAATTTCAAAGCCCAGGGTAGAAAATTCAATAGATCAGACTGGTGTTCTTATTTATCCCAACCCGGTAAAAACCGTGATAAATGTAAAAAACATCAGTAAGAAAGCGAATTATAAAATCTACAACGCTTCCGGACAAATAGTGTCGTCAGGAATTATCCTAAACAACAAAATCGATGTTCATACGCTTATTAATGGAGTTTATGTGATCGATATCGATGATAATCAGGTAGCTGCTCAGAAGAAATTCATTAAAGAATAGTTCTGCTTATTGTTAACATTATAAGAATCCGTCTCACAGCCAGTTGTAAGACGGATTTTTTCTATAAAATTATTTCAATTTCTGAAATACTGTAAATCATAGATTCATTACATTATTCAGTCTTATATTTAAATTGAGAGTGTATAAATATTAATCATAAACAGTTTATAATTGAAATGATATAATTATTATGCTATCAGTGGAGGATTTATTTCTTTAATAATTAGAAATACTTGAATAGTACTAAAATTTTGATTTGTACGTTATTTTTAAAATAACATTTTATTCGTTTTAATAAATTTTCTGATTGTTAATTAACATAGTATTTAGAAAAAACATCTAAGTGCATGGTATTTATTAGTAAAAAACGAATTAGATTTGCAATGATTAATATTAAATGATAACTTATGAAGAGAATTTCTACTTTATTAGTACTTCTTCTGTGTTTGTTAAATCTCGGTGCCATACCGGATGCCTATGGACAAGCACCAGCTACATTACCTTATTCACAGGACTTTGATACCAGCAATGATTTTACACTCTTAAACGGGTCAGCTACCAATGCATGGTTTTATGGTTCTGCTATTGGGAACAGCGGCAATTCTTTGTATATCTCCGATAATGGAGCTGACTATGAGTATGACACAGGTGAAACCAGTATAGTGCATGCTTACAGGGATTTCACAATTCCAGCGGGATCTACTATTGCCAATTTTTCATTTGACTGGCAGGGAGAAGCGGAAGGAAACTGGGATCATATGAAAGTATGGCTGGTTCCGGATACCTTTACACCTACTGTGGGGACCAACATCTCTACGGGTACGGGAATTGTTGAGGTTGGACAATTCAATGGGCAGTCTTCCTGGCAAACGTATTCTACCCCAAGTTTGGATATCAGTGAGTATGCAGGATCAACCATGCGACTTGTGTTTGAATGGACCAACGATAATTCATTCGGATCTCAGCCTCCGGCTGCTATTGACAACATTAACATCAGTATTCCAACCTGTATCATGCCATCGGCTCTTACGGTTTCCGCTGTAGCACCTAATAGTGCGACTTTGGAGTGGACAGCGCCTACGCCTGCACCTGGTGTGGGATATGAATATTATCTCAGTACGACAAATACGCCTCCAGCTTCTGGAAGTACATTAATTTCGAATGCCGGAACAACGGCAAATCCTGGTAGTTTAGCGACAGCCACTACCTATTTCTGGTGGGTGCGTTCTGTATGTAGTGGAACGGATCAGAGTGTTTGGGTAGCAGGACCTCCATTTGCAACAACGCAGATCCCGGGAACTATTCCATACGTACAGGACTTTTCGACAGGAAATGACCTTCAACTTGGTAACGGAACAATGACGAACCAGTGGACTTACGGCTCTGCAACGGGAAATCCTGCCAATTCATTGTATATTTCCAACACCGGGGGTACGACAAACGAATACGATACCAGTGAATCGAGTATTGTTCATGCTTTCAGGGATATCACCGTTCCTGCAGGAACCACTGATGCTACACTGATGTTTAACTGGAAAGGCGAAGGTGAATCTAACTGGGATTATTTAAGAATCTGGCTGGTACCTGTAAGTTACGTACCTGATCCGGGAACAGAGATTACCTCCGGCGGAGGCAATATTCAAATTGACGGAAACTTAAATCAGCAGTCTAACTGGCAGAATTACTTCAACACCGGGCTTGACCTGAGTTCTTTTGCAGGCGGTGTAGTGCGTCTTGTTTTTGAATGGACCAATGACGGATTCGGTGGTACACAGCCTCCGGTTGCCATTGATAATATTAATTTAAGTATTCCAACGTGTAAAGTGCCTCAAAATATTCAGGTAACGAGTGTAGGATCCAATACTGCATCCATCAGCTGGACGGCTCCTTCACCGGCACCTGCCGGCGGATATCAGATTTATCTTACCACGACTAACGTTCCTCCTACAGCTTCAAGTACACCCACTTCAAGTGCAACGGGAACTTCGGCAACTCTGTCTCCCCTGACGCCGAACACAACGTATTATTTCTGGGTACGTTCGGTATGTTCAGGTTCAGATACAAGTTTCTGGATGGCGGGACCTAGTTTTACCACGTCACAAATCCCTGCAACAATTCCATATGTACAGCAATTTACGACGGGAAGTGACTTAGGATATACCAACGGTACACAAACCAACAAATGGACTTATGGAAGTGCAACCGGAAATACCGGTAACTCATTATATATTTCAAGTACCAACGGTTCTACCAATGAGTACGACACCAGCGAGTCGAGTGTAGTGCATGCGTACAGAGATATTACCATTCCAGCCACGACGACTACCGCGACTTTCTCTTTTGACTGGAAAGCAGAAGGAGAATCCAACTGGGATTATTTAAGAGTGTGGTTGGTTCCTACGACGTATATGCCTTCTTCAGGCAATCAGATCGATGCAGGACCAGGCAGAATTCAGATAGGGAACAATTATAATTCGCAAACAACCTGGCAAACCGTGCTGAATCCGACATTAGACGTATCAAGCTTTGCAGGCAGCACCATGCGTATTGTGTTTGAATGGAAAAATGACGGCGGCGGCGGTGAACAGCCTCCTGCGGCTATTGACAATATCAATTTAAGAGTGTGCAGCAACGCAACTCCTGTGGTAACATTAGGTACGCCAACCCATAACTCAATCGTATTGACCTGGAATCAGGATATTGGCGGGGCAAATTATATTGTCAGATATAAAGCACAGGTGCCGGGAGCAACCTGGCAGACTACCGGTGTGGCAGCAGCTCCTTATCCGCAGCCGACCAATACCGTTACGTTAAATAACCTTTTATCTGCAACTTCATATGATGTACAGGTAGTGGCCGTTTGTAACGGAACTGAAGGAACGCCTTCAAACAATACATTTACCACAAGATGCGATCCTACACCTCCGAATGTGGTAATCAGCAATATCACGACAAACTCTGCATTAATTACCTGGTCTCCGTTAGCAGCGAGTTCACATTATTTCATGAGATACAGAATCGTAGGAAGTGGAGACAGTGGATGGAGCCCAACGATTTCGTTGCCAGCAGCACCTGCTAATTCATATCCTTTGGGATCATTGGATGTATTTACGAGTTATGAAGTACAGATTGCCAATATGTGTGATAACGAAAGCACAATGAATCCTTGGTCTAATCCTAAAGTATTTAAAACATTAAGAACTTGTGATATTGCTCCTCCGGGGTTAACGATTACAAATATTACCACCACGACCGCTCAGGTAACCTGGGATCCTTTCCCGGGAGCAACATACATCCTGAAATATAGAAAGGTGGGTATTCCAAGCTGGACCACTGTTACTTCAAATACCAATACGGTAACGTTATCAGGCCTGCTTGAGCTTACCGAATATGAGATGCAGGTTGCCAATGTTTGCGGCGGTACTCCTGGTAATTATTCATTGCTGTATTTGTTTACAACACCGACGATAACGTATTGCCAGATGGCTTCTACAGGTTCTGCTTCCGAATATATTTCAAAAGTAACCGTAACGCCAAATGGTAAACCTGAAAAGATCAACGAATCTGCAGGTTCAAATTATACTGATTATACCGGTATTACAGCGAAGTTTATCGAAATGATTCAGGGATCCTCCAATAATAGAATTACTATTGAAAAGAAAATATCAGGCAGTACAAATGCCGGGGTAGCTGTCTGGATCGATTTCAACAGAAACGGATATTTCGATATTAATGAAAGGGTTTTTGTTTCAGGACCGAATAACCAGCAAACGGTAAGCGGAACTTTCTCTGTACCTGTAGACGCATTCGTCAGCCTGACAGATTTTAAATATGTCGTAATGAGAGTTGCGATGCAGAAGGACGGAATTCCTGTGAACTGTACCAACTTCCAGGATGGAGAGGTAGAAGATTATACTGTAAGAATTTCTAAACCGATTGTTCCCAACCCGGTTAATCAGACAGATATTCTTATTTATCCAAACCCTGTAAGAACCGTATTAAATGTCAAAAATATCAGTAGTAGAGCGAATTATAAAATTTACAATGCTGCAGGTCAGTTGGTATCTTCAGGAGTTATCTTAAACAACAAAATCGATGTCCATACGCTTGTCAATGGAGTGTATGTGATTGATATTGATGATAATCAGGTAACTGTTCAGAAGAAATTCATTAAAGAATAATTCTTCTTATATCAACCTTATAGAGGCTCTCATTTCTGAGAGCCTTTTTTATTGAGTTTAACATAAATTAAATGTTTGTTTAAATTTTTAGTTAATTAATTTTCTTTCCAATATTCCTGAACTGCTTTGTTTAAGGTGAATACCGCTGTTTTTTTGCGCTTAAATATTTTTTAATCATTGGTAAAATTTGTTAATAGATAAAATATATCGGAGAAAACATTTCCATTCACTCAAACATTTACTAAATTTGCAGTCACTCATGTTTAATTTGAGTTTTCATGGTTATTAGTTTTTAGTCCTCGTAGAAATATGAGGACTTTTTTTGTTTAAATAAATGATTTTGGTTTCTATACCTTCCTGTGCGTTATTCGTTCGGATTTTGATTCTTACAGTACAGAAATAATTTAAATCTTGAATTGCTGCTGTACGACTTGCTGCTTTCGTCAACAAATGAGGATGGTGATTTTCTGAAGTCTTCAAGGAATCTCTTTCCCTCTTCTTCAATAGAAGGTATAATGATGAAATCATAAAGAGTTTTGGTGAAATTGCTTGATTCTCTCAAAATTGTTTTCTTGTGTTTTAATGCTTTGCTGAATGTCATATCATCGGTTTTTTACAAATGTACTTAAAACATAAATAGCCTAAGAAAAATATACAGAAAATTATAGATCATAATCAACGATTTTAAAAAAAATAATGTATAAATTTGTACCGATTCTCATGTTTAATTGAGTTTTCATGGTTATTAGTTTTTAGTCCCTGTTATTCAGGGACTTTTTTGTTTGTAATGCCTCTTTTCACGAATGCCTCCTCCTTTATTTTATAAATTTTTACGGAATATAAATATTAAGAATTCATGGCATAATAGTTGAATACCTAAATGCAACTATTAAAAAATCCTACGGGAACTTTACAATTCAATATTCTCGGAGCAATCTGAGAATATTTTTAAAGAAAACACCATCACTTAAATATTAATTTTTTCATTTGATCCTCTGCCTTGGCCGGGGATTTTTCTATTGGTAAAATATGTATCTTTACATTAAAATTACCTAGTGTCTTATATTATAAAAACAACAGAAGACGGCCTGCTCTATGTAAAGGCTTCTAATGTTATCACTGTAAAAAAGCCCAATTCTATCGAGGGTGCCAAAGTATTGGGCAAGCCATTGGTTATTAATGTAAACCATATCGGTTTTCTTAGTTTCAATATTGACGGGCATGTGACTTTTTTTATGGCAAGTGGCTTTGAAATTTCAGTTAATATCCTTCATGAAGAAGCTGAAGACGCATTTAACTGTGCAAAAGCCGGCATAGAAAAAATTATACGTTAATTGATTATCTTTAAAAATAAATAGCTTCCGGATGGGAGTTATTTTTGTTAGGATGAATTTCGCCCGATAAAGTGTCGAACGATCCGTTAAATTTAAATTTTATCCATGTTTAAAACCAGGCTCCTTAATTTATCGTACATAAATTACAGGCGATATACGTAGCCTTTTTTCATACTCAATTTGAGTTTTCATGGTTATTAGTTTTTTAATCCTCAGGTGCATTCTGAGGATTTTGCATTAAAATTAAATTACAAGAGGATATGGTTGAAAATGGGATAAGTAATCCGGAACAGCTTTAGAATGATAGAAATGACATTTAATAAAAAAACCTCTCTATAATCTACTGGAATCCAGTTTATATAGAGAGGCTTGTGAGGTACCTAGCGGATTCGAACCGCTGTAGATGGTGTTGCAGACCACTGCCTAGCCGCTCGGCCAAAGTACCCTGTCTTTACCATTTTTAGGTGTGCAAATATAACAAAATATATGATTCGACAAAAGTTTTTCAGGCAATTTCTTTCGTGCCGATGCTTTCTATTTCGCTTTTTATCTGGGTTTCAGCTTTATAATTTTTTATGTTGATGACTCTTGTATCGCTCCAGCTGTCGTGCCAACCATTTCCTCCTCCTAAAAAAGATAATGCATCAAAAGGTACAAGACGTGATATGTTCCGGATAAAATAATCTTTAAAAGTAGGTTCCGTGCCATCCGTTGAGATAACCTTGGTTCTGGTAATGTACTTTCCGATGGTTCTGCCTTTTGTAAAATATTCCATCAGCAATGCATATACAAAATAGACGGTTGAGGTGATGATTATATCCATCAATTTATTTACAGATCCTAATGCTGTAGCTACATTGATAAAGTATTCGATGCCAAAAAGCTGGTACATAAAAGAAGCGAAAAATCCGAATAACGCAAAGAAAGCAAGAACAGCAACCCTGTCAATAATATAGTTGCCGAAGCGGCTCCAGGAAGTTGCTCTGTTATTTTCTACAATTTTTAATATTTTTTTCATGGTTAAATAGATAAGTTTTACATTCCGTTTAATATTAATTTTAAAGAAGCGCTTGTATTGATAACCGCCGTGATGCCCAAAGGATTCATCAGGATATCTGCCGGTTTTAAATTAAATACCTGTCCGCTCATTTTCAAACCTTTATAATATTCTTTGTTGAATGCTTCTTCAATACTTTTTTTAGAGGTATTTTCAAGATCCTGGGTGTGAATACCATATTCGTCTTCGATCATTTTTACGATCCTTCCCCGGAACAGCAGTGTGGCCGTTTTTTGTAGAATATTTGAAGTTTTAAGCTTAAATTTTGTATCGGAAAGTACAATTTTCTTTTTCAGATCATCATAAACCGGAATTCCGGAAATGAAAGCCGTACCGTTCACATAGCCTTCCGTCTGCGCTTCGATCATTACCCGGTCATCGACGCCATATACTTTTATATCCGTAATTTTAACGGATGATCCTCTGACGTCATATTCTTTGTTTAAGAACATATTACGGGCAATCGTTGTTGCTTCCGTAAAAGGAACATTCGCTGTTGTCTGGAGTAAAAACTGATCGGTAAGGGACGAAACAAAACCAAAATCCGCAGCCGACTTTACAGGTTGTGAAGACTCCGGCCGGTTTCCGGTAAAAGTTTCAGAATAAATATCTATACCCAAACTGGTAGTGAGCTGGTTGGCGTAAAATTTCAGTGGTGTAATATGAACGCCAATCGGCGTGATTTTCAGCCATGTATTGAATTCCTGCGAAATAGGGAAAGGATTCGAAAAAGCATTCCAGGCAGCTACCGCATAATTCTGAAAATTCAACTGGCTGCTCATTTGCTGATCGATGGTTTTACAAAACTTCTCCTGCTGTTCCTTCAGGCTCTTTTCTACCAGAGAAGTGATGGGAATTTTTATGGCACCAAAATCCAGTATAGGCTTGGTTACCCATCTGAAGCCATTGGGTTGGGTGTGTGTAAGAATCGTCCAGTTATTTTTTAGGTCGATTGAGGTACTGAAAGACATCACCGTTTCAAAAGTCGTATTCTGGTAAGTATAGATCCCGAGCGTGCCGATTCCTTTTTCAGCCCAGATCTTCAGAGGAACTTCAATGAGGATATTTTGATTGGTGCCGCCGACAAGTCTTATGGGACGGGTTTTCCAGACCTTTACTTTAAACTGGTCATTGTTGTTGTCGGTATAAGAATCATCCTGATAAATAAGATCTTTTACAGAAGCATTAACCATATTGCTGATCTCAGAAAGCGGTATGGTAACCGGCATCGTAATGCTGGATTTCAGCTTCGGAAAATTGTACGCCGCCACCTGATTGTCGGCTTTTGTTTGTCCGAAAACCGTAATGGAAGCTAGAAGAAATAATATTCTGATGAATTTCAATGTAATATGTATTTAAATCAAAATTACAACTTTTTTAAATGACCATGCTTAAAAGCTTTTTTCCAGCTCAATGCTCGCTCCTTTCATCTCACCCTCCATAGGCGGAGCAGTCTTGGTGATTTTTAATTTCATGTAAGAAATTTCAGGAAAGCTCTCATGAATTTTTAAGATGATTCTTCCTGCGACATGTTCCAGCAGTTTAGATCTGATCTTCATTTCGTTATGAATAATCCCGTTAATATCGGCATAGCTGATCGTGTCTTCCAGTTCGTCGGTTTCAGCGGCCTTCCATAGATCGGTGTGGATTTCGAGATTTAAAAGATAGTAGGTCCCGATGATATTTTCTTCCGGTAAAACGCCGTGGTAGGCATATATTTTTACGTCTTCAAGAAATATTTTAGTCATCACTAATATTTTGTACAGATTTAAAGTTTAAAAAAGCGAGTATAAAACCCGCTTTCTCATTTATTTTATACTTTTTGAAAGATCAAGCATGGCCTCAATAGGCTTTAAAGCTTTTAATCTTAATTCCTCATCGATAATGATTTCAGGAAGCTCGTATTTCATACACAGATACAGCTTCTGCATGGTATTGCGTTTCATATAGAAACATTCTGAGCAGTTGCAGGTTTCGTCGAAGACCAAGGCAGGGATCAATTCTTTATGAGGGGCCCGCTTTTTCATTTCGTGCAGAATTCCTTCTTCCGTAGCGATGATGAACTTCTGGCAGTCCTCTTTTTCAACATAATTGAGCAGGGCAGAAGTGGAGCCGATAAAATGCGCCAGCTTTAAAACCGCTTCTTCACTTTCAGGATGGGCAATGAGTTTCGCGTCCGGATTGTCGGCCAGCTGTTTGGCAATCCTTTCCATGGAGAACGCCTCGTGGACGATACAGCTTCCGTCCCAAAGGATCATATCGCGGCCTGTTTTCTGAGATAAATATCGTCCCAGGTTTTTATCCGGGGCAAAAATAATTGGTCTGTCTTTAGGCAATGCTTCAATCACGGTTTCAGCATTGGAGCTGGTGACGATGATGTCACTTTCGGCCTTTGTTTCCGCGTTACAGTTGATGTAGGTGGCTACCAGGGCATTGGGGTATTGCTCACGCATCTTTCGCAGTCCTTCTCCTGAACAGCCGTCTGCAAGGGAACATCCTGCCATCGTATCCGGTAGCACTACTTTTTTAGTGGGGTTAAGGATCTTAGCGGCTTCAGCCATGAAATGAACCCCGCAAAATACGATCATATCTGCATCCGTATCTTTTGCCTGTCTTGCCAGCTGGAGGGAATCTCCAAGAAAATCTGCGATATCCTGAATGTCTCCGGGTTGATAATAATGCGCCAGAATCACCGCATTTTTTTCTTCTTTCAACTGAAGAATAGCCTGCACGAGTTCTTCCCCTTCAGGAATTATTATATCTTTTATATCTAAAAATCCTTTTACCGGAATCGTAGATTTAGCTTTTTCTAATGTTTCGGTACTCATATCAACCTCAATGTTTTTTTATTATAGAAGTTAGATTTTAGAAATTAGATGTTAGTTAAAATTTTACTTTTTAAAAACTAACTTTTAATTTCTAGCTTCTGGTTTCTTTCACGAAATTTTTTATTAAACTTTCTATTTCTTTTTTTGCTATGTCTAAATCGGCGTTGATCACGATTTTGTCAAATTGTTTGGCGTAGGACATTTCTTCTTCCGCTTTGGCGACACGTGTTTTAATGGTTTCCGCATCATCCGTATTCCTGGAAATCAATCTTCGTTCCAGTTCTTCGATGGAAGGAGGCTCAATAAATATCGATAAAGCCTGTTCTCCGAAATATTTTTTAAGAGAAATTCCTCCTTTTACATCAACATCGAAAATTACTGTTTTACCCTCATTCCAGATTTTTTCCACTTCTGATTTCAGCGTTCCGTAATATTTATCGGTATACACTTCTTCAAATTCTACGAAAGCATCTTCCGCGATTTTCTGCCTGAATTCATCAGGAGTCAGGAAATGATAGTCCACAGCATGCACTTCAGTCCCTCTGGGCTGCCTTGTGGTGCACGAAATGGAGAACTGAAGCTCATCAAAAACCTCCAGGGAATGCTTTACCAATGTGGTTTTTCCGCTTCCCGACGGCGCTGAAAATATGATAACTTTATTCATATTGTTAGTGGTTAATGGTTGTTCGTTGATCGCAGCAGAAATCCAACAACCATCAACTAAAACCTATTAACTAATTATAATACGTTTAACGTTTGTTCCTTAATTTTTTCCAGATCATCCTTCATCATGACTACCAGTTTCTGGATCTGTGCATGATTGGCTTTTGATCCTAAAGTATTGATTTCACGGCCTATTTCCTGAGAGATGAATCCCAGTTTTTTACCATTGAAATCTTCATTATCCATCACCTCTTTATAATATTTTAAGTGTTGCGCAAGCCGTACTTTTTCTTCCGAGATATCGAGTTTTTCCGTAAAATAGGCCATTTCCTGGTAGAATCGTGTTTCATCTACATTTTCAAAGTCTTTCAAAGATTTCTGGTAACGTTCTCTTACCGCATTGATTCTTTCTTCTTCAAAAGGGATAACTTCACCAAGATTTTTGTCAATGTTCTGCAAATTTCTTTCCAGTTCTTCATGAAGAATCTTTCCTTCTGTTTTTCTGAAATCTTCAAATCGGTCGAGTGCGGCAGTTACGATTTTCGCCAGTGATTCCCATTCGCCTTCTGACAGCTCATCGGGTCTTGAGGTGATCGCATCCGGAAGCCTTACCGCCATTTTAAGATATTCGAAATCCGGTCCGTCTGAAGCGATATTACGGAGTTCGCTGATGTAAGAATCAATTAAATTTTTATTAATTTTCACATCAGTAGACTCTTCAAGATTCTCAAGGTTGATGTAGCAGTCTACTTTTCCACGAATAATCCTGTCGTTAAGAATTTTTCTGATCTCAAATTCTTTTTCTTTATAACGTAAAGGAATTTTAATATTCAAATCAAAGCTTTTGCTGTTCAGTGACTTAATATCTATGGTAATCTTTTTTCCTTCAAAAACACCTTCGGCTCTACCGAAGCCGGTCATTGATAAAATCATAGTTTTTTATTGTTGTACAAAGATAAACATTTAAGTGTATAGTTTAGCTAAAGTAGTAAGGCTGGAAGTTGGATGCACGAATAGGGAAGATTGTCGTGGATATAAATGAATACCGATTTTAACTTCAATCTTCCAACCGGTTAAATAAACTCATTTTCGTAAATTAGCGATGTGAAAAAGAAAAAGTTGATTTCTGTAGTCGGTCCCACCGGGATTGGAAAGACAAGGCTGGCTATTGATCTGGCGAAATATTTCGGTACGGAAATTATTTCCTGCGATTCCCGCCAGTTTTTTAAGGAAATGAAAATCGGAACTGCTTCACCGTCAGAAGAAGAGTTGGCGGAAGCACCTCATCATTTTATCGGTAATCTTTCAGTGGAAGACTATTATTCGATCGGGCAATATGAAGAAGATGCCTTAAAAAAACTTGATGAACTTTTTGAAAAATATGATGTTGTTGTTCTGGTGGGCGGAAGTATGATGTACGAGAAAGCAGTCATTGAAGGTCTGAATGACTTACCGGAAGCTGACGAAAAAAATCAGGAAAAACTTCAGGGAATTTTGGAGCATGAAGGTATTGAAAAACTTCAGGAAATATTAAAAGAACTTGACCCGGATTATTTTTCAATCGTCGATATCCATAATCACCGGAGGCTTTTACGTGCCATTGATGTGATCTGGCAGACGGATAAGAAATATTCTGAACAGATCGCTGTTTCTCAGGATTCCAGAGATTTTCATGCAATCAGGATCGGGATCGAAGCGCCGCGGGAAGAGTTGTATGACAGAATCAACAGGAGAGTGGATATCATGATGGAGAAAGGATTATTGGAAGAAGCAAAAGGTTTAGAGAAATTTAAACATCTGACAGCCTTAAATACAGTGGGTTATGCTGAATTATTCAAGTATTTTGATGGCGAATGGGATCTGGATTTTGCCGTTTCCGAAATAAAGAAAAACAGCCGGCGATACGCCAAACGACAATTGACCTGGTACCGGAAAGCGGATGATATTCACTATTTGTCCTTGGGATACTCGCAGGAGAATTTTAATAGGTTGATTGGATATATTAATGAACAACTTTAGTTTTATCTCCCGCAGATTTCACAGATTTTCACAGATTCTTTTGGAGATTTTTGCGTTTAATTTAAACATAAAAATATCTGTCAGAAATCGCTAATATTTAAGATGAACTGCGTTTTTTGCATAAATCTATTTGTTTTTCTTAATTGAGCTTAATTTCTTAATCAAAATCTTAACGGTTAGCACATTTAAACAAAAAATGCAGCCCCTAAAGACTGCATTCAAAAACAAAATATAATTTAATTACTACTTCCATCCGCCTCCTAAAGCCCGATATAGATCTACAATGCTGCTCAGTCGCTGTCTTTTCACGGATGCAAGATTCAGCTCAGCCTGCAGAGAGTTTCCCTGGGCGGTTATGACTTCTAAATAGTTGGCCATTCCGCCTTTATAAAGCATTTCGGCACTTTTGATGCCGTCTTTTAAGGTAGTCACTTGTTCGGCTGCTTTCGCTTCCTGTACTTTTAAGCTTTCGTTTGAAACCAAAGCATCAGAAACTTCTCCTACCGCATTTAAAACAGACTGACGGAACGCCAATACATTTTTCTCTCTTTGTATTTTAGCAACATTTAAATCTGTTTTCAATTGTCTTTTCTGGAAAATAGGCTGGGTCAGGCTTCCCAAAACCGACCCGAACAGGGAAGCCGGGATCTGAAACCAGTTGTCGATCTTGAATGAATTTACACCGCCGTTTGCTGTGATTTTCAATGAAGGGTACATATTGGCCTGGGCAATGCCTACAACTGAATTGGATTCCAACAACACCAGTTCCTGCTGGCGAACATCCGGACGACGGCTTACCATCGCTGCCGGAAGTCCTGCCGAGATATCCTGTGGCAAAGACGTTTCAGACATTTCAATGGTTCGGGTAATTTTACCGGGATTTTCACCGACCAAAATACTCAGAGCATTTTCCTGGATGGCAATATTCTGTTCCAGTTGTGTAATTAAAAGTTCGGTAGATTGCTTCTGAGCGGTGGCCTGCTGTACGCCGAGCGAAGTGGTGTCGCCGCTTTTCCATAATTTTTTGGTCAGGGAAAGGGTATTGGCACTTAATTCTAAATTCGATTGAGCAATCTGTAATTGCTTGTCAAGCATTAAAAGATTGTAATACCCCTGGGCAATCGCTGCCACAACTTGTGTCTGAATTGCTTTCGTGGCTTCATAAGTCTGTAGGTACTGCATTCTGGAAACTTCCTGCTGGTTTTTTATTTTCCCCCAGATGTCTGCTTCCCAAGATAAATTGAATGCTGCATTATAATCTTCAACATAGCTTTTTCCTAAAAACAGATTCAAACTCTGCCCATTCATGCTGTTTTTCGAAGGTTTTGAAATCTGTGCAGAAACTCCGAAGCCTACGTCAGGATATTGAAGGTATTTAGCCTGTTTTAGTTTCTCCTGCGATGAAGCGACCTGTTTTAATGCAATCTGTAGATCATAATTGTTTTTAATTCCTTTTTCAATCAATGTTTGTAACATTGGATCGCTAAAAAACTGTCTCCATTCCAGGTTGGCAACACTTGCCGTATCGGCTGTTGCGGTATATTTGAATGTTTCAGGCAGCTCAAGTTCAGGCTCTGTGTATGCCAGTTTAGACACACAGGAGACCGAACCCAGAGCCAGTCCGAAAGCGATGATGATATTGAATATTCTTTTCATAATTTTTAATTTATAATGAATCACAAAACTTTGAGAGATTGCTTCCGAAATTATTCTGCTATAATTTTTTTAATTTTTTCAACGCAAAGAAATATTTGGAGTTAATAAATCTTTGCGTTTAAAATTTTAGTTTGAATTCAAATCTCTTAAAGTGGTAATTCTTTTTTAATGGGTCGCTAAAAGTTCAGCTTCCAGTTTTTGTCTTTGAAGTCTTTTCTTCTTTCTGCTTGGCATTTTTTCATGTAAATACTGGAAGATCACAAACATTACCGGAATGATGAAAATTCCGAATACCACACCGGTCAACATTCCGCCAACAGTACTGAAACCAATGGAATGATTCCCTTTTGCAGAAGCGCCCTGCGTAAACACAAGCGGTAACATCCCGACGATGAATGCAAATGAGGTCATAAGAATCGGTCTCAGACGTAATCTCGAAGCCTGAAGTGCAGCTTCCAGTAAAGATCTTCCTGCATTTCTTCTCTGTACGGCAAATTCAACAATAAGGATTGCGTTTTTGGCCAACAATCCGACAAGCATGATGAGTCCGACCTGAACGTAAATATTATTGTCAATTCCTGCCAATCCTGTGAAAGCAAATACGCCGAAAATACCTGTAGGAATTGTTAAAATAACCGCAAACGGAAGAATGTAACTTTCATACTGAGCCGCCAGCAGGAAGTAGACGAACAAAATACTTAGCATAAAGATAAAAGCAGTCTGTCCGCTGGTTTTGATCTCTTCGCGGGTAATTCCTGTCCATTCGTATCCGAAGCCTCTCGGAAGTGATTTTTCTGCTACTTCTTCCACGGCTTTGATCGCGTCTCCGGTACTGTAGCCAGGTTTTGGCGTTCCGTTAATGGTTACTGCATTGAACAAGTTGTTTCTGGTCACTGTTTCAGGCCCGAAAGCTCTTTTTAAGGTCACCAGGGTCTTTACAGGAACCATTTCGCCGGATTTATTTTTAACATAAATTCCTTCCAGGGAGTTAGCGTCCGTTCTGTAAGGAATATCGGCCTGCGCCATCACCCTGTAGTATTTTCCGAATCTGTTGAAATCTGAAACGAAGCTGCTTCCATAGTAAATCTGCATCGTCTGCATCAATTCTGTAATGGAAACTCCCAGCTGGTTAGCCTTATCACTATCAACTTCGATTGTAAACTGTGGGTTTCCAGCTGCGTAAGTAGTGAAAGCAAAAGCAATTTCCGGACGTTTCATCAGCTCTCCGATGAAAGCCTGGGTGGTTGTTCCTAAATTTTCCAGGGATCCGTTAGTTTTATCCTGAAGCATAAATTCAAAACCGGAAACGTTACCAAATCCCTGAACGGTAGGAAAGTTGAAGAAGAATGCACTTGCATCTTTTACCTGGGAAACTTTCCCTGTCAATCCCGCGGCAATCTGATCAGGATCTGTTATTTCACCACGCTGGTCATGATCTTTTAATTTAATAAAACCTGCAGAATACGGAGAGGCATTGGCATTGCTGATGAAATTCAGACCGTCTGCCACCCAAAGGTGATTTTTGGCCTTTTCACCATTGATGATTTTATCGATCTGTTCGGTAGCCCTGTGGGTTCTGTCCAGTGAGCTTCCGGGAGGGGTGTTTACTGCATACAGAATGAATCCCTGATCTTCTGTAGGAATAAATCCTGACGGTGCTTTTTTAATTAAGAAAATACTTGCGGCAGTAATCAATACTAATCCTCCTACGGCAACCCATTTATTTTTAATTAAAAATTTAAGGCTGTAAATGTATTTTTTAGTTAAATTATTAAAGCTGGTATTAAAAGCATTGAAGAATCTTGCTCCAAATCCTGTTTTTTTACCATATTCTCCATGTTGTCCCTGCGGATCGTTTAAAAACATTGCACATAAAGCCGGGCTTAAGGTCAAGGCATTCACTGCAGAAATCATAATCGCAATGGCCAGTGTAAAGGCAAACTGTCTGTAGAAGACACCCGCAGGCCCCTGCATGAATCCAACCGGAATAAACACGGCACACATCACCAACGTAATGGAAATAATCGCACCGGAAATTTCACTCATTGAACTCATGGTGGCGTGCTCCACGGGCATTCCCGTATGTTCCATTTTGGAGTGAACGGCTTCTACCACTACGATCGCATCATCCACCACAATACCGATGGCGAGTACCAAAGCGAACAAAGTCAACATGTTGATACTGAAACCAAACAGCTGTAGGAAAAAGAACGTACCGATAATCGCCACAGGAACGGCAATCGCAGGAATTAAGGTAGACCTGAAGTCCTGTAGGAAAATATACACGACAATAAATACCAGGATAAAGGCAATGACCAAAGTCTCTACCACCTGATGAATGGAAGCATCCAGAAAGTCTTTGGAATTGTACATGATGATCGGCTCAACTCCTTTTGGAAGGGTAGTTTTAAACTGATCGACCTGCTTTTCAATTTCCGTAAGAATCTCATTGGCATTAGATCCTGCGGTCTGCATAATGGCAAAACCGGATACCGGTTTCCCATCCACTCTGTTGGCTGCAGTATACGTGTACGAACCGAATTCTACTCTCGCCACATCCTTCAGTCTCAGGAATGAGCCGTCGCTGTTGGCTTTGATGGCAATGTTTTCGTAGTCTTCGTTTTTATTTAATTTACCTTTATACTTTAAAATATATTCGTACGTTTCCTTACTTCCCTGTCCAAGACGTCCGGGAGCGGCTTCCAGGTTATGATCTTTTACGGCATTTAAAACCTCCTGGGGAGAAAGTCCATTGGCGGCCAGTCGGTCCGGTTTCAGCCAGAGTCTCATGGAATAATCCCTTGTACCGAAAACCTGTGCCTGGGCAACCCCCGGAATACGCTGTATCTGCGGGATGATGTTGATCTTTAAATAGTTTTGTAAGAAAAGTTCGTCGTATTGTTTGGGGTCATTACTGGTTAATCCCATAAACATGATCATACTGTTCTGAACTTTCTGGGTCGAAATTCCTGCCTGTACCACTTCTTGCGGAAGCTGGCTCATCGCTTTCGATACACGGTTCTGAACGTTTACGGCAGCATTGTCCGGATCTGATCCCTGCTTGAAAAACACGCTCAGTGTCATCGTTCCGTCGTTACTCGAGTTGGAGGTCATGTAGGTCATGTTTTCCACTCCGTTCACCGCTTCTTCAATTGGCGTTGCTACCGAACGGGCTACAACTTCTGCATTCGCTCCCGGATAAAATGCGGTCACCTGAACGCTTGGCGGCGCGATGTCCGGAAACAGGGCAATGGGCAAATTAAAGAGTGACAAAGCACCCAATAATAAAAGTATGATGGAAATAACGGTGGAAAGTACCGGTCTTTCTATAAATTGTTTTAACATAAGAAGTTTATTTTTTAATGTTGCTTAAACTTTCTTCCACCAAAAGCCTAACTGATTCACAATGTTTACTTTAAAATGTCAGTAGACCAGGCTTTAAAAAACACTGTTTTGACTTTTGTGGTTAAAGAAATTTAAACTGTTATAAAGGTCTGGCTTTAAGCAGGCTGTCAGATGAAATCACTTTCGGCTGAATCGTAACCCCGTCTTTCAATACCCCGATTCCGGTGAATACGATCTTATCTCCCGCAGACAAACCTTCAGAAATAAAGTAATAGCTGTCCGTTTTCCCTGAAATTGTCACAGGTTTTCCGGTTACCTTCTTGTCTTTTCCAAGTACATACACATAGGTTTTGTCCTGAATTTCAAAAGTAGATTCCTGTGGAATAACCAAAGTTTTGTCGAAAAGCTGAGGCATGCGCACCCTGCCTGTGTTTCCGGTTCTCAAAGTTCCGTTGGCATTCGGGAATACCGCGCGAACGCTGATGGCTCCGGTGGTTTTGTCAAATTGACCGTCTACGATGCTCATTCTTCCTTTTTCAGGATAAATGGTATTGTCGGCAATTACCAGGTCTACCAGCGGCATGTTTTTCAGTTTTTCATTTAAAGTTGCTCCCGGGTATTTATTCTGGAAAGCAATGAAATCCAGCTCGCTCAAAGAAAAGTATGCGTAAATCTCACTGATATCGGATAACAGAGTCAGCGGATTCGGATCCGTTCTTGAGATCAGGCTTCCTTTTTTATAAGGAATTCTCCCTATATAGCCGCTTACCGGTGCTGTAATGGTTGTGAATCCTACATTGATTTTTGCGCTTCCCACAGATGCTCTTGCCTGTGAAGCGGCGGCCACGGCAGCTGCATAATTGGCTTTTGCCGTTCTCAACTGTACGTCAGAGACTACTTTTGCAGCAACCAGAGGCTCTAGCCTGTCAACCTCAACCTTCGCTTTCTGAATATTGGCATTGGCTACCTGCAGATTCGCTGAAGCCATATTCATCTGCTCGCCGTATGCTCTCGAATCTATTTTAAATAAAGGCTGTCCGGCTCTTACATAAGCCCCTTCTTCTACATAAATTTTATCAAGATACCCATCAACCTGGGATCTTATTTCTACATTGTTTTTTCCTTCAAGGGCTGTCGGAAATTCCTGGTAAACGGTAGCCGGAGAGGTCGTTACGGTATAAACAGGCAATTGGGGTGGCGGTGGAGCTGCATTCGATCCTTCCGCTGCCTTGGTGCAATTTTGTAAAAGGATAATACTTGCCATAAGTACGATGATCCTCGTTTTTCCAAATATTTTCATTTTGAGTTTAAATTTTTAATGAAGTGTTAAATAAAGTAATGTTGTTTTTAATTTTTATTCCGTTATATTTCCTAACAGTGTTAATGGTGAATAAAAAAAATCCGGAATATGTAATACTCAATTAGTAGTTGTAATCATGATAAAATCTGTTTTAAAAGTTTTAAAAGTAAATAGTTGAAATTTAAAATGTGTTATTTTTACTAACAGTGTTAACTATTGTGAAAAAACACCGCATATTTTTAGTCTTGCATGAATATTTTTTTATATCATTATTAATTAGGTGTTAATATTCCTAACGGTGTTAATTTTAAGTTCAAAAAAAATTATAAAGACTTGATGAATGCGGAAACCGTTTCATCCAAAGTCGTCTTGTTCATCGTGGAAGGAATATCATCATTGCGCATCATCATGATTGAGATCAGTCCGTGGATAGCAGAAAACAAAGCATGTGATGAATGGCAGGCATTCGCAGGATTTGATCCTTTCTTTTTGATAATCTCGTAAGTACAGTCATACAGCATATCCTGGAATGAAGAAAATTCTTCTTTCATCATCCCTTTTCCGCTGCACTGCATTCCCAATCCGAACATCAGCTGATAATACTCCTTGTTTTTAAAGGCAAACTTCCAGTAAGCATCCACAATCGCCTTTAACTGATCTTCAGGATTGTCGTGTTCTCTCTGAGCTTTCAACAATTCAATATGTAAACAATGGAAACCATTCAATGAGATTTCATATAAAATAGCTTCTTTGTTTTCAAAATGGTCATAAACTACCGGTGCACTGTATTCTATGGCATCGGCAATTTTTCTCATGGAAAGTGAAGCCCAGCCTTCGGTTTTAGCCAAAGAAAAAGCCGCATCCAGGATACTGGCACGTATGTTTTCTTTTTCTCTTTGACGGCGTTCATGTAAACCCATGATTTTTATTTACTAACAGTGTTAGCAAAACTACAAACTTTTGAACATATCTTCCAAACAAATTGAGAGTTAAATTTTTTGAAGTTAAAGTTTGAAGACTGTTACAACTTGTTTAGATCCAGTAAGAATGGGAGTTAAAAGGTCTACGTGTTAGAATTATTGTAAAAATTAATAAGATTTATAGTCATGCTCAATTAATGTCCTTTTACTTCCTGCATCCATCTTCCTTACTAAAATAATCAGGAAAATCTTTATCTTTGCCATCAAATAAAAAAGTTATGAATACGCCCTCAAATATGATCGATTTAGGTACAAAAGCACCGTTTTTCGAACTTCCGAACCCCTCAAAAAGGAATGAGATACAGTCTTTGGATGATCTGAAAGGTGAGAAAGGTACGCTGGTGATCTTTATGTGCAATCATTGTCCGTTTGTTCTGCACGTGATTGACAAATTAAACGAACTGTATGAAGATTATAATGAAAAAGGGATTGAATTCATCGCCATCAATTCCAATGATGTGGAAAAATATCCTGCAGATGCTCCGGGGAAGATGATCGAATTCCAGATCGAAAGAAAATTCGACTTTCCGTATTTGTATGACGAGAGCCAGGCTATTGCCAAAGCTTACGATGCTGCGTGCACACCCGATTTCTTTTTCTTTGATGAAAAATTAGATCTCATCTACCGGGGTCAGATGGATGATTCAAGACCAGGGAATCATAAGGATGTTACCGGTGAAGATTTGATTATTGCCTTTGAAAATCTATTGGCAGGTGAACCTCAGGAAGAAATCCAGAGGCCAAGCATGGGATGCAATATTAAATGGAAATAAATTTGGTTGATCGTTGCGGGTTGTCGGTTGATGGCTTTTTGCAACGGTATCATATAAAATGTAAAAGCTGTTCTTTTTGGAACAGCTTTTTTATTTGATGGAAAATCCTGTGGATAATACACATAAGTAACGCCCGCCCTGCATCACTATCTGAAAAACGGATTATATTCTTTCTCAAAACCAATACTTGTAGGATTTCCATGGCCGGAAAATACCTTCGTTTCGGGATCAAGGATGAAAAGCTTGGTTTTAATTCCTTCAATCAGCTGCTCATAATTCCCCTTAAAAAGATCAGTTCGCCCGATGCTCCCCTCAAAAAGAACATCTCCTGAGATCATGAACTTTTCCCCTTCATGATGATAGACTATACTTCCCGGGGAATGCCCCGGAACATGGTAAATCCTGAATTTTTCGCCGTCAAGATCCAATTCGTCTCCTTCTTTAAGGTAGCGGATGTCCGCATGGATGTGATCGACATTTATCCCGAACCGCATTCCGCTGATCTGGAACATGTCTAAGACTTCTTTATCCTCCTGATGCATATAGACGGGAACCTTAAAAGTGTCCGCCGCCCACTGGAGCCCAAGAATATGATCGATATGAGCATGGGTTAAAAGGATCTTTTCAATCTTCAGGCCTTTTTCTGTGATGAAGTCACCGAGAATTTTGGTTTCCTGTTCATTCATATTTCCCGGATCGATCAGCCAGGCATTTTTATTTTCGTTATAAAGGATGTATGTGTTTTCGCTCGCAAAATTAAATACGAAACTTTGTATCTGAAGCATATGATAAATGTTTTTGAAGACGCAAATGTAGGCACAAAAGTTTGGGTTTAAAAATAAGATGAAAGATTTTCAGGACCGGGAAGCGATATTTTAAGGAATAAAGATTTAATCTGTTATGGTTTGAAATGATTTTTCTTTATCTTCGTCATAATGAAAACCTTGCGAATACTTTTACTTACCCTGAGTGGTTTTGTCTTTGGGCAGAATATCCAAAGCATCCAGTTGTTTAACCCGCAGACCAACGATGAAACGCCGGTTATTTATTCCAATCAGCAATTGGTGCTCAGCTTCGACGACCTTACCAATTCCAGCCAGATCTACCGCTATACGATCAAGCATTACAACAGGAACTGGGAAGATGACAACCTTTTCTTTACGGAGTATGCCACAGGAAGCTTGAACGGTTTATTAGACAGTTTTCAGTATTCATTCAATACGCTTCAGTCGTACACCCACTACAAACTGAATTTCCCGAATGATAAAATGCAGCTGAAGATCTCGGGTAACTTCGAAATCATTGTCTATAAAGATTCTGCCGACAAGCCTTTGTTTACCAGAAGGTTTTACGTGGTGGAAAATGCTGCGACCCTTGCCGTGGGCGTTTCAAGATTTGCAGATGCCAGAAATCCTGACGCCAACCAGAGGGTAGAGGTAAAAGCGGTTTCCAAAGGCGGCGAGCTTGCCTCCAATGTCAATTCGATGACCCTGAATGTGATGCAGAATAATAATCCGAATGTCACGGTGAACAATTTAAAGCCGAGCTCAACAATGGGCAGCCAGTTGCTTTTCCAGCAGCTTTCTTTGGTATTCCCGGGAAATAATGAATTCTATTATTTTGACAATAAAAACATGAACATGGCCGCGGATATGGTTCGCGCCACAGAAGTGAAAGACGGGGTCAATAATACCTATCTTCATCCGGTATGGGCATTTCCCCTGAATTACCAATATCAGCCGGACGTAAACGGAGCCTGGTATTACCGGAGAAATGACCTCGGAAGAGAAAGGGACGCGGAAAGGGAAGCCGATTATTCATGGGTCTATTTCTCTCTCGAGTCCGATCCTGCCGACAAGGATATTTATGTCCTGGGTGGGTTCAACGGTTTTATCCCGAATAAAGAAAACCAAATGCAGTATGATGCCGAAACCAAAAAATATGTGGCCCGGATCTATCTGAAACAGGGTTTCTATAATTATATATTAGCCACCAAAAGCGCGGACGGCCGCCTGGATTTCGGGGAAATCAATGGTAATTTCTGGCAGACCGAGAATCTGTATCAGGCATTCCTCTATTACGCTCCTTTCGGAAGAAATTATGACGGGCTGATGGGGTATGGTGAGTTCAGAACGCCGGTGAGGTAGGCTGGGTTTGAGAGTTTTAGGGTTTGAGAGTTTTAGAGTTTTGGGGTGTTGTGAGTTTGAGTTTTGCTGATTTAAAACTTAATGTTTTAATTTTCAATGGTTATTATCCTTGGTTAAAAACGTCCCGACGTTTTAGGGAAAACCTTTCGATGTTTTGGTCAAAACGTTTCGACGTTTTACTTAAAAGGTCCCGACGTTTTGGATAATGGGTGCCGACGTCTTTTTTATTTAACAAAAAACCTCACAAATAAAATTTGCAAGGTTTGATATAATAATAGTGTGGAAATTGTTTAGCTTCTGAATATGGCCGTGACAAACAACGTTTGTTCATCCTCGAACATGTAATGAATATTCACCGGAAAGTCTTCCATCGTGCGGATGCTGATCTCTTCTGAGCGTTCACGTTCCTGCGCAATCTCATTGATACAGTCTTTAAGGCTCTCCAGAAAGTAAATCCCTTTTTGCTTGTGTTCTGCACAGAAGACCCGCACAAGAAGCCTTATGTCGTTTTTGGCAATAGAGGAAAGAAGAATTTTCATTACGCGCAATACTTTTTCAGCTCTGAAATGTTTTCATAAAAATCCAGTTTGGTAGAAGGATTTTCATTGTGAAACTGTATTCTGTATAAAATTTCGTCCATGTAAAATTTTGATGCGGCGGCATTGTTCTTCTTTTCGAAGCTTTCCATCATTCTTGCAAAAGCTTCCAAAGTGTCAGGACTGAATTTTTCAATCTTATTTTTTAAAATTTCTGCAGTTGCATTCATCATTTCTAAGTTTTAAAGGTTGATGATATTGTTTTGATGGGGTAAAGGTAGTAAAAATATTTAAATTGTAAAATATTATAGTGAAATTATAGGGGTGTATTGTTTATTTTAATTAAAATTAATATTGTTTGTAATTTTTTAAGGGGGTGTGTTGAGAATTTTTAATTTTTTTCTGATGATGTGCTCATTTCTGAATAAAAAAATAACCTCCGTTTCCGAAGGTTATGATGTCTATACTAAATAGAATTCGTTAAGCTTTTCCTCGCATAAGGTTTTTACCACTTCGATCCACCGGTCTTCGTCATTCAGGCAGGGAATATAATGAAAGTTTTCTCCGCCCGCGCCGGTAAACTGGTGCTTGCCTTCCACGGAAATTTCCTCCAGTGTTTCAAGACAGTCGGAAACAAAGGCCGGACAAACCACCGCAAGGTTCTTGATTCCTTTCTTAGGGATAGTCTCAAAAGTTTCGTCAGTATAAGGCTCGATCCACTTATCTTTTCCAAGTCTCGACTGGAAGGAAACAATGACCTTTTCTTTCGGTAAATTGAGTTTTTCAATCACAGTCTCCGTCGTTTTATAGCACTGGTGGCGATAGCAAAACTGGTGGCTCGGGTTGTTTTCCCGCGTGCAGCAGTCGTTGAGGTTACACGTTTTTGTAGGGTCTGTTTTAAATATATGCCTTTCCGGAACACCATGATACGAAAACTGCAGGGCATCGAAATTTTCAGGAAGTTTTTCACGGATGCTTTCTGCCAGGCAGTTGATATAGATTTCGCGGTTGTAGAAAGGCTGAATATAATTGATTTTTACGCCTGGAAACTTCTGCTTTCTCACCTCTTCCGCCTTTTCGATCACGGTTTCGGTGGTGCTCATCGCATATTGAGGGTAAAGAGGGAAAAGCACGATCTCAGAAACGCCTTTGTCAACCAGCTTTCTGATGCCGGTTTCTATGCTGGGTTCTGCGTATCTCATTCCGATTTCTACCGGGACGTCGACTGATTTCTGCAGCTTCTTCTGAATCTTTTCCGTAATCACAATCAGTGGGGAGCCTTCGTCGGTCCATACCGTTTTGTAAGCCTCGGCAGATTTCGGAGGACGTGTTTTAAGGATGATTCCCTGTACGAGAAGTGCCCGGAAGATCCACCGGTAGTCGATCACTCTTTCATCCATCAGGAATTCATCGAGATATTCCTTTACATCCTTTATGTCTGTTGATCGTGGTGAGCCAAGATTCACCAATAAAATTCCTTTTTTCGGGTTTGAAGCTTCTTTATGCAATTTTTTTCTCGTTTAAATGTTTACGACTAAAGATTTGGTTTAAAGCATTGAGTTCTTGAATTCTTTTATCCGTTCACCGCTTCTACATGCTCCACAAGATCGGGAACGAATTGTTTTAAAATATTTTCAATTCCGTTCTTTAAAGTAGCGGTAGAGCTTGGGCAGCCGGAGCATGCACCCTGAAGAAGCATTTTTGCGGTTTTATTTTCCTGGTCGTATTCCATCAGGGAAATTTTTCCGCCATCGTTTTCTACGGCAGGAGCCACATATTCGTTAAGGATATCGGAAATTTTCTGTTCGTCTTCCGTATAATCCCTGTTGATGATCTTTTCCACAGGATTTTCGTGCTTCTGGGCTTCAATATTGGAGATCTCGCCGCCATTCTGAAGATATTCTGCAATGAGGGCGCGAACGGTCATCATCACCTGGTGCCATTCTACAGAATTGTCTCTCGTAACC
The DNA here is from genome assembly GCF_056333165.1 of Chryseobacterium endophyticum. Taxonomy (NCBI): domain Bacteria; kingdom Pseudomonadati; phylum Bacteroidota; class Flavobacteriia; order Flavobacteriales; family Weeksellaceae; genus Chryseobacterium; species Chryseobacterium endophyticum. Next base: position 68,125 of record NZ_JBWGXE010000005.1, read on the forward strand.
GCTACGAAATTATCGGAAATGAATACTTCCTTCGCAAAATCGAATTCCTTGAAAATAGCCTCTGCCAAAGGAACGCCTTCCGCTGCATCTCTTGATTTTACTTCTACGAAACCTTCCATCAACAATTTGTTGGAAACAAACTTCATCACATTCGGATTGGGAGTCATCTCCGCGTAGATCTGATACAGCTCTTTTTTCTTCTGAAGATAAATTCTCGGATTGGCCAGAAGCTCATCTTCAATTACATTTTTCAGGCTTTCCGCTACATGCTCCCATTCTACGGTGTCCTGTTTTGCAACCGCAACAAAATTTGCAGTGATGAAAATCCTTTCCACAAACGGATAATTGAATAGCTCCTGTGCCAAAGGGATTTCTGAAATATCTGAATCTCTGTCCAACTCTAAAGATCCCGGAATCAGGTTGTAATCTGCTACAAATTTCATCACTTTCGGGTTTTCGGTAGGCTCTATAAGTATAGTATGCATTTTTTCTTTAAATTTGAGATACAAAAATACGCAATTAGAAATTAGGAGCTGCGGGTTGGAAGTTAGATTTTTGCTATCGGCATGATTTAAAAATTAAGGAGCCGGAATCGGATTCTCGTAAGCCCTGATCTATCCATTTTCAAATAAACTGATTTTCAAATTTTCAAATTAAATATATGGCACTGATAAAAGAACTTTTAGGAAAAGCACCTCAGATAGGCGACAATACCTTTTTAGCGGAAACGGCAACGATCATCGGCGATGTAACCATGGGAACCGATTGCAGTATCTGGTACAACGCGGTGATCAGAGGTGATGTTCATTATATTAAAATGGGAAATAAGGTAAACGTTCAGGATAATGCGATGCTGCACTGCACTTACCAGAAACATCCTTTGAATATCGGAAATAATGTTTCGATCGGCCACAATGCCATTGTTCACGGATGCACGATCAAAGATAATGTGCTGATCGGTATGGGTGCCATTGTGATGGATGACTGCCTCGTTGAAGAAAATTCTATTATCGGTGCAGGCTCGGTAGTTACCCAGGGTACCCATATCAAATCGGGAGAAGTATGGGGCGGAGTTCCGGCAAGAAAGATCAAAGACATCAGTTCCCAGCTGCTGGAAGGAGAGGTCAACAGGATCGCTAATAATTATGTTAAATATTCCTCATGGTATAAGGAAAACGTAAAACATGTGGAAGGGTAATAGGGGTGAATGGTGAATGGTGAATTTATGAAGATAAAGTAAATTTCACGTTTCAAAATTGATTTAAAAACTTTATCAAAATAAAAAATCTTGCCCGGTGTGGAGCAAGATTTTTTTATTTCTTAGGAATTCACCAGTTCGGCTTTTCCGTTTACGCATTTTATAGAAGTGGGCGGCATGATCATCATACAGTCGGAAACGATGCTGTATTTTTGATTGAAGGCTTTCACTTTTTCAGTGTAGTCATTTATTTTTGGTAAAACCGAAGTTTCCAGTTTTTTAGGATAAGCAATATACAGCTGAGGACCTCCGCACGCTTTGGCGCCCATCGGGGCAAATGTCCATTCTGCGGCATCGGTACATTTTTCTTTTGCAATTTCAGATTCGATGGACGCTTTTAATTTATCCAGCTGGGCCTGCTCGTATTTCTGGTTGTTTTCATCGGCAGGACGCTCCGAAATGTCTTTCGGCAAATTGGCATCCATATTTTTTGTTGAAGAACATGAGGCTGCAAACAGCGCTGCACATAAGATGAATACAGGGATTTTCATAAGTTGTTTTTCTCTCGTTATGATGAGGGATTTTCAAAAGTTGTGCCAAGGTAAGGATTTAAATATCATTTTCCGTAATTTTGACAACGATGAATAATCATTTTTTTGACTTAATAGAACATACCAACCGAAGTGTATTTTTAACGGGTAAAGCGGGTACGGGAAAGACTACTTTTCTCAACGATTTTGTGAAACGCACACGCAAGAAACACATTGTGGTCGCGCCCACCGGGATTGCAGCCATCAATGCGGGCGGTGTTACCATCCACTCGATGTTTGGCCTGCCGCTGCGGACTTTTCTGCCGACCACAGACCGCATCGACACCAGCATGGCCAATAATATTGCCGACCTGATGCCGCATTTCAAATACCGGAAAGACAAGCTGAAGCTTTTAAGAGAGGTAGAAATCATCATTATCGATGAGGTCTCTATGCTGCGTGCGGATGTTTTGGATATGATGGATTTCTCCCTGCGGTTTATCCGTAGAAACAACCAGCGTTTCGGTGGGGTGCAGATGTTGTTCATCGGGGATCTTTATCAGCTTCCGCCGGTAGTTCGGGATGAGCATATTTTAAAGATCTGCTATTCTTCGCCTTTCTTTTTCGACAGCCATGCGATTAAAGAGATTCCTTTAATTACCATTGAGCTCACGAAGGTCTACCGCCAGTCCGATGAAGATTTCCTGGCCATCCTGAACGCGATCCGTGACGGAGATGTAGCTAATATTGACTTTGAACATTTAAATGAAAGATACGACCCTGATTTTGATATGGGTGATGAGCCGTATGTCTATCTCTGTTCACACAACAAGATGGCCGATGATATCAATCAGGAGAAGCTCGATGAATTAAAGGCCAGTTCAAAAACGTATGAGGCCAAGCTTTTCGGGGAATTTAGGGAAAACCAGTTTCCGAATGAGCAGTTTTTAGACCTGAAAATAGGGGCCCAGATCATGTTTATCCGCAATGATATTTCAGGGGAAAAGAAATATTTTAACGGAAAGCTGGGGGAAATTTCTGCGCTTGATGAAAATGAAATTAAAGTAATCCTCGACGGCAGCGAAAGGGAGATCACTGTAAAAAGAGAAGTCTGGGAGCAGAAAAAATATTTTCTCGACACGGATAAAAATATCAAAGAAGAAGTGCTGGGAAGCTTCGAGCAGTTTCCGATAAAGCTTGCCTGGGCGGTAACCATCCATAAAAGCCAGGGACTCACCTTCGACAGGGTGATTATTGATGCAGGGAAGAGTTTTACGGCCGGACAGGTCTACGTGGCCCTGTCACGGTGCCGAACTTTGGAAGGAATTGTTTTAAAGTCTAAAATTACCCCCGAAGTTATTTTTAAAGACAACAGGATCCTGCATTTTCACACCGATACGGTAGCGAATGATAAAGTGGAAGCTATTTTAAACAATGAAAAGTATGATTACAGCCTTAAAAAAGTGCTTCGTACCATCGATTCGCAGTGGCTCCTGAAAGAAGTGGAAGATTGGAATAAGCTTTCCGTCACTACCAAAAGCATCGATCACATGAAGACCAATCAGCTGTATAAGCAGCTTAAGCACGAAATCGTAAACCTGGGTAAGATTTTTGAAAAGCTTGACCGGGTAATTTCACAGAAGGTCAGTAATTTTATTGAACAGAAAGAAGAATGGTCCGAGATCGAGAATAAAACCAAAGGGGCTGTCAACTTCTTTTTTACGGAGATCCGGGATAAAGTTTTCAGTCCGCTGAAAGATTTTTATGCGGAAATCAAAGGGACAAAAGGATTAAAGCAATACAACGAGGATTTCAGGGTGTGGCTGGAAGATATTGAGGAATATTTAAACAGTTTAAAAGAAATTCACCTGTTGGAAACCAGGCTTCTTGACGAAAAAAACGATAAGGAAGTCAGCATGAAAATTGCCAAAGTCCCGTCCCAGGTGCTTACGTTCCAGCTTTTTGAGCAAGGGAAAACCATTTCAGAAATAGCGCTTGAAAGAGGGCTGGTAAAAGAAACGGTGATCGGCCATCTGGCCAAATTTGCCGAACAGGGGCTGCTGGATATCTCAAGAGTTATTACTTCAGATAAAATTAAAGCTTTTGAAGGTATATTTAGAAATGATCCCAAAGAAACTTTAACGGAATGGAAAAATGCATTGCCTAATGATTTTGAGTTTAATGAAATCAGGATCCTTATCAATCATTTTACTTATCTGAAGGAGAAGGGTAAGATTTAATTTTATAACGTGTTACGGATTGATAGTTTTCGTCAATTCGAATAGGTTTTAAAAAAAAAGTAGTATCAAGAAGTTGGGCTACCGGTCAGCCTTACCCACAAGTTCTCGATACAAATTCTTGCAGAATTTTACTCGAACAGACGGAGGGAAATTCGCATGGTATAATTGACGGATCCAATATGGAAATCCTGTAACTGCAAAACGTATTAATTTATATAAAATCACCAGCCAACAAATCATGTAATTTTTGTATTTTTAGGTAAATAACAATTATCATGAAATATCTGTTTACTTTTTTTCTTTTATTATTCCTGAATTCCGACAAAAAGGACGATTACGACTATAATATACTGATAGGATCCTGGTCACAGGATAATTTTGCCAATACCACTTCAACGGGAGTTTTTACCTTTAAAAAAGACAGTACCGCAACGCTGGAAATGAGAAACGGAAAGACAAAAGCGCTGATTGGCGGTATGCAGGGTACTTATAAGATTGAAAGGTCTGATAAAATCATTAAAATTACAATGTTTGGCCAGGAAAAATCATTTGAAATCGAAGAGCTTAACAATGATTATATTGTTCTTCAGAATAAAAAAGACCTCAAGCAGAAGATGAGTTTTAAACGTTTTCATAGCCCGGATTAAATGATTTTTATCTGAATGCATAAAGGAAATCTGATAATCTTTTTGAATTAAAGGACATCGATTAAAATACAATAGAGGCTGACCAGAAAAATGGTCAGCCTCTACTTTTGCCAGGATCCTTAGAAATGCCCTTATTCTCGTTTTTTCTAAAATTTTAATAAAAAAACCTGAAATTTTAACCAAAAGACCTAAACGAAACGTAAAAAGACTTAAACGGATCATCAAAAGACCTTACCATTTGATGTTTCGATAATTATGTATATTATTTATTCTTGTCTTGGCCTTCAGAAGGACTGCTTTTTACCGTTCTCGGAAAAAATTGTTTTTCATCCAATCATCAAATTTAAACCTTTCTAAAAGAGCTTTCACCAAATCTAAACCCTCTTCAAAGATTTCTATATTTTGCCAGTCCAGATTTAAGATTTCTCCGCCGCAATTGGCTATATCAAAATCTCGCAAACAGTTTTTACCTTTTATCAGTTTAGAGGTTTGTAAAGCAAATTTATTATTTAGTTGTTTGGTGAAGAAATTCATTTCTTGGATAAGATATTTTCTCTCCATTTTTAGCAGACTGCCTGTTTTACAAAATCTACCATTTCTTTTGTGGTAAACTTTAAGGTCATACTTCTTATCCATATTTTCTTTAGGTCAGATGGTCCGTAATGCCCATGAAAATTGTACTTTTTAAGAAGTTCTAATGCCTCAAACTCACTAAAATCTTTTGCATTCTTTTTATTAGCTTTTATAATAACCTCCTCTATATCCTGCGCTTCTTCCACCAAATCCTCTGCTTTCGCACCATTTTTAGCGCCCTGCAGCAGCTCCTCAATAAATTTAATAAACCCTTTGAAGTCTTTTGCGCAGGCTTTGGAGAATCTTAACATCAGTTTACCAAGACCCAGTAACAAATCTGTAAGTCCAAATGTAGCTGCCGAAAATGCTTCTCTGGTCAGAACCCAAAGCAGGCTGGATGCTTTCTCTACATAAGTAGCTCCTTTTACCACATTGCCTTCTCCTGCGGTAAAGATATTGATTGTTGGGAAAAGGAACAGGGATAATAGGTTTGAATTTAACTTCCTGTTTTGGAAAACCACTTGCGCCTATTTTATTTTGAAAATTACTATACATTGGCAATACGTAGTATTTTATGTAATCGTAGTTTTCTTCTGTAAACTTCCATTTTTCAGTAGCTTCTATACCTCCTTTTAACCAATCTGCCAATTGGTTGTTTAATGAAGATACTTTTTTAAAGGTATCGTTTATTTTATTTCTGTCTAAGATTTCCAAATATATAGCCCCTTTCAAAAGGGTAGCATCAATGCCGTAATCTTCTGCAATCACTTTCATAAGGCTATTGAAATCCGATACGCTTCTGTCTAAAGTATTTCCATCGTAATTGATCGTTTTTCCTTTGCTGTAATAATGCTTTATCAACTGCTCTCTTGCATAATCTCCCATTTTCACTCTACACGCAGTTCCAAAAAAATTACTGGTATCTTTAGAAACCATTTCGTAATAGATGGTAAAATAATCAGGCTCAATAGGGTCTTTTTCGTATTTGTCAAAAACTTCGGTTCCGCTTTCGCAAAAAACAGCCTGATGATGAACCATAGTATATTTTTCTGACGGTGGATAATTTACCTTCTTTTCTGGTGGTACTACAAAAGTTTCATAAAACAGGCTATTTTGTCCTAATGGACTGTCGAACTCTCTGCTCAGCAAATAGGCTAATCTTCGTTCCATAAGTTGTGTTTTTAATGATTATTAATTGTTTAAATATTTCTAAAAGCAAAGCTAAATCTTGCCTGTGTCAAAACTTGACGTGTTATTTTATGTGAAGAATTGATCTTTTACTAATGAAAATAGTCTCTAGTTATTTGTTATAAAAAAAGTTAGAAAACTTTTTCGTAATTCTAAAAATAATCAGACAGCCGCTAAAACTGTCTGATTCGTTTTTGCTAAATTTTTAATGAAAGTCCCTAAAACTTTAGCCGAAAGACCTAAAATTTTAACCCAGAGACCTAAAACTTTAACCCAAAGACCTAAACGGAAATTAAAAAGACTTAAACGGATCATCAAATGACTTAAATGTTTAGGTCTTAGTGCTAAATAACACTAATCAGCTTTGTTTTTATCTTCTGAAGAACTGCTTTTCGGTGTTCTTGGAAAGAACTGTTTCAGCTCGGCTACTTTTTCTGCAAAGCCGATTACCTCTCTTCCTTTCTTGTATTGGGAGTATGCATAATCGTCTAGTGCGTCATTGTAATTATCGTAATCATGTAAAATCTTGGTGCTTTCCATCTGATAGACCAGGCTGGCCAATTTATCTTTTCTCGTTTCTAAGAAAACCCTGGCCTGGTAATCGTTCTCAAATTCTTCCCAGTCTACATCATCAGCACTCAGTTGAGGTTGGTTTTGTCTATAATCTCTTACTTTGTTTACAAAGAGCTTATTCTGTTCGTTAATGAGCCCGTAAAATTTTCGCTGGTCTGCATTTAATGCGGACAGTTTTCCCTGAAATAGAGATTCTAATTCTGCGATTTTAATGTCGATTTCTTTTTGGAAAGCAGGCGTAAGCTGCGTTTGAATAGCATTTTTCATAATTATAAAATATTTAAACAAATGTATTAAAAATTATTTAGTTGATAATTAATTAATGTAATTAGCAATAATTGACTATTTTATTTAAATTTTTATTGTTAAATAGTTATTGAATTAATATTTTAAATATAAAGTCCTCGCATGTAGAATATTATACCTGCGAAACAGAAATTCTGAAAAATTATGGGCCATTCATCCGGAATTTTAGAAACATAGATCACGGGCGAACGATTATAAAAAATAATTTCCCCAATAGTTTTTCGCTGAATTGATCGATAAGTCTTATCAATTACAAAAAGTAACTAATGCGGATTATATGTTTTAAATTTGTCTGGTCTTAAAAGACTATAAATGTAGAATTATGCAAAATTTCGAAATATCCGTGCTGGATCTTGCTCCGGTAAAACAGGAAAAGACCATTCACGATACGTTTCAGGACAGCCTGTCTCTGGCCAATCATGCGGAAAGTCTGGATTATAAAAGATTCTGGCTTGCCGAACACCACAATATGGAAAGCATTGCCAGTTCGGCAACGTCGGTGCTTATCGGTTTCATTGCCAACGGAACCCAAAAAATAAGAGTAGGATCGGGGGGGATCATGCTGCCCAATCACAGTTCATTAGTCATTGCCGAGCAATTCGGGACCCTGGAATCTCTTTTCCCGGGAAGAATTGACTTGGGTCTGGGAAGGGCTCCCGGTACTGATGGTCTCACGGCGCAGGCTTTGGGACGGAATCCTGCGATCATTAATCAGCAGTTTCCAAGACAGATTTTGGAATTGCAAAAATATTTTTCCAAAGAAAATCGCGATGCTTTGGTGCGCGCCATTCCGGGAGAAGGATTGAATATCCCTTTATATATCCTGGGATCTAGTACCGACAGTGCGTTTCTGGCTGCCGAGTTGGGATTGCCTTACGCCTTTGCCGGACATTTTGCTCCCGAGCAGATGGAAATGGCCTTCAATATCTACAGGCAGAATTTCGAACCTTCGGAATATTGTGATCAGCCTTATATTATCGCCTGTGTCAACGGCGTGGCCGCAGAAACTTCCGAAGAAGCGCACAGAATTTCAACGACATTGTTCCAGGCATTTATCAATATTATCCGCAACGACAGGAAGCCTTTTGCCCCGCCCGTAGATACAATGGATGAGATCTGGTCGCCTATGGAAAAATCAATGGTTTTACAGAAATTGCGCTACACCCTCATCGGGGATCAGGCTGAAATCGAGGAACAACTCAGGACCTTCCAGGAAAAATTCAATGTGAATGAGCTGATGATCAATTCTCATATTTATGACCATCAGAAAAGACTGGATTCGTATTCGATTTTCAGAAAAGCAAAAGACGCGATATTCAAAATCTAACAAACCCTTATCATAATTGGGAGATGCTTATTTTATGAGTATCTTTGCAGAAATTTAAAGTAAAAATGTCTGATATTAAATTAAATACTATTCCGGAGGCTATTGAAGACCTTAAAAATGGTAAAATAATCATAGTAGTAGATGATGAAGACAGAGAGAATGAGGGAGATTTCCTTTGTGCCGCTGAGCTTACGACACCCGAGATCATCAATTTTATGGCGCTTCACGGCAGAGGGCTGATCTGTATGCCTCTTCCTGAAAAGCGATGTGATGAGCTGGGACTGGAAGTGATGGTAAGCCGAAGCAGCGATCCCAAGGAAACCGCCTTTACCGTATCGGTAGACCTTCTCGGAAACGGAACATCGACAGGGATTTCCGCAGCAGACAGGGCAAAAACGATTTTAGCTTTAATGGATGAAAAATCGAAGCCTGCCGATTTTATGCGTCCCGGACATATCTTCCCGCTCCGTGCGAAAAAGGGTGGTGTTCTGAAAAGAGCGGGCCACACCGAAGCCGCTATTGATCTTACCTGCCTGGCAGGATTAAAAGAGGGTGGCGTGATCTGTGAAATCATGAATGAAGACGGTTCGATGTCGCGTTTGCCGGAACTTTACGCTTTTGCCCAGAAACACGATATGAAGATCGTTTCGATTGAAGATCTGATCCATTATCAGCTGAAAAAAGGAAACCTTATCGAAAGATTAGAGGAGCGAAAAGTAAAAACCGCTTACGGGGATTTTGATTTCTTCGCTTTCAGGGAAACTTCCAATGATCAGATCCATTTTGCTTTAACTAAAGGAAGCTGGACGGTAAACGAACCTGTTTTGGTAAGGGTGCAATCGTCCGATTCGTATTTTGATGTGCTGACCCGACTGAATAACGGTGAAAAACCTTTGCTGGAGAAAGTAACGAATATGGTGAATGAAGCTGGAAAAGGCGCCATCATTTTCATCAACAACGTTTCAAATTCTGAAAATACATTAAAGAAATTGCAGCAGTTCCTAAACTATCAGGACGGACAGCAACAGCATCCTACCCTTGCCTTCAATTACAGAGATTATGGAATCGGAACGCAGATCCTTAAAAATCTTGGAATCAATAAATTTAAAGTAATCACCCAGAATCCTGATATCAAGCCGCAGGTTGGCGGTTATGATGTGGAGGTGACGGAGATGGTGCAGCTTTAAAGTGAATGGTGAATGGTCAATTCGCTTTGCTTGTGAATTTTTTGTAGGTTTAAAAATTGACTATTGACTTACAAAACAAAATTCGCAATTGACAACATATAAAAATGGCTTGATGAAAATCAAGCCATTTTTATGTGTTCAGAGTGGAGGATATGATGTTGAGGTGACGGAGATGGTGCAGCTTTAAAAGTGAATGGTGAATGGTCAATTCGCTTTGCTTGTGAATTTTTTGTAGGTTTAAAAATTGACTATTGACTTGCCAAACAAAATTCACAATTGACAACACATAAAAATGGCTTGATGAAAATCAAGCCATTTTTATGTGTTCAAAGCTCCTGAACCCGTTCAGGAAATCTTTGACGTTCATTCTTTTTTTTCCTTCAAGCTGTAATTCAAGAGGATAATATATTCCGTCTTCGGTATAAATTTTAAATTCGTTTTTTGAAATAGCTAAAGTTCCGGCTGTCTTATCATGATTTGAAACTTCAAATTTACCGCCGAAAATTTTCAGTCCTTTTTCCTCTTCTCCAATTTTCAATGTCGTGAAGGCTGCAGGATAAGGCGACATACCGAGTATAAACTGATGAATTTCCTTTGATTTTTTCTTCCAGTTTATTCTGGTGTCTTCTTTAAATATTTTATAGGCATTTTTAGGATGCCCGACATGCGGCTGAGGTTTTTCGGTGATGGTATTTTCCGCTAATCCGTCGAGGGTTTTTACCACGAGTTTTGCGCCCATTTCCATGAGGCGGTCGTGGAGGCTGCCTGCATTTTCATCGGGTAGAATAGCCAGTTCCTCCTGAAGCAGGATATTCCCTTCGTCGATCTTCTCATTGATGAAAAATGTCGTAGCGCCGGTTTTTTCCTCTCCGTTGATGACCGCATAATTAATTGGCGCCGCACCCCTGTAATCGGGAAGCAGAGATGCATGGAGGTTAAATGTTCCCATTTTTGGCATTTCGAAAAGTACCTTCGGCATCATTCTGAAGGCCACCACCACAAAAACATCGGCATCCAGTTTTCTCAGTTCTTCCAGAAATTCAGGATTTCTTAGTTTTTCCGGCTGAAAAACAGGGATGTTGTTTTCTGCGGCGAAAACTTTCACCGGCGACTGGCTGATCTTCTGCCCGCGCCCACTTGCCTTATCTGCTACCGTTACAACGCCGACTACCTGATGGCTTGAGTGAAAAATGGCTTCCAAAGAAGTTTTTGCAAATTCCGGAGTGCCTAAAAAAACGACTTTCAATGATTTCATACTGCAAAGATAAGGTCTTTATCAAAGGATCAAAAAGATTAAAAGAATTAATTATTGCCCGTTACTCATGCGATCGCGTATGTTCTGAAATTAAGCATTTTTACTTTTCCGGAATCGAGAAGATAAATCAGGTTTTCAAGAATATTTTCTTTGGAATGATAATTCAGCTGAATCGAGAGTTCCTCAATCGTGGAAGGTCGTTTCGTCAGTATGGTCAGGATTTCACCGGAAATGTTCTTCCCGAAAATCGACTGCTTATTTTTCTCACAAACCGAGCATTTCCCGCAGTTTTTCGCTTTTTTTTCTCCGAAATAATGGAGAATGAGCTTCATTTTACAATGTGCGCTATCTTCAATGTAAAACTTCATCTCTTCCCATTTCTGGATTTTGTTTTTCTGAATGTGTTCAAAAAGCTTCCAGTATTGTGATTTATTCAGCCGCTCGTCGCGGGGTTTCAAGAATTTAATGCTCGATAAAGCGCCGTCCACATATTCCACATAGCCTTTCTGCTGAAGTTCTTTTAACCTTTCTTTTATTAAGTGAACGCTTACGCCAATCTTATTGCTTACCTGCTGCTCGCTGAACATTACTTTATGGGTCGTGATTCCTGAAATGGTTCTCAGCATCAACTCAATAAAATAAGCATCTTTCTGAGGAAGCTGATCGATCTCATCCGCCTGCATCAGAAGCTGAAGGGAGGATAAGCTTTTATGGTCATTAAAATAAATAATTTCCTGGTTATTAAGGAAATTCAGGACATTTTTAATCTTCGCTGAAGACAATCTGGTGAAATTCTGAATTCCGTTAATATTCAGCTGGAAAACCTTTTCCGGCAATTCAAACTCCGCCACCTGGAAAATAGAGTAGAGGTACGTAAGGATTTTTAAAAATTCCGATTTACCAGGAGTCTGGTTCTTCAGGATGTCATCAAAATTCGACAGTTCCTGCTTATCCCAGAGCAAAAAAGCAAAGCTTTCCTGGCCGTCCCTGCCTGATCTTCCGATTTCCTGGTAATAATTTTCGATGGAAGGAGCGGGGGAATAGTGAATAACAAAGCGTACATTGTCTTTGTCGATCCCCATTCCGAATGCATTGGTGGAAATCAAAACATGGCTGTCGCTGTTGTTCCAGATCGTTTGTTTGGCATTTTTTTCCTTCGTGGTAAGGCCTGCATGGAAAAAGTCTACATTTTTCAGCTGGTTTTTTATGAGAAATTCACTGAGAAGTTCAGCTTCCCGGCGGGTTCTTACATATACAATTCCTGCTTCTCTGTTAAATTTTAAGATATCATAAATCTTCTGAAATTTATCAGAGACTTCTTCGGTAAAAATCCGGATATTGTCCCGCTTAAAGCTTTTCTGGAATACCTGTGGATTCTTAAGTTCTAGTTTTAATTTAATCTCTTCCAGTACTTTCGGGGTTGCCGTTGCCGTTAAAGCCAGACATGGAATCTTCGGGTTGTTTCTTCTGAATTCTTTTATATTCTGATAGCTGGGTCTGAAATCCTGTCCCCATTCGGAGATACAGTGTGCTTCGTCTACTGCGATAAAAGACAGCTGAATTTCTTCAATATTCTGGAGGAACTGTTTGTTTGTCAGTCTTTCCGGGGAAATATAAAGCATTTTGGTGAGCCCTTCCTTGCAGCGGTCATAGATGCCTTCCGCGTCATATTCATCCAGTTCCGAAGACAGGTATTCTGCCTCAATTCCCCTTGATTTCAACTGGCCTACCTGATCTTTCATCAAAGCTAAAAGCGGCGATATAATCAAACAGGTTCCTTCTTTGAGTAAAGAGGGAAGCTGGTAGCAAAGCGACTTTCCGGCACCGGTCGGTAGCAGTACCAGCGTATCTTTTTCGTTGATCACAGAATCAATAATTGCCTCCTGGCTGTCGCGGAAGTGATCGTAGCCCCAAAAATATTTTAAGGTCTTAAATTTTAGTTCTTGAAAATCCTGTTGAGAAATCATGGGATAAAATTAATGAAACTAAGCTGACAAAAAAAGCCACGCACCGCGTGACTTTTTATAGTATTCCTAACGAAGGGTTATTTGGCTTCAAAATAAACTCTTCGGTTGGCTCTGTTTTTCCATTCCGGGCATTTTGTAGCCGGGTTGCATTCAGGATATTTAAGGTCTTTCTCGCCTCTTCCTTCCGCATTTAATTTATCCGACTGAACACCGTTTTTAATCAAATAATCTTTAACATTTTTCGCTCTTCTTTCGGACAGCTTTTGATTGTATGATTCGGAAGCCCTGGTGTCGGTGGTTCCGATCACGGTATATTTTCCGCTGGAAGAATTGATGTAATTCACGGCATTGTTCAGGATCGGTGTGTTGGAAGGTAAGATCTTATCTGAATTCAGGTTAAACTCAATTCCTTCCAGTTTTGTTTCACTTTCATCTACGGGTCCGTTTTTTACGGGAGCTGGCGTTACCACCGGGCATCCGTTGTTTTCAACCGGGCCTGGAACGGTTACACATTTATCGTAAAGATCGATAACGCCATCCAGGTCTGTGTCAAGGGCAACACCGGCACCATCTACTCTTGCTCCGGCAGGCGTGTCGGGTTGTCTGTCCCAATCGTCGCAAACACCATCGTTGTCAAGATCTCCTTTTTTACAGACTTCAATATCCTGATTTTTGTTTCCCAGCACATCCAGCTTATAGTACATTTCCTGAAGCGGGTCGTGCCACATGAGGTGAGATTCGTGTTTTCCTAACTTTAATGAAAGCCCTAAGGTGGCATTAAAGAAGTTGTCGGAAATCTGTTCTTCCCTTTGATTGATGACGCTGTATTTGTCACCGCCTCCGTCGAATTCATCGGTGCCTGTAATGACGTACATTAATCTGCTTTCAATGTCGATCCTGTTGTTTATTTTGAATTTAAATCCGGCACCGGCCTGGGCAAACATTGAATTCAGATTGAAAGGTTTTACTTCAGATACCATTCTGCTGCCCATTTCATCTTTCTGATAGGCCCGGAATGCCAATGTCCCTAAACCTGCATATCCATGGAGTGCCCAACGGTAAGGAGAATGATTGTCTACTCTTCTGAATAAATTTGAAAAATTAACATCTCCCAACAACGAGATAGCATCATATTGGGTTCTTGCTCCCACCTGCTGATACAATGAAGCATTGGCAGGAGCCTCTTTTTTTGTATTGAACCAGCCTTGTCTTGTCTCTCCTCTGTCGTATTGTAGATTGATACCGAAAGCATGGGTGATCGCCTTATCAATGCTCACATAAGCAGAGTATCCGAAAATGTTTTTACCGTTTCCGTTTTTTATTGAGGTAAGATCTGCGGATTGAACCAGTGGTACGCCTGCACCAAATGAAATTGCCCAATCATTGAATCTTCTTGCTGTATTTGTAAAAGGGGAAATATTTGCAGAACCTGAAGAGAATGTATTGGGATACTTTCCGTTCGAAGCTACTGCCGTCGAGTCTTGTGCAAAGCTTAATGCAGGAACAGATAATGCTAATGCGACAATTGCTAAACTTAATTTCATAATGTATTTTTGTTTAATTAAATTATAATTATTTATTTGAAGGGCATCCTTTGTTTTCAGCAGGTCCCGGAACGGTTACACATTTGTCATACAGGTCGATTACTCCGTCAAGATCCATGTCTAAGGCAACCCCGGCACCATCTACTCTTGCTCCTGCCGGAGTGTCGGGCTGTCGGTCCCAGTCGTCGCAAACACCATCATTGTCCTGGTCTCCTTTTTCACAAACGATGAGTTCCGTACTTTTATTTTCCAGGATGTGTGCTCTGTAGTAGGCTTCCTGCAACGGATCATACCATGCGAGATGGGTCGTGTGTTTTCCTAACTTAAAAGAAAGCCCCAGATTGATCGTCAGAGCATTGTCAGACCTCCTTTTGTCGATCATATTATATTTAGGGATGGCTGAGTTGGGGTCATAATCTCCGGGGCCGGCATATCCTCCGCCGTCGAATTCATCATCACCGCTGATGATGTACATCGTTCGCGCTTCGATATCAATCAGTTCAGACACATTATATTTTAAGCCTAATCCAAATTGAAAATAGGAGGAATTAAGCCCCAGTTTCTGATTCATAAACAGTGGAATTCTTCTGGGATTGCTGCTCCAGCTGTAATCTTTGTTGTCATGCAGTGAAGTGTTGAAGTTCATGAAGCCGATACCGGCATAGCCGTGCATGGCCCATCGGTAAGGAGAGTGATTGTCTACGCGTCGTAAAATGTTTGAAAAATTTATATCGCCCATCACAGCAATCTGGTTATATTTTGTTTTTGCTTCCGCCACTCCAGAAGCTTCATCAAGCTGTGCTTTCTGTGTTGTTTCACCTCTCTGGTAGATCAGGCTTAATCCTATGACATGACTGATCTGTTTATCCAGGCTTACATATGAGTTGTATCCCCAGTTTATGTGCTGATCTGTGATTGATTTCAGGTCCGAGTGAACCATGAAGGCGGCACCACCGCCCACCGACACAGACCAATCATTGAATCTTCTGGCTGTATTGTTAAAAGACTGTACATTTGCAGATCCTGAAGAGAATGTATTGGGATACCTATCATTAGAAGTGACGGCAATACTGTCTTGCGCATACGTCGCAATAGGCAATGCTGCCAATAATAACAAATTTAATTTCATACAATATGTTTTTATGTTTTATTTCAGATAAAATCTTTTAATAATATCCGTGAAAATTCTCTCTCAGAAAGGTGTTTTTGATGAGGGATTTCTAACCTTTCCGATATGAATTTTATCTCATTGTACTTTACGATGTCTATATCAATAACGCGGTCGGTATATCCTCCGGTTACGCTCGAATCGTTAGCTCTTCCCATTTCCGTTTCAATGCTTTTGATGAGGGTAAGAAGCTGAATCGGAGAAAGATGTGTGGATATTATTGCTGCAATATTACAAAAAATATTGGAACTAACAAATTCTACAGGTTCTGATGTCAGAAAATCGCTTGCCTGTACAATTTCGTTTCCGGCATTTTTTATGTGATCCAATGCAGTCTCGAGATTTTTTTTTTGATCTCCGAGATTACTTCCCAGTAACAAAATGACTTTATGGTGCGACATATTGTAAAATGATTGATTTATGAAAAGCTTTTTTAAAAATGTACTGGCAAATATAGTGGCTATTGTCATATTATGTGTCCTGTTTTTCTTCTTTTTCATCATCATGCTGGTCTTCAGCGCGATGAGAAGCGAGAAGTCTGTAGTTGTAAAAAAGAATTCCGTCCTTACCATTAATTTGAAAACGAATATTATCGACAGCCCGACCGAGGAGCAAAAAGGTCTGTTCGATATCAGTGACCAGAACAAAAATGTATTGATTTATGATGCCATTGAGGCGATTAATAAAGCAAAGACCGATGATAATATTAAAGGAATCAGTATTGAATCCGATTATATTAATGCCGGGGTCACTCAGATTGATGATTTAAGAAATGCCATCACAGATTTTAAGAAAAGCGGAAAATTCGTATACGCTTATGGAAACGCGGTGTCACAGGCTTCTTATTATTTGGGATCAGTGGCAGATCAGTATTATCTGAATCCGGCCGGAATGATCGAGCTGAAAGGCCTTGCTACGGAAGTTACGTTCTTTAAAGATTTTGCTGACAAATATGGCATTGGCATTGAGGTGATCCGTCATGGGAAATTCAAGTCTGCCGTCGAGCCTTTTTTAAGAAATGATATTTCTCCGGAAAACAAGGAGCAGCTGAGCACTCTTTTAAATGATATCTGGAAAAATACATCGTCAAAAATGGCAGCTTCCCGAAAAATTGATACGGCAGCATTCAGAACTGTGGTAGACAGCCTGTACGGAATGATCCCCGAATTAGGTTTAAAATACAAACTGGCCGACAAGCTGATGCAGAAAACAGAATATGATGAGTTGATCAAATCAAAATTAAAGCTTAAGAGTGATGATAAATTAAATAAGATCTCTTTAGGAAAGTATATCGCTTCTTATTCTGATGATGAAAATTCGGGTGATAAAGTTGCTGTTTTATATGCTTCAGGATCCATTTATGGTGGTGATGATTATGCTGATATCCATTCTGAAAAATACATTAAATATATAAAAGACCTTCAGGAAAATGATAAGGTAAAAGCGGTTGTATTCAGAATTAATTCTCCGGGAGGAAGTGCCAATGCATCCGACGAAATTCTGTTTGAACTGCAGCAGCTGAAAAAGAAGAAGCCGTTAATTGTTTCTTTCGGGGACTATGCCGCATCCGGAGGTTATTATATTGCCATGGCGGCAGATAAAATTTATTCCGAACCTAATACTTTAACAGGGTCAATAGGTGTTTTCGGAGTTATTCCATACTTTAAAGATCTTGCGAATAAAAACGGTATCCGTTCCGATATTGTTTCTACAAACGCGAACTCGCAGTATTACTCTTCTCTTAATGGAGTAACCCCGTATGGCGTAAACCTTATTACAAGAAGTGTTGAAGGGACTTACAAAAGATTCGTATATTTTGTAACGCAGAACAGAAAGCAGACCTTTGAGCAAATCGATAATATCGGTGGCGGAAGGGTATGGAGCGGAACGAGAGCCAAACAGATCGGCCTGGTAGATGAGTTGGGAACATTGAATGACGCTGTAAAATTTGCTGCGCAAAAAGCGGGATTGAAATCTTATGCTGTGGCGTCGTATCCTAAGAGCATGACTCCTTTTGAGCAGATATTTAAAGATCTGAACCAGGATGAAATTTCGGCAAGGGTGATTAAAAACAAAATAGGAAAATCAAATTATGAAATTCTTCAGCAGGTTACTGAAAAGAGAAAACTGCAGTCTGAAATAAAAATGGAAATGCCTTACCAGATTAAAATTAACTAAATTATATTGTAAAAGAAGCGGCGGATTTGAATTTCAAATCCGCCGCTTTAATTTTTATGGTACTGATTAAACTCTTCTGGCAGTCAGCATTCCGTAAATCCAGAGAACGATTAAAGCTCCTCCGATGGCCAGGATCCAGCTTCTGAAATTCCAGAAAGAATCTACATCTCCCCAGTGAAGTACATATACGCCTATTGCTCCTCCGATGAAGGCACCGATGATCCCGAGAATCATAGTGATCAGCATTCCGCCTCCTTGTTTTCCCGGCATGATTGCTTTAGCCAGTGCTCCGGCCAACAGCCCGAAAATAATCCATGTTAAAAATCCCATAGTTACATTTTTTAATGTTAATATTTGATGATTTGATTCAAAAAGATTTATCTCTTCTTGAAAAAAGAATCTACAAACTCTGTACCATTAAACAACTGCAAATCCTGCATCTTTTCGCCAACCCCTATATATTTTACCGGAATCTGGAACTGATCTGATATCCCGATGACAACACCTCCTTTTGCCGTTCCGTCGAGTTTCGTGACTGCCAGAGCGTTTACTTCGGTAGCGGCTGTAAATTGTTTGGCCTGCTCAAATGCATTCTGGCCTGTAGAACCGTCTAGAACCAACAGAACTTCGTGGGGAGCATCAGGAATGACCTTCTGCATTACCCTTTTGATCTTTGAGAGCTCATTCATCAGGTTGATTTTATTATGAAGCCTTCCTGCGGTGTCGATGATTACGACATCTGCATTCTGGGCAGCAGCACTCTGTACGGTATCAAATGCTACGGAAGCTGGATCCGAACCCATTTCCTGCTTTACAATAGGGACACCGACTCTTTCACTCCAGATGACCAGCTGGTCTACTGCGGCAGCACGGAAGGTATCGGCGGCGCCTAATACTACCTTCTTGCCTTCTGAAGTAAACTGATGAGCCAGTTTTCCAATAGTAGTGGTTTTTCCAACGCCGTTTACGCCTACTACCATGATGACATAAGGCTTTTTGGACGTGTCTATGTTTCCGGTTCCGGCATGAGGGTTTTCCAGGAGAAGTCCTGAAATTTCTTCACGGAGAATTTTATCCAACTCATTTACGCTTACATATTTATCTCTGGCAACGCGTTCTTCAATTCTCTCAATGATCTTGATGGTTGTAGATGCACCGACGTCGGAAGCGATAAGTATTTCTTCAAGGTCATCCAGAACCTCGTCGTCTACTTTGCTTTTACCGACCACGGCTTTCGTCATTTTTTCGAAAAAACCCTGGCTGGATTTTTCCAATCCTTTATCTAAGGTTTCTTTTTCTTCTTTTTTAAAAATTTTTTTAAACCAACTCATCTTTATGAAAAGGGAATTTAATGATTATGGCGGAATAGGGAGCGGGGAAATATGATGCTTAAATTGCTGTGCCTTTCCCATCTCAGGCTTATGACTTCCAGCCAGATTAAAAACAAAGATAACAAAAAAACTACCCAAAAGCTGAGTAGTTTTTTTATATTGTAAATAAAGTGTAGATTATTTTTTCAAATAACCGTCCACTTCGTCTGCATTCATTACTTTTTCTTCGAAAACGTAAGCTCCTGATTTAGAAGACTTCACCATTTTCACCACTTTAGTCATCTTTTTAGACTGACCGCTTTGTAGGGTTGCTACTACTTTCTTTGCCATGGTAAATTATATTTTAATAATTACTTGATTTCTTTGTGAACGGTTACTTTCTTAAGAACAGGATTGTATTTTTTCAATTCCAATCTTTCAGTTGTGTTCTTTTTATTCTTTGTAGAAATGTATCTGGACATTCCTGGCATACCACTTTCTTTATGCTCTGTACATTCAAGGATTACTTGAACTCTGTTTCCTTTTTTTGCCATGATTCAATTACTTTTTAATCAATCCGTTTCTTACAGCTCTTTCAAGAGCCTCCTCGATTCCAATCTTGTTAATCACTCTCAATCCATGAGCTGATACTTTCAGTGTTACGTGCTTATCTTGCTCCGGAAGGTAAAACTTCTTCTCCAATAAGTTAATTTCAAAACGACGCTTCGTTTTGTTATTAGCGTGAGAAACGTTGTTACCAACCATTGCACGCTTTCCTGTTATTTGGCAAATTCTTGACATATCTCGATGTTCTTATTTGTACTATAATATTTGAGAGTGCAAAATAACGAAGAATTTTTCAGATAGACAAATCTTTTAGGAAATTATTTATAAATAAATTAAATATTTTGTCCCGTTGTAAAATCATTATTTCCGCATCCAACTTCCTGTTTCTCTAGCTTTTTTGTGTTTTTGCCTGAAACCTTTTAATCAGAAAATAAAACAGGAGAAAGCCCAGTGCAAAAATCGAAAAACGGGAGAGTAAATCTCCGGCTTTCGTATAAAAAGTCAGCTGATCATAAAGATTCACTTTTGCAAATAAGGCTGTTTTATCTCCGTAAAAAGTATCTTCAATGATTTCTCCTTTCGCATCAATATGAGCGGAAATTCCGCTGTTGGCGGCCCTAGCGATCTCTCTTCTGGTCTCGATGGCACGCAGTCTCGCATACGACAGAAGCTGTCGGTGTCCCTCTGAAACACCCCACCATGAATCGTTGGTCATAATTCCCAGGAAATTGGCACCTTTTTTTACATAATCGCCCGTAAATTCACCATAGATGCTTTCATAGCAGATGATGGGAGCCATCTTACCTTTGTTGAAGGGATTTGAAAAAGCGATTCTTTCTTTATCGGTTCCCAGTGAAGCAACGGTTCCTCCCAGGTTCAGCATGGCGTCTCCCAGAAGAGGTTTCAGATAATTCATGTAAGGAAAGATCTCTACACCGGGAACCAGTTTTCCTTTGTGATATACCTCCACATTGCGGTTGGGAATGACCTGAACGGCCGAATTGAAGCTTTCTACCCAGAGTCCGGGGTTCAGCTGATAAGCTTCCACCGGAAGATTTTCTTTGGAGTTATAGAATTTATGTGAAGAAATTCCTGTTGCGAATACTGAGCCGGGATGTTTGGCTAAAAATGCTTTAAGATTATTTAAAATCAAACTCTTTTCAAAAGACCGCTCGGAGATTGAGCCCCGACCGGGAAGAGCGGTTTCCGGGGCAATATAGTAATCTATTTTTCCTTTTGAATTTTTTTCTGCCAGATCCAGGAGATCACTTTCAATAACCAAGCTGTCTTTGGAATATTTTTCAGCATAAGGATCAAGGTCGGGCTGAAGCATCAGGACATTGACATTTCCGATCGGCTTTTCATTAAAATTATTGTATTTCACCAATGAAATGACCATAGGAATAATAATTAAGCCTGCAACCATGGACGTATTTCTGATGAGATCTTTTCTTTTTCTTCCTGCCTGCCAGATTCTTACGGTGTAGAATATCAGGACATTCACTGCCAGGATCCAGAAGCTTCCCCCGGTAGCACCCAGTGTATCATACCACTGGATCATTTTAGGATAATCAGAGAAAACATTTCCAAGATTCAGCCATGGCCAGGTCAGTTCCCAACCTAGGTGGAATTTTTCGAAGCTCATCCATATAGCAATAAAAAAAGCGAGTCCCCAATACGTTCCCTGTGCGTTTTTATACCAGTGATAACATTGTAAAACCAGTGCGTACAAAAAGGAATTCACCAAAACCGGGAATAATACCGCCATCATAGAATGGCTTCCGTCGGGGTTTTTGGAACCGTACAGCCAGCCGGTCGTCACCACATTCCAGATGACGAAGCATAAGTAGGAAAGTCCGAAAACGACCCAGCTTTTCCTATTATAGTCTGAAAATTTTGAAACCCCGTGCTCCATCATCAGAAGCGGGACCAGCGCAAAAAATATAAAGAACGGAACCCCGTAAGTAGGCCAGGAAACGGATAAGAGCATCGCCGAAATGAGCGTAAGCAAAACGTATTTCATGAATTTGTTTTAATATACAAATTTAATGTTTTTGAAATGAATACATTTGTAAAAGGATGTTAAAGAAATTTTATAAAATTATTATTGTTCCTTATACTCTATTCCTGCTATACCTAATGTTCTTCGGGATGGGAAGGCGGCAGATGGATGACAATTTACTGACGGTAGAACCTATCGTGTCCACCCTAAATTTCATCAAAGGCTGTATTTCCTGGAAAGATGCTTTTGTAATCGTCGGAGGAAATATTGTGATGTTCATGCCTTTCGGATTTCTGGGATGGATTTTTCCTAAGCTTAATATCCTTAAAAGCCTTCTGTTTACTGTCGTTTCAGCCATTACCATCGTTGAAGCGCTTCAGTATTTTTCAAGGTTGGGTATTTTTGAAGTAGATGATATTATCCTGAATACGTTCGGGGTCTTTTTAGGATTTTTAATTAAAAAAAATATTGAAAAGAGGTTTGAAAATTTGTGAATCCGGATGTTCGATAACTTTGTCAAAGTTCCGAACTTTGACAAAGTTTTTTAGCCCAATTACACGTTCAATTGCTTCGCGCGCTTTTCCGCATTCAGAATGCCGTCTTTGAGAATTTCTTTCAGATTGTTCTCATTAAAGGTTTTCAGGGCAGCTTCTGTGGTACCGCCTTTGGAAGCCACATCCCCGATCAGTTCTTCTAAATTTTTATCGGAATTATTAATCAGATGATAGGCGCCCAGCATGGTTTGTTGTACGAACAATTTGGAAAGATTTTCTTCGATTCCCATGGCAACGCCCGCTTTGATCATGGCATCAATAATATAATAGAAATAAGCAGGTCCGCTTCCGGAGAGGGCTGTAACACCATCCAGAAGCTCTTCGTTTTCAAGATAAACCGATCTTCCGGTGGAGTTTAAAAGTCTTTCGATGTTGATAAGCCGGCTGAAAGAAATTCCCGGTGCCGAGGTATAGCCGGTGATTCCCATTCCGAGGAGAGTGGGAGAGTTGGGCATCGCTCTTACCACCAAAGGATGGTGTAATAAACTTTGAATTTTTTCGATTTTAATTCCTGCCATGATGGATAATATCATCTGATCTGGCCTGATTTGAAACTTCAGATGTTCCGACACGTACTGAAAGTCCTGAGGCTTTACGGCAATGACGATTAAATCCGCATCCAGCTCATGTACCTGATCAAAAGTTGAAATGGTAGATTTGGGAAACTCTTTTGATATTTCTGAAAACCGGGATTCGTTTCTCGTGATCAGATGAAGATTTTCAGGCTTGATGAGTTCGTATTTTAAAAACGATTTTGAAAAAGACAGACCCATATTTCCGGCTCCCAGTATAGCTATTTTCATGTTTTCTATGTGTTTTTATAACTTTGTCAAATTTCTCTTTGACGAAATTTTGTTTAAATAATATTCACTTCCCGTTCCAGCTCAATACCGAATTTCTCCCGTACCGAATCGATAATTTTTGTGGAAAAATCAAAAATTTCCTGTCCGGTCGCTTCTCCTGTGGCGTTGATGATGACCAGTGCCTGTAATTTGTGAGAGGCAACATTTCCGATTTGTTTTCCCTTCCAGCCGCATTGTTCGATAAGCCAGCCTGCCGGAACTTTTACGAAGTCTCCATTGGCATACCCCGGGATGTTTTCAAATTGTTGCTTAAGCGTGTCAAATTGAGTTCTTGGAATAGTCGGGTTTTTAAAAAAGCTTCCTGCATTTCCGATTTCTTTTGGATCGGGAAGTTTGCTTTTCCTGATGCTGATAACCGCTTTTGAAATATCCTGAATAGTCGGATTGGTGATGCCTGAATTGTCAAGCTCCGATTTTATCGCACCATATTCTGTTTTGATCCGGTGGTTTTTCCGGGTTAATTTGAAAGTGACCTCCAGGATCACGTATTTTCCTTTGCCTTCCTGCTTGAAAACAGAATCCCTGTATCCGAATCTGCATTGTTCCAGGCTGAAGGTTTCCAGCTTTAGATTTTCAAGATTGAGAACCGTACTGTTTACGAACGTATCTTTAATTTCAGTGCCGTACGCTCCGATATTCTGCATCGGCGATGTTCCTACATTTCCCGGAATCAGAGAAAGATTTTCCAGTCCGCCATAGTTTTTATTCAGGCAAAAGAGCACGAATTCATGCCAGTTTTCGCCTGCTTTTGCGGTAACCAGCACTTCTTCATCATTTATAAAATCTTCATGAATACCTTTGAGGTTAAGCTGAATAGCAATCCCTTCGAAATCCCGGGTGAGCAGCATATTGCTCCCGCCACCTAAAAACAGCAGGGGTAAACTCTTTGTATTTGAATCGTTGAGTGCATCCAGCAATTCTTCCGCAGAATGAACTTCAGTGAAATATCTGGCTTTGGCATCAACGCCAAATGTGTTGTATGGTTTTAATGAAAAATTTTCCTGCATCTTATGATTTAAACGATTCATAAACTTTAACTCTAAAAACAAAATATCAGCAATAAAAATAGAGAAGAAAAATTTCAATCCCAAAATTTATTGCTGACAGATCAATTTTTTTCAGCTTAAAGGCTGAATTCTATTTTATACTGCTGAAGCGCGTCCTTGAGGATAGCAGCACTTCTTTTCAGATCTTCTTCTTTTAAAACGTATGCGATTCTTACCTGTTTTTTACCAAGTTCAGGATTGCTGTAAAAACCTCCTGCCGGTGCAACCATGATTGTTTCGTTCTGGTTCGAATATTTTTCAAGCAGCCATTGTGCAAATTTCTCGGTATCGTCTACCGGAAGTTCTGCTACACAATAGAAAGCTCCTTTCGGCTTAGGGCAGATAACGCCTGGAAT
Organism: Chryseobacterium endophyticum; assembly: GCF_056333165.1. Classification (NCBI taxonomy): domain Bacteria; kingdom Pseudomonadati; phylum Bacteroidota; class Flavobacteriia; order Flavobacteriales; family Weeksellaceae; genus Chryseobacterium; species Chryseobacterium endophyticum. The sequence continues at coordinate 92,704 of NZ_JBWGXE010000005.1, forward strand.
GGCATTTAAAAGATCTACCAAAATATTTCTTCTGTGTGTATATTCTTCCCTTACTGCTCTGATGTAAGCACCGTCATTCTGGTGGGCAGCTGTCGCGGCGATTTGGCCTAAAAGAACCGGGCTTAGTCTGGCCTGTGCAAAAAGCATTGCCGCATCGTGTATTTTTTTGGAACGGGTGATCAGACATCCGATTCTCACGCCGCACATCGAGTAACGTTTTGATTCTGAATCGATAATGATGCAGTTTTCTGCAAGCTCAGGAAAAGCCAGCATAGAAATCTGCTGTTTTCCATCGTATACATATTCCCTGTAAACCTCATCTGAAATAACGACAATATCGTATTTTAAAGCAATTTCTGCCAGTTTCTGAAGCTCCTCGCGGGTATACAGATACCCCGTAGGGTTGCCCGGGTTACAGATGACGATTGCTCTTGTTTTTTCGGTAATTTTTTTCTCAAATTCTTCAATCGGTGGCAGGGCAAAGCCTGTATCTATGGTTGAAGGAACGGCTACCACATTTACATTGAAAGTACTTGTAAACCCATTATAGTTGGCGTAATAAGGTTCAGGAATAATCACCTCGTCTCCATCATCACACAGGGTGGAAATGGCGAAATTCAAAGCTTCGGAACCTCCGTTGGTAACGATGAAATTGTCTGTTGTAAGATCATTAAAACCTAGTGAATGGTAATATTCTGTCAACGCTTTTCTGTAGTCCAGATTACCTTCAGAAAGTGCATATTCCAAGACTTTCAGATCGATATTCTTTAAAGCATTCAGTGCCGTTTCCGGAGTTTCGATATCGGGCTGCCCGATGTTCAAATGATAGACTTTTATTCCTCTCTGTTTGGCGGCAAGGGCAAAAGGAACCAGTTTTCTTACCGGCGAAGGCGGCATGTGCAGTGCTCTGTTTGAAATATTCGGCATTGTTCAAAAAATTTGTATGGCAAAAATAAGATTTAATTCCGCAATATTAAAATTAAGGACCGGAAAGAAGAGGATTTTATAAAGATCTGTTCGGTTTGAGTGAAGTTTAAGGTTGTTTATAAAGCAAAAATATGGCGCTCCGCAAAGAACGCCATAATGGTATAGAGATTTAATGACAACTATTTTATAATCAATTTTTTGGTGACCTTATTTAAGTGTACATAGTAAACTCCCGTTTTTAAATCCGATACCTCTACCTTAGGGTTGTCAGCATTGATAAATACCGTTTTTATGATTCTACCGGCTTCATCCGCTATTTCAACTTTTTGGTTTTTATTACTTATTTCAGATTTCGAAATCATAAAAAAGTCTGTTGTGGGATTGGGATATAGGGTAAATGTATTTTTTTCGGCTATTTCCGTCGTACTTAAATAAGGTTGGTTGTTGAATCTCGCCAATGATCCTGTATAAGGGTAATTGTAATACCCTGCAAGCAATACTTTTCCGTTAGGTTGTACAGAAACAGAATTGCCGTAGTTTGAATTGGCTCCAAAATTTACTAAAACTTTTCCGTCATAACTGAAATTTGTATTCAGAGTACCGTTGCTATTGAAATTGAGAAGATAAAAATAAGAAGTACCTCCTGTCAAAGTTTTGCCCACTGCATAAATTTTCCCCGTATTATCAATATCCAGGTCGACAATACCGCCATCCGAACTAGAATTATCAACATCGACGATGGCTTTGCCGCTATTTCCGAATGTTGTATCCAATGTCCCATCTAAGGATATTTTATACAGTGCTGCATCATCACTGTTCCCAGAATAGTAGCCACCTAAAAGAACTGAATTATCAGGAAGGAAATAGACGGTTCCAAAATCAAAATTATTATCTGTGGCGAATGTCTTTTTTCCTCCTGTTCCAAAAGAAGAGTCGAGTGATCCGTCCGGCTGCAGCATACACCATGCGCCATCATTGAAAGAGGTTTCGCCACCAATAAGGATTCTGGAATCACTTAGGATTTTTATCCTGTGCGCTTCATCATAATTAATGCTAGAATTGTAAGTAAAACCTATGAGGACCTTCCCGTCATTGCTGAAATCGGAATCCAATGATCCGTCGGTATTAAGCCTTGCAACGGCAAAATCCGTTGAAGGGCTGTTGTAATAAGTTCCTGCTACAATTATTTTTCCATCAGCTTGTAAGGCGATATCTTTTATCTGGTTGGAAGTAGAGCTGGAAGAACTCATTGAAAAAATGCTTTTTCCCTGGTTTCCGAAGGTGGTATCTACCGTTCCGTTTACGTTCAATCGGAGCACCCCAAAATAATAGTTGTCTCCATTGATGAACTGGGCAACAGCACCGCCTAAAATTATTTTTCCGTCTGGTTGTAATTCAACGGTTCTGGCAAAGTTATTATAACCGAGACCGCTCATGTCTAAATTGAAATACCCATTTGACCCGAAGGTTGTATCAATTGCTCCATTAGCATTAAATCTCACTGCGTAGAAAGTATTATTATTGGAAGAACCTACCGTAGCGGCTCCTACTGCAACAATTTTCCCGTCCGGTTGAGTGGCGGTATCAAAAATCATCTGCGTTGAAAAATAATTGGATGTGATCTTGCCTGAAATTCCAAAGGTAGAATCAAGGGTTCCGGGAACCTGGGCCTGCAAGTATCCGCCACAGATCATGAGGATACTCAAGAAAGTAATTTTTTTAGTCATTTATATTTTTTTAGGTTACAAATATAAAAAAAATGTTGTGTATATGGTTTTCGTTTACAGGTTATTACTGCAATATTGTGTATAGATTAGGGAATGGTTGTTTTTATAATTTTAACTTGAATAATCAATTCACAGAAAGGTATTAGCTATTGATAATATGTAAAAGGTTTGTTTCCATTTTAAGGCGTAGTTTTCATAAAAATTTTATTATTTTCGTCAATCAGTAAAATTTAAAATGCAGATACAATCCGTTTCCATAAAAGATTATATTTCTAAGATTCCTGAAAAGAGGCAGGCTGTCTTTAAGGAGCTTTTTGACACCGTCAGCAATAGCCTTCCCGAAGGCTTTTCCCAGGGCAGCAGTTATGGAATGATTGGCTGGGGTGTTCCGCTGGAAACCTATCCTGCGGGTTACCATTGCGCGCCGGGAACACCATTGCCGTTCATAAGTATTGCTTCCCAAAAGAACTTTATTGCCTTTTATCACATGGGAATGTACGCAAAACCTGATTTGCTGGATTGGTTTGTTTCGGAATTTCCCAGGCATTCCAAAAGAAAACTCGATATGGGAAAATCATGTGTGCGTTTCAAAAGAACAGATGAAATTCCGATGGAATTACTGGCCGAACTGTGTAAGAAGATGAGTGTTCAGGAATGGATTGATTGTTATGAAGAAAACTTTAAAAAGTAAAATTGTATTTGCAATTTTTGCTGCCTTTTATATCTTGTGCGGTATTGTAAGTTGTGGAATTTCAAAATTTTATGACCTGAAAAACGGCGATCTGCTTTTTGTGATGGCAAAAGATTCCGGGCTTTCAGGGGCAATCAATAACGTTACACAAAAACAGGAAAATGCTTCTTTCGACCATATCGGGATTTTGGAAAAAACAGGACGCGATTTTTATGTTCTGCATGCGGCTCCAAAAGGCGGTTCCCAAAAGCAAAAACTTAAAGATTTTCTTAAAGAACAGGCTGATGACGGGCAGAAGGTATTCGTTTACAGGCTAAAGCCCCAGTATAAAGCGGCTATTCCGGTGGCTATTCAAAAGGCAAATTCAATGCTGGGTAAACCTTATAACTTTAATTATATTTTGGATGAAAATACCTATTACTGTTCAGATTTTATTGAAAGAGCGTTCCGTAAAGATGGTATTTTCAGTCTCGAACCCATGACTTTCATCGATCCTGCAACCGGAAAGACCAATGCGTTCTGGAAAGATTTCTATCAAAAGAAAAACTTAGAAGTTCCCGAAGGTCAGCCGGGCTGTAATCCTAACGGACTGGCTGCTTCTGAAAAGCTTGTACGGGTGCAGGAATTGGAATAAATGATTTTTTATAATATCCAAAAGATACGGCAGATTCAAGAGGGTCTGCTTTTTTTGTTTAATTTTTTTTAAAATCATTTAAATTATTATCCTACTAATTTGGTAGACTAATAATTTTTTATATTTTTGTTGAAGTTTTTAATGACAAAAGAATAATGAGCATTTATTTTTAAACCTAAAAAAAGTTTTCCTATGATAACCCCAAACCCGAATCGCCAGATCGTACAGAATGCAATGAATCTGCCCAAAAAAGAATTGATCCTGGAAATTGAGCTGAACGGAAAGATGAAGTTTGAGCATCTGATGAACACGATATACAATCAGTTCGGGATCTGTCACAGGGTGTTATCTGCTAATGTGGAATATGCGGACGGAAGAAGCTTCGGCTCGGTGCAGCTTTATATTAATGTGAATTCAGATGATTTTGAAGAGCTTGAATTGTATCTGAATAAAAATAAACTTCTGAGTACCACTGTAGAATACGTCTGCAGAAAGTACACATAAGGATGGTTCATATAGTTTTTAATTACAAAAGCGTTCAGTGAAAACCGAACGCTTTATTTATTTTTAAATAAAATCTGATTTTGTATTAAATTCTTTCGATGTCTGCGCCAATTGCTTTCAGTCTTCCATCGATATTTTCATAACCTCTGTCGATCTGCTCAATATTGTGAATGATCGATTTTCCTTCTGCAGAAAGCGCGGCAATAAGAAGAGCATTACCCGCTCTGATGTCCGGAGACACCATAGTGGTTCCTCTTAAAGGTGTTTCCTGGTTCAATCCGATCACGGTGGCTCTGTGCGGATCACAAAGAATGATCTGTGCGCCCATGTCGATCAGTTTGTCAACAAAGAACAATCGGGACTCAAACATTTTCTGATGGATCAGAAGGCTTCCTTTAGCCTGTGTAGCTACTACCAGGATGATGGAAAGCAAATCCGGTGTGAATCCCGGCCATGGAGCATCGGAAATCGTAAGGATCGACCCGTCGATAAATTTTTGAATTTTATAATTTTCCTGAGCCGGAATAAAGATGTCGTCGTTACTCTGTTCAAGTTGTATCCCAAGCTTTCTGAAAGTGTTTGGGATGACACCGAGTTGATTCCAGTTTACATTTTTAATGGTGATTTCAGATTTCGTCATGGCGGCAAGACCGATCCATGAGCCGATCTCGACCATATCGGGAAGCATGGTGTGTTCTGTACCGTGCAGATATTCAACACCTTCGATGGTTAGCAAATTTGAACCGATTCCTGAGATATTGGCTCCCATTCTGTTTAACATCTTACAAAGCTGCTGAAGATAAGGCTCGCATGCAGCATTGTAAATTCTTGTTTTGCCTTTTGCCAGAGCTGCGGCCATAACAATGTTTGCGGTTCCCGTCACGGATGCTTCTTCAAGCAAAATAAACTTCCCGTTTAGCTCTTTCGCTTTTAAAGAATAAAAGAATTCTTCTTCATCATAATGAAACTCAGCGCCAAGTTCTACAAGTCCCTGGAAATGAGTGTCCAGTCTTCTTCTTCCGATTTTGTCACCTCCGGGAGTCGGCATGTAGGCTTCCCCGTATCTTGCAAGCATTGGGCCCATCAGCATGATAGAACCTCTCAGCTTAGCACCGTCTTTTTTGAATTCGGAAGATTTAATATAATCAAAATTTACCTGATCTGCTTTGAAAGTATAATCTCCGTGTCCGTTTTTGGTCACCTTTACCCCAAAGTCTCCCAAAATTTCAATTAATCGATTAACGTCGTGGATATCCGGAATGTTTTTGATCCTTACTTCCTCATCAGTTAACAGAACGGCACAAAGAATCTGTAGAGCTTCATTTTTTGCTCCTTGTGGAGTGATTTCACCTTGCAGTCTCTTTCCTCCTCTTATTTGAAATGTTCCACTCATGTCTACTTCCTGTTTTTATGATTGTTGTTGTTATTGTTGTGTCTTCTTTTATTGTTGTTGGGTTGGTTTCTGTTGTTAGACTGGTTTCGGTTATTGTTGTTGTTACGGCTATTGTTATTGCTTGTGTAATAGATTTTACTTTTTTCAAGCGTATCGATTCCCGTAAGGTCGAGCCTGTTTTCGGAAAGCTCCTTCAGGTGGCGGAAAATTACGTCGTCGGTTACGTGCTCTTTGTTATATACGTTGTAAGATTTCTTCATATTGTTGGCAATCACTTCGATCAGGGCTTCTTTTTCATCTCCCTGTTCAAGCTCTATTGCTTTTTCGATTAGCTGAAGAATACTTTTCCCGTAAAATTTAAAATCTCCCTGAAGTTTCGGGTATTCCATTCTTTTGGGCTTCTCGGCCAGTTCTTCTCTGGTCGGGAAAGGGTATGGTGAATCTACATCAAGATCGTATTCAGCAAGAATGAACAAGTGATCCCAAAGTTTATGCTTATAATTTTCTTCGTCGCGGAGCTGCGGGTTTCTCTGACCCATAAAATCGATGATTGCCATTGCCATTTCGTTTCTTTCCTCTTTCGAAGTAAGCTCTTTGCAACGCTCAACCAACTGTTGGATTATTCTGCCGTATTCCGGCAGATGAAGCTGGGTTTTTTGGGTATTGTATTCCATAATATGCAAATATATGGATTAATGGAAAAATTGTACTAAAATCTTTAAAGTTTATGATTTTTTAATGATGCTGAAAATTATTTTTTAAACCGCTTTCATGTTAAAAACAAAAATTATATCACGATCTATAGATATTATTTTAATAAAAGTGTAATTTAGGTAATACATTAATAATTAAAATTTTAAATATGAAAAGAATACACTTATTGCTTTCATTGCTGGCTTTAGGTATTGTAAGCTCATGTCAGGATAATGATGAGATGATTAAGGAAGCTTCGCAGAATCCGGAAGTCCATAGCAAAATCGTTAATGTCACCAATCATGACGGGCGGCCTTTCAGTACCGGAACTTCACCTTATGCGAAATTCGTTGCAGGGCCGGGAGGAAGTGTTCTCATGCAGGGTTTTTACTGGGATGTTCCGGACGGCGGAAACTGGTGGAATACCGTGAAAGGAAAACTTACCGACTGGTCGAATGCCGGTATAGGGGCAGTGTGGCTTCCTCCTGCTTCGAAAGCTCAGAACGGGGCTTATTCAATGGGATACGATCCCACCGATTATTACGACTTCGGAAATTACAACCAAAACGGAAGTACGGAAACGCGCTTCGGATCCAGAACAGAACTTGAGGCGCTGATCACAAAAGCCCACGCAGAAAATATGCAGGTCTACGCGGATATCGTGATCAATCACAACAGTGGAGGTCAGTCGGAGTACAATCCTTACGTAGGGTCCAATACCTGGACGAATTTTTCAGGAGTTGCTTCGGGAAAGTTTCCGAGAAGCTATAATGATTTTTACAAAAATGCCTACGGAAATAATGATGAAGGTTCTTTCGGGGGCTTCCCCGACCTTTGCCATGCCAATCCGTATGTGCAGGACTGGCTTTGGGGCAGAGACGATTCTGTGGCAAAATACTACAAAAATGTGATGAAATTTGATGGCTGGAGATTCGATTACGTTAAAGGCTTCGGGCCCTGGGTGGTAAATGCCTGGAATTCCAGCGTGGGTGGATTTTCGGTAGGTGAGCTCTGGGACTCCAATGTCAATACACTGGAATGGTGGGCGAATAATGCCAACAGTTCGGTTTTTGATTTTGCAGCCTATTACAAAATGGATGAAGCATTTGATAATGGAAATTTAAATGTGCTTAACGATGATATGATGTGGAAGAGGAATCCGTACAAAGCCGTAACATTTGTCGCGAATCACGACACCGATATTATCTATAACAAAATGTTGGCTTATGCTTATATTCTGACGCATGAAGGCTATCCTACCATTTTTTACAGAGATTATGAAGAATGGCTCAACAAAGAAAGATTAAACAATCTGATCTGGATCCATAACAATAAAGCTACGGGAACGACCTCTATTCTTTATACCGATAATGACGAATATATTGCAAGAAGAAACGGTTATAACGGAAATCCGGGACTGGTGGTATATATCAACAATTCTTCGAGCTGGCAGGAGCGGTGGGTTCAGACCAACTGAGCAAGCCAGCAGATCAAAGATTTTACCGGAAGCTCGGGCTGGTATCCGACGACACAGTCGGACAAATGGGTAAAGATCCAGTGTGCTCCGAATTCTTATTCCGTATGGTCGCTAAATCAGTAATATTCAACCAAAAGCCTGCTTCTGATCGGAGGCGGGCTTTTCATTATGGTTTTAAATCTGAATAAATTTTGCCCTCTGATGGGGAGTTGGCAGATAGCACTTCTGGTTGGCGATTTTCATCCTGTTTTTCGACACGGTATCATATATTTTGTCGCTTAAAAAAGAAGGAATGATTTTTCCCACGCCTGATAGGATATAAATACCTCCCAGCAGGCTGGCAATTTTTAGCACCGCCCTTGATTTTTCCAGGTAATATTGTCCGGGTTTCCAAAGGTACATCGTGTTGAAAACTTTGGTATTTAATCCTCTTTCCGATAAAAAATTCTGACCAAAATCCGATTGCAGTGAAGCAAACATAAACCGGTCTTTCCTATCTCTTTCGAGAATCCATTGTACCCAGAAATTACATACCCCGCAGTCGCCGTCAAAAAATACAATGTTTTTGTTTTGCCAATTTTCTTCCATGATGTCAAAATTAATAAAGCATTTTTCTCTCCGTTTCGGTTTTCTCCCTTTTAAAATAATCTGTTAAAATCTTTCTTTGGTCATCACTCAGTTTTGCTTTCTGATGTCCGATAAAATACGACTCCAGCGGCATTTCTTTCTTTTGAATCATTTCTATACACTCCTGCAATTTATGTGCCTGATCTTTCGGTGGATAAACGGCAAACGTAGAAAAATTAAGTTCTTTCCTTCCTTCATCGATGTGGTTTTTCAATACCCATGAGGCAGGGGCAATATTCGAATACCATGGATATTTTGTTTCGTTGGAGTGACAGTCGTAGCAGGAAGTTTGTACCAGTTTGGCAACTTCCGGCGGCGTATTCTTTATCTTAAGAAAATCCATTCCTGGCGTGGGTTCAGGATTCGTTTTATCAATAGGGAAAAACTGGATGATCACAAAGGCGACGAGAATTATAATCAAAACTTTTTTCATATTCAAATGTTTAAGCTACTATAAAAATAATATAAAAATTCCACAATATGACCTCAATCATATAATGGAATAATTCTAAATTGTGCTAAATTTTAAGGTTGTATTCCAGGCTCTTACATTTTTCACTAACTTAAATGTTTATTAAATAACAATATTCTATCCAAAATCGGAAATTACCAAATTATTGTTTTTAACTATTGATTAAATATTTTTGATAGATTGTATTTATGTTTAAACTAATGTAAGTTTGCTGTAAATAACGAATTGTAATCAACATAAAAAATTAAACTCCAATGGAAAAAGATTCTAATGACATCAGTAAATGTCCGTTTCATAACGGAAGCATGAAAAAAGAAAACGTAGCCGGTGGCGGAACCAAAAATTCCGACTGGTGGCCGGATCAGTTAAGGGTAGATATCCTTCGCCAGCATTCCTCATTGTCAAACCCTATGGATCCGGATTTCGATTACGCGGAAGCTTTTAAAAGCCTGGATCTGGAAGCTGTAAAAAAAGATCTTCACGCATTAATGACAGATTCACAGGATTGGTGGCCGGCCGATTTCGGTCATTATGGACCACTTTTCATCCGGATGGCGTGGCATAGCGCAGGAACTTACCGGGTTGGAGATGGAAGAGGAGGTGCCGGAGCGGGGCAGCAGCGGTTTGCGCCCCTGAACAGCTGGCCCGATAATGTGAGCCTGGATAAAGCAAGAAGACTTCTCTGGCCGATCAAACAGAAATATGGGAAAAAAATATCATGGGCCGATCTTATGATCCTGACAGGGAATGTCGCTTTAGAGTCGATGGGGTTCAGGACTTTCGGATTTGCGGGCGGTCGTGAAGATGTGTGGGAGCCGGATATGGATGTTTATTGGGGAGCTGAGAAAACATGGTTAGGAGGGGATCTTCGTTATTCGCACGGTTCGGATGGGGTGGTGGAAGGACGTGGTGTTTTACCTTCGGATGATGATGCAGATGGTGATATTCATACACGGGACCTTGAAAAACCCCTGGCTGCGGTACAAATGGGATTGATTTATGTAAATCCCGAAGGACCGGACGGGAATCCTGATCCTATTGCCGCGGCGAAAGATATCCGCGATACTTTCGGAAGGATGGCGATGAACGATGAAGAAACAGTAGCGCTGATTGCGGGAGGTCATACCTTCGGAAAAACACACGGAGCCGGACCCGCAGATCACGTAGGAAAAGAGCCGGAAGCAGCGGGAATTGAAGCGCAGGGATTCGGCTGGAACAGTACTTATAAATCAGGAAAAGGCCCGGATGCGATCTCCAGCGGTCTTGAAGTGACCTGGACGGAAACCCCGACCCAATGGAGTAATTTTTTCTTTAAAAACCTGTTTGAAAACGAGTGGGAGCTTACGAAAAGCCCGGCAGGAGCACATCAGTGGGTGGCTAAAAACGGAGAAGAAATCATTCCGGATGCATTTGATCCTGCAAAAAAACACAGACCGACAATGCTCACGACAGATCTCTCTTTAAGATTTGACCCGGAATATGAGAAGATTTCAAGAAAGTTTTATGAAAATCCCGAAGCATTTGCAGATGCTTTTGCCAGGGCGTGGTTTAAACTGACCCACCGGGATATGGGACCGAAAGCGCGGTACCTGGGACCGGAAGTCCCTGCAGAAGAACTGATCTGGCAGGATCCTCTTCCTGAGGCCGATTATACCATCATCAATAATTCGGATGTGGAAGGATTAAAATCAAAAATTCTTAGTTCGGGATTGAGTGTTTCAGAATTGGTGTCTACGGCCTGGGCATCGGCATCTACCTTCAGGGGAAGTGATAAGAGAGGAGGTGCGAATGGTGCGAGAATCCGCCTGGCTCCACAAAAAGACTGGGAAGTGAATAATCCTCAGCAGCTGCAGAAAGTTTTGGGTGTTTTGGAAAATATTCAGAACGAATTTAATGAAAGCCAGACCGGGGGTAAAAAAGTTTCACTGGCTGATCTCATCGTGCTTGCGGGAACTGCTGCGGTAGAAAAAGCGGCAAAAGATGCGGGGTATACTATTATTGTCCCTTTCGCGCCGGGAAGAACCGATGCCTCACAGGAGCAGACCGATGTGGAATCGATGAAATATCTTGAGCCTGCAGCCGACGGATTCAGGAATTATTTAAAAAAGAAATTTTCGGTTTCTACAGAGTCTTTACTGATTGACAAAGCTCAGCTTTTAACCCTGACGGCTCCCGAGCTTACAGTACTGATCGGTGGAATGAGATCTTTACAGGCTAATTACGATCACTCACAGCATGGTGTTTTTACACATAGGCCCGGTGTGCTTACCAATGATTTCTTTGTTAATCTTTTGGATATGAGTACTCAGTGGAAGGCAGCTTCTGACGACAAAGAGGTGTATGAAGGAACTGACCGGAAAACAGGTGAGAAAAAATGGACGGCGACCCGTGCGGATCTGGTATTCGGGTCAAATTCTGAACTCAGGGCTATCGCTGAAGTCTACGCAAGTTCCGATGCTCAGGAAAAGTTTGTCAATGACTTCGTTTCAGCATGGGTGAAAGTAATGAATCTGGACCGGTTTGATTTAAATTAATACGGTCAATGAAGGAGTCTTGATTACAGTATCTTAATGACATAGCTTTTAAAGCAGAACAAAATCCATATTGCATAATTGTAATGTGGATTTTTCATTATATAGGGATATAAATCATTGTATTGATATTTAGTGTTAAAATTACTGAGATAATTTCTATTATCATAATAGGTAATTATTATGGATTTTCTGTTAAATCACTCATGACTCATGAATGTTTTATGACTAAATATGATTATTATTGTTAAATATTTTTTTTAATGAAAGTACCGAAAAAAGTAAATGCCATTAGGAGGTCATTAATGAGAAAGCTTACTGAAAATATTGGCAAAACCAACTTTGAAACAGTTAAAAAAGATGATCTTAAAATAAAAAGAATTTTAATATCACGACCCAATCACCGGCTCGGCAATTTACTTCTACTCAGCCCTTTGGTTCAGGAAGTGATCAATACGTTTCCTGACAGTAAGATCGATCTCTTCGTGAAAGGGCAGATCTCTCCAATCATTTACAAAAATTATAAAAATATTGACAAGGTGATCCAGCTTCCGAAAAAGCCGTTTAGTAATATTTTTAAATATGTAGGAGGATGGCTGTCGCTCCGTGCAAGGAAGTATGATCTGGTGATCAATGCGAATTTTGGTTCATCATCGGGAAGGCTTTCCACTTCTTTTGCGCGTGCTAAATTTAAGCTGTTCGGAGAATATGATGAAAAATACGTGCGGCAATTTGTTGGTTACCAGCATTCTGCCAAGCATCCTGTTTATAATTTAAGACAATATTTGTCACAGCTGGGGATGCCTGCCAATACTAATGAACCGCCCTTCCTGGATTTGAAACTGGACGCCATGGAAATTGAAAGCGGAAGGAAAAGTCTATTTTCCATTGTGCAAGCTGATAAACCTGTGATCTGTCTGTTCACCAATGCTACCGGAGATAAATGCTACTCTGAAGAATGGTGGCACGATTTCTACAGCAGTTTACAACAGACATTTCCTGGTCATCACATTGTGGAACTTTTGCCGGTTGAAAATATTTCCAAGTTAAACTTTACCATACCTCATTTTTACAGTAAGGACATCCGTGAAATGGGGGCTTTTATCGCAAATACACAATTGTTTATTGCGGCGGATAATGGGGTAATGCATTTAGCCAGTGCCAGCGGGACGCCTACCGTAGGGCTGTTTTCAGTCACGGATGAAAATCTTTACAGACCCTATAACTCAAAAAGCTTTTCCGTAAACACAGGACACACATCAAACGAAAATATCATGGCTTTATTGCGTAAAACCATGGAATAAAATAATAGATAATATGAAATTTACTTTTGCTGAAGGCTTATATACGTATAAGGATGATATTCTGTCAACATTAAAAAAGTTCAAATATGACGGCAGATTAATTGGAGATGGTTCACGGAATGTGATTAAAGTATTTAAATTGAAGGGGGTACATTTTAATTTTAAATTATTTAAACAACATAATATCATCAACAGGCACATCTATAAGTTTTACCGGAAATCTAAAGCACAGCGCTCATTTGAATATGCGCATATGCTTCTCCGGAAAAGCTATTGGACCCCAAAACCTATCGCCTATATTGAAAATCATGACATTATCGGATTGACATCCAGCTACTACGTCAGTGAACAGCTGGAAGATTGCTGGACTTTTGACCATGTTCTCCGGGACCCTGCTTTTGTTGACCGTGAAGAAATTATAAAAGAGTACACCTCATTAATGTTTCGCCTGCATAATGATGGGATCCTGTTTTTAGACAATTCACCAAATAATTTTTTAATTCGGAAGGAAAACGATGCCTATTCAATTTACATGGTCGATCTGAACAGGATGAGCTTCTACGATTCGATTGATCTGAATAAAAGACTTGCAAATTTTGCCAGACTCAGCAATGATCCTCAGGTGATCAGAATCATTGCCGAACAATATTCTTATCTGTACGGCTGTCCGGTAGATTTCTGCCTGAACAGGATCGCCCGGCATGCTAATCGGCAGATTGTCAAGCGTAAAATAAAGAAGGTATTAAAATTCTATAAATACTTCACCAAAATTTTTAAAAGAACTTTTTCGTCACCGCTATGCATTGCTTTGTGTGAAGTGTATCTTTCCTATTAGCAATAGGTTACATAAATAAAAAACAGGAAAAATGGCCTTCATTTTTCCTGTTTTTTATTGTAATGATATTTTGTAACCATTTATGATTTTATCCGTATTTAACAATCGTAAAAATGCTGTTCCGGTTTGATGCTGGCATTTTTATGAATGATAAAAGTTACTTCAAGAGTTCATTTTTGAAAATAAAAAATGCCCCGAAGATAGTCGAGGCGCTAAATGTTTTCACAACGGAATTATCCTTATTGTGAATTGCTTTCGAATACAAATCTAGAAAATTTTTTTTTAACTGATTTATGGTTTCCCGTAAAAATACTTATTCATTTATTTTTACATTTAAGCAATTTCTAAAAACTAATAGATTATGACTAAAAATATACTTGGACTTGATTTAGGCGTATCTTCAATAGGATGGGCCTATGTTCAGGAAGATTCTAAAAGTCCTGAACATAATAAGATCATTAAACTTGGAGTTCGCGTCAATCCGCTTACTGTTGATGAACAATTGAATTTTGAAAAAGGAAAACCGATTACGACCAATGCCGGAAGAACTTTAGCCAGAAGTGCAAGAAGAAATCTTCAAAGGTTTAAGTTAAGAAGGGCTAATCTTATCGAGATTTTAATAAAAAATAATATTCTTACTGAAAATGATTTCCTTGCTGAGGTAGGCAAAAATTCTACTTTTCAAACTCAGGAATTAAGAGCAAAAGCAGCACAGGAAAAAATTGATCTGGCTGAATTTGCAAGAGTCTTACTTTTAATTAATAAAAAAAGAGGATACAAAAGCAGCCGTAAAGCCAAAAATGATGATGAAGGACAGATTATAGACGGAATGTTTGTTGCCAAAAAATTATATGAAGAGAATTTAACTCCGGGAGAATATTCATACCAACTTTTACAGGAGGGAAAGAAACAATTGCCTGATTTTTACCGTTCGGATTTACATTCGGAATTTGATAAGGTCTGGAATTTTCAAAGGAATTTTTATCCTGAAATTCTTACGGAGCAGCTTTATAACGATTTACAGGGAAAGAATAAAAATGCCACCTGGGCCATTTTAAAAGAACCATTTTCTCTTGTAGGAATAAAACAAACAGGTACTACTCAGGAAAAAAAAGAAGAAAAATATCTTTGGAGAAGTAAAGCTGTAAAAAAACAATTGGATTTTGAAAGCCTGGCGGTTGTTCTTCAGGAGATCAATAGCAATCTGAATAGTTCAAGCGGGTATTTGGGAGCAATAAGTGATAGAAGCAAGGAATTATATTTTAAGAATCAGACTGTTGGAGAATATTTATTTCAGCAGTTGAAAGACAATCCTCACGCGAAGCTTAAAAATCAGGTTTTCTATCGACAGGATTATTTAGACGAATTCGATAAAATTTGGGAAACCCAAGCAAAGTATCATAAAGAATTAACGGAGGATTTAAAAGCAGAAGTTCGGGATATTATTATTTTTTATCAAAGAAAACTGAAATCACAGAAAGGTTTAATCAGTATCTGTGAGTTTGAAAACAGAAAAATTGAAATTACAGAAAATGGAAAAATAAAAAAGAAGACGATTGGTTTAAAAGTAGCACCAAAGTCTTCTCCGTTATTTCAGGAGTTTAAAATCTGGCAGGTTCTTAATAATTTACTGTTTCAAAATGTAGATACAAAGGAAGTTTTTCCTATAGATTTTGATTTTAAACAATCCATTTTTGATGAAGTGAATATTAAAGGAAAACTTTCGGCAAAGGATGTTTTAGATCTTGTTGGTTATTCAGGAAAAGAGTGGAAAGCAAATTTGAAAGAAATTGAAGGAAACTATACCAATGAAAATTTGTATACTGCTTTTCTGAAGATTATTGCCAGTGAAGGAATAGAATTCCCAAAAGAATTTAAATTAACCATTGAGGATGAAATAAAAGTTTCTAAAATAAATGTTTCTGCAAAGATTATAAAAACATTTGTTAGGGAAAAGCTGTCGGAATTGGGAATTGATATTTCTATTCTGAACTTCAATCCCGAATTGGAAGGAAGTGATTTTGAAAGACAGTCTTCTTATCAACTGTGGCATTTGCTTTATTCTTATGAAGGTGATGATTCTCCTTCCGGGAATGAAAAGCTATATGAATTATTGGAAAAGAAATTCGGTTTCAAAAAAGAACATTCCAAAATATTGGCGGAAATCGGTTTTCCTCAGGATTATGGAAGTCTGAGTACTAAGGCTATGAGAAAGATTTATCCATTCATCAAAGAGCATAAATACAGTGTAGCCTGTAATTATGCAGGTTATAATCATTCTAAAAATTCTTTGACCAAAGAACAGTTAGAAAACCGCGTATTAAAGGAGCAGTTAGAAATACTTCCAAAAAATTCCTTACGAAATCCTGTAGTTGAAAAGATCTTAAATCAAATGATTAATCTGGTAAATGAACTCATTAAAGAATACGGAAGACCTGATGAAATAAGAATCGAACTTGCACGAGAGCTTAAATTTAGTGCGGAAGAACGTGCGACCATGACTTCTGAAATTAACAAAGCCACCATACAGCATCAGAAATATGCTGAAATTTTAAGAAAGGAATTTAATATTCCTGTTCCATCAAGAAATGATATTATCCGTTATAAGTTATACTTAGAACTGGCAAATAATGGCTTTAAAGATTTATATACAAATGCGAAAATTGAACGTGAAAATTTATTTAGTGAGAAATATGATATAGACCACATCATACCACAATCCCGATTTTTTGATGACAGTTTTTCCAATAAAGTTTTGGTACCACGGGGAGCCAATCTCAAAAAAGGAAATTTTACAGCTTTCGATTATCTTGAAATAGAAGGAAAAGAAAAGTTAGAAAAATTTCTCAACATTATACGAGATCTGTATGATAAAGGAGCAATTACAAAAGCCAAATTTGAAAAATTACAAAAAAAAGGTATTGAAATAGGAGATGGCTTTATTGAAAGAGATTTACGGAACACCCAATACATTGCGAAAAAATCTAGGGAAATACTCTTCGGAATAACCAATTCTGTAATTTCAACTTCTGGAAGGATAACAGATAAACTTCGTGAGGATTGGAATCTCGTAAATACAATGAAAGAACTTAATCTGGAAAAATACAGAAAATTAGGTTTTACCGAAACGGTTATTAATTCGAAGGGAGAAGAGAAACAGAGAATTATAGATTGGACGAAACGAAACGACCATCGCCATCATGCGATGGATGCTTTGACGGTTGCTTTTACAACACATAATCATATTCAGTATTTAAATTATTTAAATGCAAGAAAAAATGAAGAGCATAAAGAGCATAAAATAATTACAAATATTGAGAAAAATATTACAGAAATAGTTGAAAAGAAAAATGGTTCAAAAGAAAGACGATTTAAAGAACCTGTAAAAAATCTTAGAAAAGAAGCCAGAAAATATTTAGATGAGATCTTAATTTCTCATAAAGCTAAAAATAAGGTTGTAACTAAGAACATTAATAAAATTAAGAAAAAAGGTGGCATAATTGCAAAGACAGAACTTACACCAAGAGGTCAGCTTCATAAAGAAACGATTTACGGAAGCTCAAAATTTCTTAAAACCAGAGAAGAAAAAATATCAGGAAAATTCGATTGGGAAACTGTTCAAAAGGTCCAAAACGAAAGCTATAGAAAAGCTTTATTACATAGATTAAAAGAATTTGGAGAAGATCCTAAAAAAGCATTTACAGGAAAAAATATTATTTCAAAAAATCCCATCTATTTAAGTGAAAATGAGAAGATACCTGAGAGTGTAATTTTAGCTTGGTATGAAACAGGTTATACAATTCGAAAAGCTGTCAATCCGGATAATTTTAAAGATTATAAAAATATTGAAAAGGTAATTGATAAAGGGGTTAAGAATATATTAATAGAAAGATTAAAAGAATTTAATGGAAATTCCAAAGAAGCTTTTTCTGATTTGGAAAAGAATCCAATCTGGCTTAATAAATCTAAAGGGATTGCTATAAAGACGGTTACCATTTCAGGGATTAATAATGCTGAAGCTTTACATTATAAAAAAGATCATTTAGGAAGAGAAATTTTAGATGAAAATGGTAGAAAGATAGCTGTCGACTTTGTGAGTACTGGCAATAATCATCATGTAGCTATTTATGAAGATGTAAATGGAAATTTTCAGGAAAAAGTTGTTAGCTTTTATGAAGCTGTTGAAAGAGTAAACCAAAATTTACCGATTATTGATAAAGAATATAATGCTGAGTTAGGCTGGAAGTTTTTATTTACACTGAAACAAAATGAAATGTTTTTATTTCCTTCTGAAGATTTTGATCCATTAGAAGCGGATTTATTTGATGATAAGAACCTAAGTTTGATTTCTAAAAACTTGTTTAGAGTACAAAAGTTTACCATAAAAGATTATTTTTTTAGGCATCATCTGGAAACTAATGTTGAAGATAATTCTGCCTTGAAAGGAGTCACTTGGAGAAGAGAGGGATTAAGCGGATTAAAAGGTGTTTTAAAGGTTCGTCTGAATCATCTGGGGAAAATAGTTCAGGTAGGAGAATATTAAAATTTTTACATTATGATCACCCGCTCCATCTATATTGGCAATCCCGCTTATCTCAAGCTCAAAGACAAGCAGCTGAAAATCCTCTGTCCGGAAACCAAAACGGAAAAGGGGAGTGTCCCTGTGGAAGATCTGGGACTGCTGATGCTGGACCATTATCAAATCACCATTTCGCATAACCTTATTCAGAAAATGATGGGAAACAATGTGGTAGTGATCAGCTGTGATGCGCATCACCTGCCGCATGGAATCATGTTGCCGCTGTACGGACATACCGAGCATTCAGACAGGGTAAAAGACCAGCTGGAAGCCAGTGAACCGTTGAAAAAGCAGCTGTGGAAACAGACGGTGGAATGCAAGATTGAAAACCAGAAAAATGTCCTGATAAAGCTTGGAAATTATTACGAACCGATGATTGAATACCAGCGGAATGTAAAGTCAGGCGATATTACTAATATAGAAGGAATTGCCGCCCAGCATTACTGGAAATACCTGATCAGCCTGGATTTCCTGCGACAGCGTTTCGGGGATTCTCCCAACCAGTTTTTTAATTTCGGTTATGCGGTGCTCCGGAGCATTGTGGCCCGGGCGATTGTTGAAACAGGACTGCTCCCGGTTCTCGGCATCTTTCATAAAAACAAATACAATCCGTACTGCCTGGCGGATGATCTGATGGAACCTTACCGTCCATTTCTCGATTTGCTGGTGATGCAGTGGCTGAAAGCTTACCCGGAATCTGAGGAACTGACGAAAGAATTCAAAGCGCATATTCTTCAGATTGCGACCAGGGATGTGCTGATTGACGGTAAAACAAGACCTTTGCTGGTAGCTGTAAAATCAACTGCTTCTTCGCTTTATAGATGTTACACGGGAGAAAAGCGGCTGATCTCTTATCCCGAACTGATCTGATGAATTGAATTACTTTTTACATTGTACATTTTACAAAGAAAAATATGAACGCCGAAAGGTTTAATGCATACCGGATTATGTGGGTACTAGTATTGTATGATCTTCCGACCGAAACGAAAGCCAACATGAAGGACGCCAACCGTTTCCGGAAAGCCCTGATCGATGATGGCTTCACGTTGTTCCAATTTTCCATGTACGTGCGTCATTGCCCGAGCCGTGAAAACGCGGAAGTGCATATTAAAAGAGTTAAGTTTATGCTTCCCAAAGCCGGAAAAGTTGCCATTATGTGCATTACGGATAAGCAGTTCGGCGACATCGAGATCTTCTTTGCCAGGAATAAAGAAGAGCCGCCTCCGACCTTCCAACAGCTCGAGCTTTTCTGATTTTTTTAATCCTAAATAATAAATAAACCCACTGTTATTCAGTGGGTTAAATGTTGAGGTTGTGTTGTATCCCAAAGATACGGATAAATGAAAGCAATTCACAACGCGCCAGCGCTAACGCGGATATATACAACAGTTGTGTTGTATCCCAAAGATACGGATAAATGAAAGCAATTCACAACAGAATTAGACTTGTCGATCACGCTTCATACGTTGTGTTGTATCCCAAAGATACGGATAAATGAAAGCAATTCACAACCGGTAAACGTTTTGCAATAGGTCAAAAGATGTTGTGTTGTATCCCAAAGATACGGATAAATGAAAGCAATTCACAACTCATATATTGTTATTTGGTGTACCGCTGTGGTTGTGTTGTATCCCAAAGATACGGATAAATGAAAGCAATTCACAACAGCCAAATCTCCGGTAACAAGCGCCTTGTTGTTGTGTTGTATCCCAAAGATACGGATAAATGAAAGCAATTCACAACCCGCAATCCTCATCTCATTAGGGCTTAAAGTTGTGTTGTATCCCAAAGATACGGATAAATGAAAGCAATTCACAACAAGTAAGCGGAATACGCGCCTTTATCGGCGGTTGTGTTGTATCCCAAAGATACGGATAAATGAAAGCAATTCACAACAGAGGCTACGTTATCCGGGTTGATTCTTTCGTTGTGTTGTATCCCAAAGATACGGATAAATGAAAGCAATTCACAACAGCTTCTATGATTTCCTCAGTACGTTTTTTGTTGTGTTGTATCCCAAAGATACGGATAAATGAAAGCAATTCACAACGCATCAACTGACTACCGCCAAAGCCTATTTGTTGTGTTGTATGCCAAAGATACGGATAAATGAAAGCAATTCACAACTTATTTATCTTTGGTAAAAATTAAATTATGGTTGTGTTGTATCCCAAAGATACGGATAAATGAAAGCAATTCACAACAAATCCGCAAAGAATACCAAAGAACTCTCAGTTGTGTTGTATCCCAAAGATACGGATAAATGAAAGCAATTCACAACAGGAAAGTTTATTAAATAAAAAATATTAAAGTTGTGTTGTATCCCAAAGATACGGATAAATGAAAGCAATTCACAACATGTGTGGATGTTTAATAACTGAAGTGTCAGTTGTGTTGTATCCCAAAGATACGGATAAATGAAAGCAATTAAATTACATTTCCGCATCATTAGTATAACCGTAGAACTTGGGAATCTGCCAGTGATATTTCACGGCGAGTGTTCTTATGCTTACAATTAGTAAAATGGTGAAAATCTGTATGATAGTGTAGGTGAGCGTCGTGAATTTTGTCAGTAACAGAAACGCAGAACCTCCGACGATACATGCTGTGGCGTAGATTTCTTTCCTGAAAATCAATGGGATTCTGTTGAGAAGAATATCCCGGATAATCCCTCCGAAGCATCCCGTAATCGTTCCCAAGCCGATACAGATCAGAGGATGGATATCCGCGTGCAAACCTTTCTGAACGCCGATTATCGTAAACAGGCCGAGTCCGAAGCTGTCGAAAATAAAAAGAGTTACCCTGAAATTTTTTTCAAAAGATTTAAAAATCATCGTGAAAATACTGGTCAGGATAATCAAAGCACAGGTCAGGAGATCGTGCATCCAGAACACCGGAATATCCAGAAGCAAATCCCTCACGGTTCCGCCGCCAACAGATGTTACAAAAGCAATGATCAGTACGCCGAACGGATCAAGCCGTTTCTGCATAGCAGCAAAACTTCCCGACATCGAAAAAGAGATCGTCCCAAGAACTTCTATGGCAAAATTAAACTGCTCGTGCATATATTATGATTGATAAATGATGATTGATAATCAATTGGGTCAATTTCATGTAAGCTATCAATCATCATTTATAGATGATCAATTATTTTAACTTTTCTCAACCCTCACGGAATCCGGAACCAAAAGCCCGTATTCTCCGCCGTGGTTGATGATTTCCCGTACAATGCTGCTGCTGATAAACGATTTTCCCGATGAGGTCAGTAAAAAGACCGTTTCCAGCTTTTTATGGGCTAAAGTTCTGTTGGTATGGGCGATGGCTTTTTCAAACTCAAAGTCTGCCGGATTTCTTAATCCCCTGATGATGTATTGGGCATTCTTTTCAAAACAATAGTCAACGGTAAGCCCTTCAAAATAATCGACTTCCACATTCGGGAATTCGGCAACGGAATTCTGGATGAATTCCATTCTTTTTTCCAGCGGAAACATGTATTTTTTCTGTGAATTCTGCCCGATAGCAATGATCAGTTTATCGAAAAGCGGCGCCGCCCGTTCTATAATGTCGTAATGCCCTAAGGTGATAGGATCAAATGATCCCGGAAAAACAGCAATTTTCATGCGTGATAAAGTTATAAGTTATAAGCTAATAAAAGAGTCTTTTACTCTAGTATCTTATTTCTAATGTCTAATTTCTTTTGTTTAAAGCTTTTTCAACCTCATTTCCGCAAAGATCGGTGATGGAGATTCCGTAAATCTTTGCCTGTTGCGGAAGGATGCTGGCCGGAGAAAATCCGGGGTTGGTATTCATCTCGAGCATGTACGGAATTCCGTCCATCAGGATAAATTCGCTGCGTGAAAAACCGCTCATCCCCAGAGAATTGTATGCTTTTTTTGCGATTTCTTCCACGCGGATTCTTGTTTCGTCGTCTATTCTTGCGGGGGTAATTTCCTCAGAAGCTCCTTCATACTTGGCTTCATAATCGAAAAACTCATTTTTAGGAACGATTTCAGTAATTCCCAAAACAATCGTTTCTCCTTTATAATCAATGACTCCGACAGAAACTTCCATTCCGTTCAGGAAGCTTTCAATTAAAATTTCATCATCTTCTTTAAAGGCGAGTTCGGTAGCGGCAAGCAGTTCAGATTTTTCTTTCACTTTTGAAATGCCCAGTGAAGAGCCCGACTGATTCGGCTTTACAAAAACGGGCAATCCGAGGTGATCTATGATCTCATCGGTATTGATATTTTCTCCTTTTCTCAAATAAACACTTTTTGCGGAAGGAATCCCATATTTTGAGAGTACAGCCAAAGTGTCTTTTTTATTGAAGGTAAGCGCACTCTGGTAAAAATCACATCCCGTGTATTTTTGTCCGATGGCATCCCAATATGCCTGAAGAATTCCGTTTTCACCCGGTGTTCCGTGAATGATATTGAAGCAGACATCGAATCTCAAGGTTGTATCGCGGTCTGTGATGACCGAAAAATCACCCTTACTGATCGGGAATTTCTGATTGTTTTCATCTAAAAAATACCACTCATCTTTCAGAATAACCACTTTATATACATCGTAAAGATTTCTATCCAGAGAATCGTAGATTAATTGTCCGCTCTTTAATGATACAACATATTCGTCAGAATAGCCCCCCATCACTACGGCAACACTTTTTTTGCTCATATTTGTAAAGTATCAATTGGGGCAAATTTAATGATTTTATACAATGCAATTTTGTAAATCCTGAAATTTTGAAAAGGAAAATGAAATAGGAAAATAAAAGTACATTCTAAAATATTAGTTATATTTGCTGTCTAATTATAGTAATATTAAGTATGCTTAAATCACTTTTCAATTGGAAAGTTTTACTGAACTTAGTTGTTGCCATCGGTGTTTTTGTAGGGCTGGTCTGGCTTACATTCCGCTGGCTGGAATACCATACCAATCACGGTCAGGAAATTCCCGTTCCCAATATTGTCAATAAATCAGTACAGGAAGCAATCAAAATATTGGATGATGCAGGTTTGGACTATGAAGTAGATAGCTTTAAATATGACCCTAAGTACAGGCCTTTCCAGGTATTGCAGGTGTATCCTTCGCCAGGCTCAAGAGTGAAGGATGGAAGAGCCATTCAAATTAAAGTAAATCCGAGAACATGGGCCCGGGTAGAGGTTCCTGATGTCATTAATAAATATTCGGGTCTTGCTTTCCAGAGATTGGAACAGGTAGGACTAAAAGTGGGCGATACCATTTATGAACCAAGCATTCAGAAAGATGCTGTCCTAAGAATTATGTTTAAAGGAACAGCCGTAAAACCGAAGACAAAGCTTCCGAGATTTTCTGTCGTAGATGTCGTTATCGGTTCAGGGCCGATGAGAAATATCTCCATTCCTAATGTTGTAGGGCTTACCGTGAAAGAGGCCAGAGCTGTAATCGCAAGAAGCATGTTTGAAGTGGGGCTGGTAGAACATGAGGATGGAAGTAAAGATGAATCCGATATCATTTATTACCAGGATCCTGCCGCAGGAGATGTAAGGGATCAGGGAATGCAGATGGATCTTTGGGCAAGTAAGAGAACTCCTGCAGAATTGCGGGCAAAAATCGAAGAACTGAATTCTATTTACAGGATGAAAGTTGATACGGGACTGCCTCCGGTACAGTATCAGGAAGTTCCTGCCTACCATGAGCCTGCCTACGAAGAACCTCAGGTTCCTCCTGCTCCTAGGAGAGAAAGCCCTAAGCCTTCTTCAGAAACACCGAAAATAGAAACTCAGAGATCGACGGGTAAAACAACCGGTTCCTCTAATGAAAGTTCGAAGCCAAGAAGTACAACTTCCAATACCGGCAGCGGAAATACAGTCTCCAATACCAAACCGGCTGCTTCGACGCAAAAACCGGCAGAAAAGCCAAAGGCTAAGAAAGTAGTCGTAGAATAATATTAATTCACATAAAAATACAGGCTTCAACTTTATTATGTTGAAGCCTTTTGTATAAAAAAATAAAACAATGGCAGAAGATAACGAAGATTTTTTGGATGATGAATTGTTAGACCGCGACAGTATCGAAAATATCGATATTGATGAGGAAAACAAAGGGCTTTATGAACATCTCAACATTACCGTAGACAAAAGTCAGGAACCTTTGAGGATCGATAAGTTTCTGTTGATTTTCCGTCAGAATTCTTCAAGAAATAAAATTTCGCAGACCTGCAGAGCGGGAAACGTAGTCGTTAACGGAACGCCTGTCAAGCAAAATTACCGTGTAAAGCCGGGAGACCAGATTTCCGTACTGCTGGCACATCCGCCAAGAGAGAATGTGATCATCCCGCAGAATATCCCTATCAACATTGTATACGAAGATGATGACCTGATTGTCGTCGATAAAGATCCGGGGATGGTCGTACATCCGGGATTCGGAAACTGGGACGGAACGCTGGTCAACGCGCTGGCCTATCATTTTGAGCAAAACGGAGCAAAATCCGATCTCGACAGGGTAGGGCTCGTTCACAGGATTGATAAGGATACCTCCGGACTTCTGGTGATCGCAAAAAATGAATATGCATTAAGCTTTCTGGCCAAACAGTTTTTCGACAGGAAAACAAAGAGACTGTACTGGGCTTTTGTCTGGGGAAATGTACAGGACGATGAAGGGACCATAAGAGGCCATATCGGGCGCCACCCGAAAAACAGGATGCAGATGCACACCTATGAAGACGGCAGCCAGGGGAAACATGCAGTGACCCACTACAAAGTTCTGGAAAGATTCAGATATATGACCTGGGTCGAGTGTAAGCTTGAAACAGGAAGAACCCACCAGATCAGAGCCCACTTCAAACACATCGGTCATACTTTATTTAATGATGAAAGGTACGAAGGGCATACCCCACTGCGCGGAGTGAATCTTCCTAAGTATAAGCAGTTTATAAAAAATGTATTTGAAATTCTGCCGAGACATGCGCTCCATGCCCATACTTTAGGATTCATTCATCCGACCACAAAGAAAGAATTGTATTTTGAAAGCCCAATGCCGAAAGATATGGCGGATGCTGTAAAAAAATGGAGAAATTATTTAGAAAACTAAAAATATATTGAGAATTTTTTTATATTTGTTGAATTGAAATCAAGATTTGTTATGAGAAAACTATATGCTATCGTATGTTTAGCTCTTTTGTCAAATGCATACAAAGCACAAGAAACATTACCATACTATCAACAATACCTTTTAGATGGTGATTTTCTGTTCAACCCGGCACAATACGGAAAGACCGACTATGTGCAGCTTAATCTTAACTATCAGCAGCAATTTTCGAAGTTCAGTGAGTCTCCCAACGTACAGTCGGTGGGGATCAACGCGAACATCTTTGATAGAGTAGGTGCGGGTCTGTCTGTGTTCAGAGACAGCAATGGGCCTATTTCTGCGGGTGGTATTACAGCGGGTGCTTCATATTTTATTCCTCTTAGCAGCGAAGGAGACAGAAAAGACCAGTTCTCTTTCGGAACGAGCATCAGCTTGTACAACATGAATTTTGATTATTCAAAGATTAATACGCAGGATGCTTCAGATCCTCTATTACAGGGAAGTGAAAGCAATATTTTCATGGCTTATGCCAACTTCGGGGCTGCGGCTACCTACAGAAACATCTTTGCTTCGGTTTCCGTGAATGATATCGCCATTACCAATGACGAAGCCATCGTAAACGGACGTGAGCCTTCTCCTATCAAATTCTTCTTAAACTTAGGATGGGACTGGCATTTTGCTGATAATATGTACGTAACACCATCCGTATTGATCAACCTGAATACTAACTCTACAAGAACAATCGACGGGAACCTTATGGCAACCTTCTTCAATGATATCAACTCTTTCTCTTTCGGGGTAAACTACAGATCTGTTCAAAACAGATTCGACAGTCAGCAGTTACAGATTGCTCCTGTAGTGAAAGTAAGATTCAACAAGTTTATGGTAGGAGCTACCTACAACATCGGATTGTCTGATATCCAGGAATATGGAGGAAACAGCTTCATGCTCGGGGTAGGATATAACTTCGATAACTTCATTAACCACAGAGGTTATAGATATTAATTGATTTAATTTAAATAAATTTGAGCTCTGAATTTTTCAGGGCTTTTTTTATGATTTATATCCACATCCCTTTTTGCAAGCAGAAATGCAGCTATTGCAACTTTCATTTTTCAACATCTTTGAATTTTAAAGATGACATGCTGGCTGCGATGAAAAAGGAAATCGTTCTCAGAAAAAATGAACTGCAGAACAAAAGTTTATCTTCCTTGTATTTCGGCGGTGGAACACCGTCGATCCTTTCCCCGGATGAGATAAAATCGTTGATCGATGAGGTGCTGAGGCATTTCAGCTTTGAAAAAGATATTGAAATAACCTTAGAAGCCAATCCGGATGATCTGAATAAAGAGTTTTTAAAAGGATTGTCAGATTCGCCGGTCAACCGCCTTTCCATCGGAACCCAGAGTTTCTTTGAAGCCGATCTGAAACTGATGAACCGGGCACATACTGCCAACGAAGCGGAAGATTCCATTAAAAGAGCACAGGATTTCGGTTTTGAAAATTTAAGCATTGATTTGATTTACGGCTCACCTACATCCGACTTGGAGATTTGGAAAGAGAATTTAAATAAATCAATAGCCTTAGAAGTGCCTCACATTTCTTCATATGCACTGACGGTTGAACCCAAAACCGCTCTGGAAAACTGGATTTCAAAAGGTAGAATAAAAAGCCCGAAAGAAGAAGAGCAGAACAGAGAATTTTATTACCTGTCGGATTTCCTTAAGGATAACGGATTTGACCACTATGAAGTTTCCAATTTTGCGAAGCCGGGCTTTTATTCAAGACACAATTCTTCGTATTGGAAATACAAAGAATATCTTGGCATAGGCCCTTCAGCACACTCGTACAACGGAACTGAGATCAGAAGCTGGAATGTTGCGAATAATCAGCAGTACATTAAAAAACTGAACGCTCATGTTCTGGCAAAAGAAGAAGAAATTCTTTCGACTGAAGACCAGTTCAATGAAATGATCATGATTGGCCTACGGACGGTTTGGGGTGTTGATTTACATCGTTTAAAAGAAAAATTCAACGGTAGGATCTTAGAACATTTCGAAAGTGAGATCAAATCAAAACTGGAAGAAGAAATTTTGATTATCGAAAACGGACATTTGAAAATTCCTGAAAAAAACTGGTTTATGGCCGATGGTATTGCTTCGGATCTGTTTATTGTTTAAATGAATTTCAAGTAATATTTTATGTGACAAAATTCCCTATTTTTGCATAAAATTTCATCTCAATTTTGAAAACTAAAAAACAGGATTACTCGCATCTTTCACCCAAGCAGCCTATCGGGATTTTCGATAGCGGGGTGGGTGGATTAACGGTCGCTAAAGAAATCAAAAGGTTGCTTCCTCATGAAGACCTTATTTATTTCGGAGACACCAAACACCTTCCGTATGGTGAGAAGTCGAGAGAGGCCATCATCGAATATTCTACAAAAATTACCAATTTCCTGCTGGAGCAGAACTGTAAAGCGATTGTTATTGCCTGTAATACGGCGACGGCCAATGCGTTGAACGAAGTGATGCAGTCGGTGGCGGGAAAAGTGCCCGTTATCGATGTGATCAATCCTGTGGCGGAAAAGGTATCCTACGAAATTCATAATAACGTCGGTGTGATTGCGACGAAAGCTACCGTGAATTCGGGATTGTACAAGAAAAGCATCCGGAAGCATAACAAATGGATCAAAGTGGATGAACTGGCAACGCCTTTGCTGGTTCCGGCCATTGAAGAAGGTTTTAAAAACCATCCGATCACCCACGCCATCATTTACAATTACCTCAGCAACAGCAAACTGAAAAATATAGAAACCCTGATCCTGGGTTGTACGCATTATCCTTTATTAATTGATGAGATCAAGCAATACTACGGAAACCGGGTCCGCGTGATCGATTCTCCTAATATTGTGGCTAACCATTTGAAAATTATTTTAGATAAATATAATCTGCTGAATGATCAGAATCCTAAGCCAAGCTATCATTTCTATCTTTCGGACCTTACGAAAAACTTTGAAAAAATCTCAAAGAAATTCTTCGGAAAAACCATCGATCTCGAACTGAAAGTCCTATAAAAGCAAAGCTGTCCCGTGAAGAGACAGCTTTTATTTTATAATGATTTGAATTAAATCAGATTTCTATAATTACATCCTTGCTTTCCAGCCTTTTCTTTGGCGTATGTACCGGCTGGTTCGTATCTTCTTCCGATCTTGTTCCCACGGTTACGGCAAAAAGGGTTTCGTATTTCTCGTTGTTGATGATCTTATCATATTTGTCATTCTCAATGCCTTCCATGGGTGTGGAATCCAGCCCCATTTCAGCACAGGCCGACAGCAGGACGCCCAGCGAAAGGTACACCTGATGCGCCATCCAGGATTTGATGAACACTTCTCCTTTGGATTTTACAAAATTTTTGTAATAATTGATGGATCCTTCCGGCAGGTACGCTTCGATCTGCTTTTCAAAATCTTCCGGCTTTTTAAGCACCTGGAAAATGATCAGCAGGTTGCTGTTGTCGATTTTTTCTTTGTTCCAGTAAGAAGCATCGGCCAGTTTTTCCCGGTTTTCCGAAGATTCATTCACAAATACAAAATTCCAGGGCTGGCTGTTGATGGAGGATGGACTCAGCTGTAAAATATCTTTCAGCTGCTGAACGGTTTCTTCACTGAGGGTTCCTTTCGGATTATACTTTTTTACCGTATATCTCGATCTCATTTTTTCTAAAAAGCTCATAATTTTTTAACTATATTTTTTATAGTTGCAAAACTATTGTAAGTTTTATACATTTGCAATAACGGTAAAAAATGATAGTATAAAAAATGTATACGATAGACGATAAAACTTATCCTTGCTGTACGAGCGTCACCATGAGATTCATCGGTGGAAAATGGAAAGCGGTAATCCTGGTTCATCTTACGGATGGCCCGAAACGTTATAATGAAATCAGAAAGCTGATTCCCACCATTACGGAAAGAACCTTAAGCCTGCAGTTGAAACAGCTGGAAGAAGATGGCATCATCGAGCGAAAAGTTTATACCCAAAAGCCGCCATTAATGGTAGAATATACTTTAACGGATTTTGGAAAAACCCTTTTTCCGGTGATCCAGGCGATCACAAAATGGGGAATTGAAGCTGCGGAAAACTCAAAAAAAATAATCAGGAAAACGTCCTGATTATTCTTCGGTTGCTGAAGCCGTTGTATCTTCTTCTTTATTCGGTCTGAAAAAACTGAAACTTACATTTCCGTACTTTCTGGTGTCGAATAAGTTTGGGTGATCAAACTTCATCCGGCTCTGGTGCTCGACGATCAGAACGCCGTTTTCTTTCAGGTATTTATTGTTTAAAACCAAAGAAATGATTTCCTGGTATTTTTTCTCTTCCATTTCAAAAGGAGCGTCGGAAAATACAATTTCAAAAGATTTTTTATTCCTGAATTTTTTAAGCCAGTCAAAAACATCGCCTCTCTGAACATTCACCTGCAGGCTGAATCCCAGCTCCGAAGCAGTGGTATTTAGGAAAGACGTATGTTTCGGGTTCATTTCCACGGAAGTCACATCCTGGCAGCCTCTGGAGGCAAATTCAAAACTGATGGAGCCGATTCCCGCAAACAAGTCCAATACGGAAACCGACTGCATATCATAGGTATTTTCCAGAATGCTGAACAGCGCTTCCTTGGCAAAATCCGTGGTCGGCCTTACATCAAAATTTTTCGGGGCGGCTATTTTCTTGGCTTTCCATTTGCCTGAAATGATTCTGTACATAGTGGTTGGATTATAGGGTGTTGACGGAGCCAGCAGATACTTTCTGCCATCAGGTCATCAGAACCTAATTTAATATAAAATTTTTAGTGGGGATATTATCAAATACGATTTTCAGGTGCTTAACGAATTTCTGAAGTTCCGAAATGAAAGTTTCGTTCTCAGTGGTCTCCCCATAAGCAAAAAAGTGGGTTTCATTGATCCCGAAACCGATTTTACTGAGTGTGAACATCACGAAATAAAGGAAGTCGACCTCCGAATTTACATCCAGGTTGTTGTATAAGATAATTTTTTTGTTGTCGATGGCGAAAAACTCACATTGGTTATGATACAGGTTAATGTGGATTTCCTTGTTGTTTTTATAATGAATACTGTTTAAAAACTTTTCGCCGGAGAAATTGAACTGTACCGGTACCGCCAGCTCTTTGATTTTTTTATAGAATTCCTTCGGAAAAGTATAATAGAACTGGATTCTGAATTTTTCGTTGATGGAAAGCATCAGCTCCTCTTTTTCCTTATCTACCGGTGCATTGAAGGCAATCAGGTCGAATCCGGCTTCGTGCTCGGAGAAACCTTCCGGCATCAGGGTAAAATGATTCAGCGCCGAGATCACATGGATCTCATCAAACCGCTGTTTCAGCAGGACCTGGTCCAGCGTATCCCGGATAAAATGCTCGGGGGAATCTTCATCCGTAAAATACGACTTCTCTTCCACAATGCTCTTGTTTCTGGCAATCTGGTAGATGAGTCCGTCCTTGGTAAAAAGTAAATTAAGTATATTCATAATTTGATTCCTGCAAATTTAGTGAAATTCTACCATTACCGCACCCGATTGATGATGAAGTATTTCCTTGTTGTAAAAATCGAGCCCGGTCTGGCTTTCCAGGACATCCCAAACCATTCGCTGAAGGATTCCGTCACCAATTCCATGTACGATCTCTAATCTTTTAAGATGATTTTTCCTGCAGAAATTCAACGTTTCGATCAATCTTTCCTTCTGAATGAATAACCTTTCAAAACTATCATAATCATTGGGATTTTTTACCAGGTGATGAAAATGGAGATCCAGGACCAATGCATTTTTCTGATGCTTTTTAGAAATATTTTTTTTAGGTTCTGCTTTTTTTACAACTTTAATATTTTCATATAGATCCGAATTTTTCGGAACCAGTTTAGTTTTCGGATATTGGTAAGTAAACCCGTATTCATCTTTAAAAACAACAATATCTCCGTTGACCGAAGTGATTACTCCACTCAAATCCTCGTCTACCACCGAAACTTTATCGCCTATTTTCATAACTGTTTTTGTAAACCACAAAAGGCACAAATAATTTCACAAATTTCCACAAATTAAATTAGTGATATTCGTGAAATATTAGTGATCCGTGTTTAAAATTTAGGTCCCAATTCAATCACTTCCAGATCCTTGATTTCCGCTCCGTCAATGACAAAACGCATCATCGTTCTCATTTTATGCCATCCCTGTTTGCCACAGGCTCCGGGATTGAGATGCAGCAAATTATTTTTCTGGTCAAACATCACCTTCAGAATATGGGAATGCCCTGAAATAAACAATTTCGGTGCCTTTTCCGCAATTTCCTGTCTGGACAGCGGCGTATATTTCCCGGGATAGCCGCCAATGTGGATCATCAGAACTTCAACGTCTTCACAGGTAAAACGGTTTACTTCCGGAAATTCCGAACGGATCTTCGCATTGTCGATATTTCCGTACACGCCTTTCAGTGGTTTGATTTTTTCAAGCTGCTCAATCACCTCCATGCTCCCGAAATCACCGCCGTGCCATATTTCATCGGCCTCTCCGGCATATTCTACAATACGGTCGTCGATATAGGAATGGGAATCGGAAAGAAGCAGGATTTTGGTCATGAAAATGATTTATCCTGCAAAGTTATGAAGATTTACTTTTTATATCAGCATCATCCAATATTTAATTAAATTTGAAAAAATTAAAAAAATGAAGCAGAAACTTTCTTTTTTCCTTCTTCTGTTGACGGTGGGGATGGCCCAGGCGCAGGTGGAGGAGAAAAAGCTGGATGAATTAATTCAGAACACCTTAAAAACATTCGATGTTCCGGGAATGTCGGTCGGCGTCATCAAAGACGGAAAAGTGATCTACTCGAAAGGATTCGGCGTACGGTCTTTAACGACGAAGCAGCCGATGGACGACAATACCCTTGTTGGTATCGCATCCAATTCAAAAGGGTTTACCTGTACCGCGCTGGCTATCCTGGCAGATGAAGGAAAGCTGAACTGGGATGATAAAGTTTCCCGATACATCCCGGAATTCCAGATGTACGATCCTTACGTTTCCCAGAATGTTACCATTAAAGATCTGGTGACCCATAGGGCGGGACTCGGCCTTGGGCAGGGAGACCTGATGTTCTTCCCGGAAGGCGGAAGCTTAACCGTTAATGACATTGTTTACAACGTGAGATATTTAAAGCCGGAAAACCCTTTCCGTACAACCCTTGATTACAACAATATCATGTTTATCGTAGCGGGTGAAGTGATCCACCGAATTTCCGGGTTAAACTGGGCAGATTTTATCGAACAGAGAATTATGAAACCTGTAGGAATGACTTCAAGTTTCGGAAGCTACAACCGGGCAAAAGCCGTAGCCAACAAAATCGATGCCCACGCTCCGGTAGACGGAAAAGCCATCGCCGTTCCCCACGACTGGAATGAAACTGCCAATGCTGCCGGCGGAATTATGAGCAACATCAAAGACATGACGACCTGGGCAGCATTCCTGCTGAATAATTTTACGACCAAAGACGGTAAAAAACTGGTTTCCGATAAAAACGTGCAGCAGCTCTTGAGCTTGCAGATCCCAAGCCCGGTAGCAGCAAAGAACCCATACGATACAAGCTTCTACGGCTACGGAATGGGCTGGTTCTTAAGTGATGTGAAGGGTCACAAACAGATTCAACACACCGGCGGATTAATCGGGACGGTTACACAATTTACCCTGATTCCGGATATGAAACTGGGCATTGTGGTTTTAACCAACCAGCAGTCGGGAGCGGCTTTTAATACCGTTACCAATACCGTAAAAGATTCGTATCTCGGGATCGCAGACCGCAACTGGCTGAAAACCTATGGTGACCGGATGAAAAAAACGGAAGAAATGTTCGATAAGCAGAAGAAAGATGCGTTCGCACAATCCGAAGCATTCAGGAAAGATAAAAACCTTCAGCCGAAAGCGGAGCAGTTTGCCGGAATTTATACCGATAAATGGTTTGGGGATGTAGAAATTGCCCAGCAGGGAAATACGTACCGGATCTCGTGCAAAAACTCACCGAGATTAAAAGGAGAGCTGCTGCCGTATTCCAACAATTCTTTTATCATCAAATGGGACGACCGCAGCTACGATGCCGATGCCTATATCATCTTTGATTATGACGAAACCGGAAAAGCCCGGTCTGCCAGGTTAAAACCGATTTCCGATGTTACGGATTTCAGCTTTGATTTCGATGATCTGGATTTGAGAAGAAAATAATTTACAACAAATCATTTAGAAGATGGTTATCAATAGGGACGGGCTTTAGCCCGTCTTTTTGTTTTTGAAGGGAGAAAAATGGCTTTAGCCGAAAATTACGGGGTAAGTTTTTTGAACTTTTTATGTAACCACAAAAGTAACAAAAGCTTTTAACACATAAGTCATATTAGATTATAGGATAAAGTGTTGCGCATATTTTAGAACACAAAAGTTTTTAAAAATCTTTGATTTTTTACATGGTAAGATGAAAATATCCGGTGGCTGAGGCTCTCGAAGCCATTGGATCTTTTCATTTTATCTTTCCCGGATCATAAAAAAACAGCAGCCTTTTTTTGGCCCCGTCGAATTCAGACCACGAGTTGCAGTCGATCTCGAAGCCTGCCACGCCGCAGGTCGGGAAGTGGAAGATGTCTTCGGAAATCGAGTTGGCAAAATTGGAGATCCCGTTGTTGTGGGAGAAAAACGCTACCGACTCATGGCTGTCGTCCAGGTTATAGATTACCGATTCAAAATTGCTTTCCAAAGGATTGTAAAGCTTCTCATCCGTCGTAAGATCGATTTGATAAGACTGGTTGAAGATCCTGCACGTATTCAATGCACGGACCGCGGGGCTCGAAACAAAATAATCGATGCTCACATTGTTGTCTTTCATAAATTTAGACATATGCATCGCTTCTTCCAACCCCTTGTCTGCCAAGGGTCTGTTGAAGTCGTCGGTTTCTTCCGGCCAGTCGCTTTTTGCATGTCGTACGAGGATGAGTTTCTTCATAATTTTGTTTTGAAAATTAAATTTATAAAAAAATTAGCGTAATAAAACATGATTTGTAAAAAAACCGTGCAAATGCATGAAATTTCCTTATTCAATCCCCATATAAACAAGTATTCCCTATCTTGAGGCATGGCGGTAAAACAGACGAAAACCGCTATTGACAATGCAGGGCGTAATAAAAAACCGCATTTGGAATAAAATCATTAAAATTTACTAAATTTGCAAACCTATGGGACAAATCCTTGCAATAGACTACGGAAAAGCTCGGTGCGGCATCGCTGCAACCGACGATATGCGGATCATTGCGAGTGGTCTGGATACGGTTTCGACTCCTGTTCTGACTGATTTTCTGAAGAAATATTTCAGTGAAAACAAAGTAGATGAGGTCGTGATAGGACTTCCCGTAGACCTGAAAGGAAATGTCTCCGAAGTGGAAACGGATATTCTGAAATTTATCGAAATTTTTAAAAATGAATTTCCGACCGTGAAAGTCAACCGCTTCGATGAGAGATTTACCTCCAAAATGGCCTCCTTTTTTATTTCCCAAAGCGGGAAAAGTAAAAAGCAGCGGCAGGAGAAAGGATTAATAGATAAAGTAAGTGCAACCATCATATTGCAGAATTTTTTAGAACAAAGAACAAGATGATTTTACCGATAAGAGCTTTTGGGGACCCGGTTTTAAGAAAAGTAGCAAAGGATATAGACCAGGATTATCCCGACCTTCAGGAACTGATAGAAAACATGTTCGAGACCATGTACAGCGCCAATGGAATCGGTCTGGCGGCCCCGCAGATCGGCTTGGACATCCGCCTTTTCGTGATCGACGTAAGCCCGCTGGCGGAAGATGAAGATTATGAAGACATCAAGGATGAGCTGGCAGAATTTAAGAAAGTGTTCATCAATGCGCAAATTCTTGAAGAATCCGGTGAAGAATGGAAATTCAATGAAGGATGCCTTTCGATTCCGGATGTAAGGGAAGACGTGAAGCGGAAAGGAACCATCGTCATTGAATACTATGACGAAAATTTCGTAAAACATACCGAAACTTTTTCCGATATTAGAGCCCGCGTAATCCAGCATGAGTACGACCACATCGAAGGAATTCTGTTCACCGACCATTTGAGTGCCCTGAAAAAGAAGCTCGTGAAAGGAAAACTGACCAAAATTACCCAGGGTGACGTAAGCATCAGTTATAAAATGAGATTCCCCAAATAAGTAAATAATAAAAAGAAGAAATATAACGCAAAAGCCCAAGCACGGAGCTTGCCGAGGTGCCGGAAGCGATTGCAGAATTGATAAAAAATAAAATTATGCTGTTAGAAAAAATAATTTCAATCTCTGGAAAACCAGGACTTTACAAATTAGTTTCTCAATTAAGAAACGGTTTTATCATTGAAGATGTTACGACCAAGAAGAAAGTGAGCATCGGGAATTCCAGCCAGGTAAGTTTGCTGGATAACATCGCCATGTTTACCTTTGATAAGGAAGTTCCTTTGTTCGAAGTGTTTGAAAATATTGCGAAAAACTACGATTACAAAGAAGCCATCCACCACAAAGCCACTGAAGCTGAGCTGAAAGAATTCATGACCGCTTCTCTTCCGAACTACGATACCGAAAGAGTGTAC
This sequence comes from Chryseobacterium endophyticum, assembly GCF_056333165.1. Taxonomy (NCBI): domain Bacteria; kingdom Pseudomonadati; phylum Bacteroidota; class Flavobacteriia; order Flavobacteriales; family Weeksellaceae; genus Chryseobacterium; species Chryseobacterium endophyticum. Next base: position 128,842 of record NZ_JBWGXE010000005.1, read on the forward strand.
GCTTCCGATATCAAAAAACTGGCACAATGGTACAACATCCTTCACAAAGCAGGATACATCACGCCGGAAAGCTTCGTAAAAGCAGAACCTGAAACATTGGATGGTGAACCGGCAACCGAAGAAGTAAACGTAGAAAAAGAAGCGCCTAAAAAAGCAGCCCCAAAAGCTGAAAAGCCAGCCGCTCCAAAAGTAAAAGCGACTTCTGCAGCCAAAGCCGCTCCGAAAAGCACGCACAGAAAACAGGGATAATTAATTATCTTACTTTACAATATAAACCTCATCAGATTTGATGAGGTTTTTTTATAACTAATTCTTAACTGACTATGAAAATTACTTTACTATTATGCTAAGTATAATATTAATAAAAATTATTCATATTAATAAGTGATTTTATATGACGTAATTATTTAATAATTCTTCATAATTTTTTTTTAGATTTGTTAAAACTCTATCCATGACAATTAAAGAATATTATTCTCAATTAAAGACTGCAGATGATTTAATGAGTAATCACTTACATAATAAATTATCTGTAGTATTACAAAATGTAATCCCATTAGTTAAAGATTCGAAGCAAAAAAAAGAGTTAAAGAACTTTCATAGAAAATGTGAAGAACTTTCCTTTGCGAATATAGGAACAGAAGAATATATCGAGGTTAGGAGAATAACTTACGAAGTATTTGAATTCATTGAAGATAATCTGATAAATTAATTATTTTACGGAAAACCGTAACTACTATTTTGAGGAATAAATTATAATTGTGTTTTATGAATAATTTATAAATAACTGATGAGTACAGATGCTACCCCTAGTTGGTCTGGATATATATTTCAAGGAGAAGTTGCTTTATGCAAAGCAATTGAAACTATTATAAGTTTAGGCGACACGATTCCTGATGATTTTTGTTTGAGATTAGAACAAGATGAAGATTTTTCTTTAAAGACTGATATTTTAGAAGTGTTTCAAGTAAAGGCATATTTAAGTCAAGATGCCGACAAATTAAGTAAATATAAGGGTGTCATAAAGGAATTAATTGACAAGTATTACTATTTTATAACTTTATTGAAAGACCCTAATGACGGTAGAAAAAAACAATCATTATTTAGTATTAATAAAAGAGTAAAACCTATTAATTGTTCATTAATTACCGATAAAGTAATTTCAGATTATGAATCGGATTTATCTTCTTTTGACAACAGATACAAAACCATTGATTTTAGTAAATTTTCTATTATTCAAGGAGTCTATACTCTTGAAAATATTACTTCAAAAATTGATACTGCAATAGAAAGCTTACTCCCTGAACCTAACCCACATCAGAGTGATATTACACTAAAAAGAAATTATTTTCTTAATAATATTGTCAACCTAATCAAGTTACGGCACAGAACCAAAGTCGCTCGCTCTATACCATTGACAGAAATTAAAAACTGGATTCTTAGTTCGGCTTTAACTTACACTGAAGATATTTTTTGGTTTTCAGCTGTACGAATATTTCTAAAGAAATTATCTGAACATATTCCTGATTATGACATGAGTAACCCAAATGAAGTTGAATTATGTAAAAAAGTAACGGAATGCTACGAAGGTATTGACCGCCTGGATTTTGATGACATAAAGAAACTTGTAAAAGAACGAATTAACGCCCATGTTACCTTAGGTGATGATGACATACGAGTAAATTCGATTTCTTATATGAATACGGACTCTATAAATAATATTATTACAAAAGCAATAGAGGGAATTATTCAAGCACCTGATTATGAAAACCTTATTTATAATCATAATAAGGAAAAATATCAGTTATCCCTTATAAGCCACAATATTAGTGATCCTCCAACTAATCCTGATAAAATAAAGCTACAAGGCTATTTTAAAAATATTCAGGAAAATAATTTAACAGATGCTGATTATATAGTTACAGATCATGTGACGTTAGATAAAAGCATTGTAGCGGATCTTAGAAGGAATATTACTGATGTTCCTGATACTTTTTCAGCCCCCTCTATAAATATTACAGATCCTATTAAAAATTTTGGATTAAAAAAGCTATCTGAAACTATAACTGATCTCAATTCATGAAAAATTTAATTGAAAATATTGCAGAAAATAATCATCTAAAGTCTTTAGAATTAAATGATGGAAAACTAAACCCTACGGTATTATATTTTGAGGATAAGGACGATTTTTATATCATAATATCTTCAGAATATCAAAATTTATTACGTCAACTTGAGCTGGAGGAAAACAGCAATGATATTGATTTAGGGATAAATGCCTATTTAGATAGCGTCAAAGAATATTCTAACATAGATGTTTTTAGAAATAGATTCATTGACTTTAATCTTTCCTGCATTGTTGCAGTACAATTAGAAACATTAGAAAATGAAGACATTTTAAAGCAAATACATAAAATAGAGGAAGATTATAAAATTGCTAAAAAGTATATTTTACCGTATCTCAACTCAGATTTTGAATTATTAAATAAGAAATTAGGGGGTATAACATCGGATAATTTAAATGAAAAATTAAACAAAATAGCATTAGAGAACTCTGAAATCATTAACAACAAAGATGAAAGTTGGTATCAATTGTTAATGAATCTTTTTATTAAACTTCCTTTTTTAAATTATCATAGTGATAGTTTTGGACTGACTACCATTGCAGAACTTTTAGAAACGGATTTGACAGAGAACGAGAAAACTTTGCTACAAAACATTAATGATAACTATTCTGATAGTGTAGATATTGAAACTTTTATTTCACAATTTCAAATAGCTGATGATGAACAAGTATAAAATATCAAGTCTGTATATTAAAAATTTTAAATGTATTACCGAATCAGAATTTAATTTTGATGGTAATAATTTAATTGTTTATGATGGACCAAATGGTTATGGAAAAACCACTTGTTTTGAAGCCATTGAGATATTGTTTGCCGAGACCCCTAGAAAGGTCAGAACGCCTTTTTTAAATAAAAACTATGCGTTTAAAGATAGTCCTATCCATAAAGTAAATAATTCTAAAATAGAAATTTCTATCGTTCTAAAGGATAATGAAGGAAATCAACTGGAAATTAAGAGAGAATTTCCTGCAGCAAATGATTATTTTTCAAGAGGTAATAATATTGGGCAGATTTTTTCTTCTTCAATATTTTATGTTAATGATGCAGAAACTGAATATAATGATTTAGAGCAATTGCTTGACTTTAAGGATATTTACTCATTGTTTAATTTATTGAATTATGTAGAACAAGATGAAAATACCTATTTTTTAAAAGAAAATCCTAAAGACAGGTATAATACTTTAGAATCATTATTAGGTGGAGAAGAAGAACGACTGCTTTTATCTAAACTCAAAAGTTTCAGGTCTCAGATTGAAAATAAAATGACTATCTACAGAAATGAGATAGAACAATTCCAAAAAAACAATTTAGATACAATCTCAGAAAGCGCTTCTGACGTTGTCTTCAGTAGGCTTATAACTGCTAAAGGCTTAGATTGGGATAAAGAAGAAATAAAAAATACAGATTCTGACATCCATCAACAGTATCTTACAGAGTTAGATAAGCTAAATTATTTGATTCTTCACAAAGAGTCCATTGAGAATGTTATTAATAACCAAAAAATTAGTTCTTTCCTTAATACAAATTCTATTGATATATTTATAAAATACTATTGGGGAGTTACTAATTTTGAAATAATACAAGCAGAATATGACAGAACAATAGCAATAAATCGGACTTTTCAAAGGAACTCCAGTATTCTTGAGCTGATTGAAAAATTAGACTATAAGAGACTTAACGATAAGAATACAACAGACTTTATTTTTCAAAAAGATGTTTTAAATGAATATCTAGCTTCTTATAGAACTTCACTTAATACAATTTTGTCAATGGAAGAAAATCTATCTGTTGACAATAGGGTTTTATCCGAATTGAAAGAAAAGCGTGAAGAATTATTAGAAATAAATTCAAAACATAGAACTATTATAAAAATTGAAGATAGTGAATGTCCTACTTGCGGATATGACTGGGGATCATATGAAGAATTAATCAAACACATAGAAGAAACCGAGTCAAAAATTTTTAAATCTTACTTAGACAGTAATGCAGAATATGAAAGGATAAAAAAGCAATTCAATGAAACAATTTTAAATACTATAAAGTCTTCTTTACTTTCTGAAAATCAAAATTTATTGGAAGAAAGGAGTAAGCTGATTGAAGCTGATTTTTATTCTCAAATATTAGATTATCGTACTAGAGAGAATCAATTTAAAGAATTTTTACTTCTATTCAATGAAAGTGCTCAAAATGGAATTTTAAATTGGATTAATCATCGTTCTATAGATGATTTAACAAATATAAAAGAAAAAACAATACAACTGATTAATGATCATCGTCCATTAATTGATAGTAGTTTAGATCAGACTACTATTAAAAATGATTTTGACTTTTATTTTGAAGGCGACTTACAAGAATTGAGATCTATTTCAGCAAATCTAATAGAAAATAAACGTAAATATATCCAATGGGATTTTTATAATTCTATCAGCCATAATATCACTTTAAGACAAGAAAAATTAAGAAAATTAGAGTCTGCCTTTGCTAAAATAAATAATTTGTCAAAGAAAGTAGAAACACAAATTAAAGAATATACTAATAGAATAGTAGAAAAAATTAAAATACCTTTTCATATATACACAGGTAAAATATTGCAGAATCACAGTTTAGGTTCAGGTCTAAATATTGAGTTTGACATGGAGAGACAAAAGCAGTTGTATATAACTCCTTGTTATAAAGATCAGGAAGTTGCTTTTACTTTAAGTTCTGGTCAGCTTTCAGCAACAGTTATTTCATTAATGCTAGTATTAAACAAAGTCTTTAATCAATCAAAACTTGGAATAATTTTTATTGATGATCCGTTACAAACATTGGATGAAATTAATGCTCATTCATTGGTAGAGCTTTTAAAATATAATTTCTCAAACCAACAAATTGTCTTATCTACCCACGAAGATAGGTATTCCAGATTTATTAGGTACAAATTTGAGAAATTCGGTTTAAGTAATAGGAACATAAATATGCGAAATAAAATGTAATCTTAAAATTATTGCTATTATATTTTGCGGATAGATCAACAAAAACTCCTGAAAACTCAGAAGTTTTTTCTATTCAATCCCCTCAATCCCCAACACCTCACTTTCCATCACCTTCGTTCCACTCTCATTATAAACCTGCTTCACGGTGACTTTAATTCGGTCATATTGCGGAGTAGGGAAGTCCATCATTTCAGAAATATTTTTGTAGCCGAAAGCTTTGGCTAGCAAAGAAATGTGGCGGGTGGAATATTTATGATTTTCTTTTATATTTTCAACATTACCAACAAAACTTCTCGCTAAGCCCATTTCTAAGCTTAATTTTTCCTGAGACAATCCTTTTTCAATTCTTAACTTTTTGACATGATTAATAAGGTCATAATCGAATTGAGTCGTTTCAAACACGAAAGTTTTGGTCATATTTTCAAAAAAAATATTACACCTATATATTGGTGTATTAAAAATTATTCTTATATTTGTATCAGCAACTTAACAACAGTCTCCAAAGACCATTAAAAAGACGCATCCGAGTCGACGTGACGATTTCCGTAATGGAAATGGTTGCCGAAAAGTTCCTCACTTTTCGGACGGCAGGGCGTGATTTTTACGGTGGCTTTAGGAGAGCTTTCATAAAAAACAAATGATGAAAAATAAATTTTCAACCCTTCCGCTCATGGGCCCTCCGGAATAACCGGTTCCCGCCGCATCACCGATAACACGCTATACCGAAACTGCCCGCAAGTGCAGGAAGGCGGGGCATAGCCGCAATCAAAAACCGCCGAACTCCGAAATTCCTTTAAGCGCAAAAGAATGCCGAAGTACGCTAAACTCGTCCCTTAAAAGTACTGGCTTTCTGTCAATTTTCCAAATTATTTTCATCCCGAAAGGAATTTAAGAAATGAACAGGGTCTTCCTGTGCATAATTGTTTTGTTATTCTTTACATCCGGTAATGGTCTGCCACCAGGCAGGCCGTCTCCGGTATTCCCTGACAACGAAGATTGACACGAAAATAAAATTCCGGCATCCCTCGGGAAAGCTATTCTCTGAACGATGGCCGTCCATAATCCTAAAAAAACAGAATCATGAAAAAGAAAAAGACAGACTTTGAAGCCCGGTTCTGGTCCGGCACCCGGAAACATTCCGCGGTGGGTTTGCTGGAAACCTTCTTCCAGTTCAACAGCCTGGCGGAAGTAAAGGAAACCCTCAGCATGATGATGCAGTGTTCGGTACAAAAGAATGTCCGGATCACGAAAGATCCCGCCGAAGTTTTCCATTTGTACCTGTCGCTGCGTTCGCTGGCCCGGGCCGCCCGTCTGATCGGGGGGAAAGCAAAGAATGGAAAGTTTAAGATTTCTTCAGATTCCAACTTTCCCAAAACAATGACGGGCTCCCTTTCGGAGGAAGAATACCGGGATCCGGTGCGGGTGTTTCAGAACGCTTTCAAGGCCTGCAGCCTGGAAGAATTCGATGGGTTTCTGTCGGCGATGGTGTATTTCTCGCTGGGAAATTCCCGGTGCGACGAGGGAAAGAGCATCATCATTCCGTACCTCCAGCTCATGAAAATGCTGGATGCCGCATGGTTGATCGTGGAGAGTGCCACAGCCGGAAAGTGATTGTTTAGATTTTACCGCAAAAGCGATCCCTAAATTAATGCGTGATATTTGTCATTCCGTAGGAATCTGGACGCGAATTTTTCCATGCGAATCTCTCATACGATGTGGAGATTCCCTTCGGGAATGACAAACGTTGTGGTGGGTTTTTGCAGATCAATTGTGTTGCAAAAGCGATCCCTAAATTAATGCGTGATATTTGTCATTCACTACGAATCCACACGCGAATTTTTCCATGCGAATCTCTAATACTATGTTGAGATTCCCTGCGGGAATGACAAACGTTGTGGTGAGTTTTTGCAGATCAATTGTGTTGCAAAAGCGATCCCTAAATTAATGCGTGATATTTGTCATTCACTAGGAATCCAGACGCGAATTTTTCCATGCGAATCTCTCCTACGATGTTGAGATTCCCTTTGGGAATGACAAATGTTGTGGTGGGTTTTTGCAGATTAATTGTGTTGCAAAAGCGATCCCTAAATTAATGCGTGATATTTGTCTTTCCGCAGGAAATCTGGATGCGAATTTTTTCCATACGAATCTCTAATACTATGTGGAGATTCCTTTCGGGAATGACAAACGTTGTGGTGAGTTTTTGCAGATCAATTGTGGTGCAAAAGCGATCCCGTAAATTAATGCGTGAGATTTGTCATTCACTAGGATTCCAGACGCGAATCGTTCCATGCGAATCTCTCATACGATGTGGAGATTCCCTGCGGGAATGACAAACGGTGTAGTGGGTTTTTGCAGATCAATTGTGTTGCAAAAGCGATCCCTAAATTAATGCGTGATATTTGTCATTCCGTAGGAATCCAGACCCGAATCGTTCCAATCTCTAATACGATGTTGAGATTCCCTTCGGGAATGATAAACGTTGTGGCAAGTTTTTGCAGATCATTTTTATATAACATTGCCTTCAGAAAGAACCGTCCAATAGCTTAACTAATTGTCGTGAAGCCGGACTTAGTGGTCTCTTATAAGTAGAACGCCTCTGTGAACCTTTCAACAGCATGCAGGAACATCTTCTTTGCGAACTTTGTGTTCCGGTTTCAGAAGCGATGCCTCCATGCGTGAAAATCAGTGCCCATCTGCGGTTAAAATTTTAACCACAAAAGAACCAAACAGAATATTTCCCGTAAATTTGTACTACTTTGAATTCCCAAACTATGAATACGAAACAGGAAAAGCTGGAAGCTTTCGGAAGATTACTGGATATTATGGACGACCTGCGCGAAAAATGCCCGTGGGATCAGAAACAAACGCTGGAATCCCTTCGGCATTTAACACTGGAAGAAACGTACGAGCTGTCAGATGCGATCCTTCAGAATGATTTACAGGAAATTAAAAAAGAACTCGGCGATGTATTGCTGCATCTGGTTTTTTATGCCAAAATAGGTTCCGAAAAAGAAAGTTTCGACATTGCGGATGTCATCAATTCCTTAAACGAAAAACTGATCTTCCGTCATCCCCATATCTATGGAGATACCGAAGTAAAAGACGAAGAAGAAGTCAAGCAAAACTGGGAAAAGCTGAAACTGAAAGAAGGCAACAAGTCCATTCTTGGCGGCGTTCCGAAAAGTCTTCCGAGCATGGTAAAAGCTTATCGTATTCAGGATAAGGTAAAGGGAATCGGGTTTGAATTTCACGATGCGGAAGATGCATGGAAAAAAGTAGATGAAGAAATCCGGGAATTTCACGAGGAAACCGATCCTGAGAAGAAGGAACAGGAATTGGGAGATGTATTTTTTTCCCTGATCAATTATGCAAGAATTTCAGGGATCAACCCGGATTCTGCGCTTGAAAGAACCAACTTAAAATTTATCTCAAGATTCCAGAAAATGGAACATTTAGCTGCTGAACAAAATTTAAAATTAGCAGAAATGTCACTGGAGGAAATGGATGTTTTGTGGGAAAAAGCCAAACAACTCCAATAAAAATGAAGGTGCAGAATCCCATCCATCACCGATTTCAGTATCTGTTGGAGTTTAAAAAAACAGAGCGCAAATGGCATTTTCCTTTTCTTGCAGCCCTTTGTATTGGCAGCTGCCTGTTTATCGGTTATTTTTCAGGGAAACCTAATTATGGAGCGCTTTCCAGCTTGGGAGCATTAACGATCTTATATTTCACTTCTGCGCCGATCAATCAGCGAATGATTCACCTGGCAGTTTGTGCGTTCGGAATTGTTTTTTCGTTTTCGGTAAGTTCTTTTTTCGGATTTAATGCGTATGCTGCGGCATTGTCATTGGGCATTATTGCTTTTCTGGCACATTTTATCTCTTCTTACTACAAAATTCCGCCGCCCGGAAATTTTTTCTTTATCATGGTAGCGGCGATGGCAAGCACCTATAAGTTTGATCTGGAAATGATTCCTACCAGGGTGGGCCTTGTGGCAATGGGGGCTATTCTGTCGTGTTCATTCGCGTTTTTGTATTCGGTTTTCATTGAGAAGAGCGAAGTGATTACTTTTCCGAGAAGAACGTTCAGTAAAAGACGATATACCAAATTTGTAGAAAGCACGGTCATTGGCTTTTTTATGGCGTTAACCCTGATCATCGGACATCTTTTACAATTTAACAATACCTATTGGATCTCTATTGCAGCAGTAGCCATTGTCCAGGGACGGAATTTCGAGCATGTACGCCAAAGGAATATGCACCGCATCCTGGGAACTTTTATCGGAATTGGCTTTGCGTGGATAATCCTTTTGTTTAACCCGGAAAAGATTGTCATGATCGTGATTATTACCATCCTGCAATTCATTATTGAGTTGTTGATTGTAAGAAATTACGGCTTTGCAGTGGCATTCATCACCCCTCTTACCATTCTTCTGGCAGAAACCGGCAGTCTGGTTCACCACAATGTTGAAGATTTGATGCATGCAAGATTAATCGACACAATTATAGGAAGTCTGATTGGTCTGGCCGCGGGATTTTTTCTTCATCATCAGCAGATGATTAATAATTTAGAGAAGAATATCAGGTTTTCCTATTTTCAGTTTAAAAAATTAAAAAAATAAATTATGCTACGAGTTCTTGTTTTATCTTCATTTCTTATGCTGAACTGCAATCCCAAGGCTCAGGATTCACCCAAAACAGCCGGCCTGGAAGTAGAATTTGCTTTGCCTAAAAAACTTAAGGAAGTCTCCGGAATCGCTTTGTCCAAAGATAAGGAAACGATCTGGGCGATCGAAGACCAGGGAAACAAGAACGTTATTTATGGTCTTGACAGGCAGGGAAACCCAATTGCCGACGTGCTGGTAACAAATGCTGAAAACCACGACTGGGAAGATATAACGGCCGATACTCAGGGAAATATGTACATCGGCGATTTTGGAAATAATGATAACGACCGGCGCAATTTATCCATTTTAAAAGTTGATTTAAAAGACGCTGCTCAAAAGACGACCAACGTTACCCAAACGACAACGTTTCATTACGAGGGACAAACCGAATTTCCGCCTAAGAAATCCAACTGGCTTTACGACTGCGAAGCTTTTGTAGCGATGAAAGGAAATTTTTACCTCTTCACCAAAAACAGAAGCAAAGGTTTTGACGGAACTTTCCTCGTTTTTAAAGTGCCTAATAAAGCCGGCGATTTTGAAGCGAAATTAATAGGTAAATTAAAGCTTCAGGGAGGATACAGCGATGCAGCCATTACTTCAGCAGCGATCAACAGTACGGAAAATAAAATTGTTTTGCTGAACCATAAGAATGTTCAGATTCTCACAGGTTTTACGGAAAATGATTTTAATTCAGCCAGGATTCAGAAAATATCTTTAGACCATAATTCCCAAAAAGAAGCCATTACTTTTGTAGGTGACAAAACATTGCTGATCGCCGATGAAAAGGATAAAAAAACCGGAGGAAACGTGTATCGGTTTAATTTGAAATAAAATCCAACCGTTGATGTTAACTGCGGAAATTTTTCAACGAAGATGAATTTTTCATACCGTTGATTTCAGAAGGTAAAGGAAAATAAATTAGCTTCGCGAAGCTTAAACAGACGCTTCATCAATCAGCCTGCTGATTAATGCTTGGCTTACTTAAAATATACAGGATTAATACAAGACCTTTGCGTTGAAATTAATCATTCATATTTTGTTTGTGAGAACCTTTGTATAGATATAAATTTGCCTACTGCCTACTGCCTATTGTCTACTGCCCATAAATCAGAACGCAAGTCCCACACCACCAGAAATTCTACCCCCGTCTTCACCCGTGAAATAATCAAGTCTTGCCGAAAACATTTCAAGGATATTCAGCCAGAATCCTGCCCCTACACCCTGATGCCATTTGTCGGACGATTCACGGTCCATCCACACTCTTCCAAGGTCATATCCGACAAGAATTCCCATATTGGCGGGAGCAATATTGTTTTTAACCCTTCCGAAATCCCATCGTATTTCGGCATTGTTGACAACATAAGATTTCCCGGCAAATCTTTCGTTCCTGTAAGCACGCATGGCATTATTTCCGCCTATTGCGGCAGCCTGGTAAAATTCAAAATTGTTGTTGTTGATGAGCATGGCATTGGTGGAGTTGGCCAATACAAACCGCCCCCGCTTATCAATCCGGTGAAATACGTTCAAGGTACCCTGAAATGTTGCGAAATTCTGGTCAAACTCGGAGATATTGGCTTTCCAGCCTGCTTTCAGAGCAAGTTCCATTCCCAGAGTAGGGAAAGCGCTGTTGTCCAGGTTTTTAAAACTGAAGGTATAATTGGCTCCCGCAAACTGCTGACCGTTAAAAACTTCGGGATTCACATCCGGAGAAACGGCTACGAAACGGTTGTCATTCCTCTGTACTTTCGCATGGTCAAAGGTCAGCTGAAACTGATGTTTAAGGTTATACCAGCTCGTTGTGGACAGCGATGGCGCAAATTGAAACTGAGAAATACGTACGCGGTTATAATCCCTGTCAACATTTTCTTTATCGTACACGCTTTCATTCCCCAGGCCGAAGAATGTCCTGGCAAAAAACGGCGTCGTATAATTGGCATCGATGCCGGCATCCCAGCTTCCGACGGCTTTTTTGAAGATTCCTTTGTATCCCAGGTTAAAGCCTCCCGTTGCCGTGTATACATTGGCCCGCAGGCTGTGTTTCTGGGTAAAAGGTGCGCGGATGAAATTATTGACCGTGTAGTTGGCCACTACGCCTAGGATGACACCATCATCCGGATTAAAATTGGCATTCGGATAACCAGCAAAGAAGTTGTATTTCGGATGTTTGTAATTGTAGGTATTAATGTCGTAGTCATCGGAAATATCTTTGGTGGCTCCGTGGGTATTGTAGGTGTTTTTCTGTGACTTAAAATCATAGATCTTTACCTTTCTGCCATCGGCTACATTATAAGTATCATGATTGTATCCTCCTATCAGACGAATGTTCATCTTTGGTTTTCCATCACCGGAAACTTCATAGATGTCATCATCTTCCAGCCCGTAAATCCAGAGCTCCTTTGTTTTGGAATCTTCGTATGTTTTTTCAAAAACCAGCTCAGGATTTTCCTGTTTTTTATCTAATTTATATTGTTTTACATTAACGGAATTCCCGTTTTTCGTAATGACAAATTTGTCCGGGTTTACCGTACCGGCCAGCGGAACTTTCTTCTGAAGCACATCGTAATACTGCGAAGCGTAGGTTTCAAGTTTCGTTTTTCTTGCTTTGAGTTTTCTCTGGATATCGGCGATGGTAGCGTCCTGCACTTCTTTCGGCAGATTGTTGAAGGCATTGTCGATGTCTTCGTCCGTAAGATGTTCCTGGATATATTTGGCCTGGGCTAGCCATTGTTCTTCAGTGGCTCCTTTCAGGAAAATAAGATCGAGCGGATAAGGTTCCATGGCGAGCCATTTTACGCTTCGGATATCATCTTTAAATGTTTTCATGTGGCGGATCGCAGGGATATTCATGATAATTTTGAAGGCATTGCCGTCATATTTACTGAATGCCTGATCTCTGTCACGAGGAATCGGCTTGTAAACGACCTTATCACCATCCTTATATTCTGCCCATTTCCACTGGTCGGAATGCCGGTCCCAGTCGCCGATCAGCATATCAAAAAGCCTGGCCCTGATATACGTTTCCTGGTCTACCGAATATTTATAATTCTGATTAAAATTCTTAAGTACATCATCCGTTGAAACAATATCTGTTGCATTATCCAGTGAGGCGAGGGTCTTAGGATCTGAAGAAAACCGCTCTTCGATCATATACATTTCATCGCCGTAATGCATATTGTATTCTCCCAGCGCTTTTTGTTTCGGAATATAATATAATCTCGGGTTGCTGTGGTAAAGATTCAGCTTGTCCGACATATTTCCGATGGCAAAAGGTGTGAAAGGATGGTTGGTTGTATAAAAATCAAGCAGAAATTTTTCCGGAAAGGTATTGTTCAGTTCATTGCCGAAAGTACTTTTCTTAAAAGCCATATTATTAAGGAACCGGACAGCGCTTTTTTTAATGCCTCGCATCACAAATTCCTGTCCGTCTTTTGCTTTTAACCTCAGGCTGTTTGACTGGTTTCCTCCTCCTTCTCTGAAAGGGATATATCCGCCATCCAGTGTTGAAATATTTGCTGTCGGGGCTTCAATGGGCATGCCGTAATATTTCCGGTAATGCTCACCCCAAAGCCATCTGTAAAATTTTCTTTTTTCGGTTAATTTTTTAGGATAAATAGTAGAAGTGATGGTAGAAGGAAAAGAATCGGGATAATTATTGACAAAATCCGCAGGCTTTTCGGTTACTTGTATATGCGAAAGTTTTTCCAGAGCGTTGTCTCTTGTCGAAAAATATTCCACATCGGCACTTTTGTCCTTTCTCATATTTAACACGGCAAATCCGCTTCCTCCGTACGAAAAGTCTGTTTTTTCGCCGATCGATGCGGGATCTACCTTTGAACCGGCGCCGCTGACGATCTGCCGGATATTTCTTGCTTCGTGGTACTGCAGATTGTGATCGTGCCCCGAAACAAAAATAATGTTTTCTTTCTCCTGGACGATGCTTTTTAGCCTGTTGGCCAGATCCGCATAATGCTGATTGTTGATGTCTTCCGGGTTGGCGCCCGACGAGCTTCTTACCACATTGATAAGACTCGCAACCCCCGGAGCGGGAATTTTACTTTTCAGGGGAAAAAGATGGGATTTTGCCGAACTGTACCCGGCATGCGTCCCGCTGCTGATCACAGGATGATGGAGCGCTACAATGATCTGCTTGTCCTGATTTTTAGTAATGAGGTCTTTAAATTCCTCGAAAAAATCTTCACGGGTTTTAATGTCACAGTTTTTATTGATTCCGGGATGTTTGTCCCAGTTTAAAAGTGCCCATTCCGAATCGATGACAATGAGTTTTATGTCTTTTGTTAAATTGATATCGTCGATCGGGCAGGTATTTTTGGGAAGAAAAGCTTTTTTATCATTAAAATAATTCTTTACAAAATCTTCCTGTGCTTTCATTCCGTCCAAACCGTTGTACCAGTCATGGTTTCCTGGAATAACCAGTGTTCTGCCTTTAAAGTTTTTTACAATCGAAAGCTGATCTTCGAGCTTTTTCTTTGCCTGCTCATAATTTTTATCGGAGGGATCGGGCATTCCTTTCGGATAAATATTATCTCCTAAAAAAATTAGCATCGAATTGCTGCCGGCGGTTTCCAGCTGGCTTTTCAACAAGCGTAACGTATTTTGAGACTGAAGCTCATCTGCATTTCCTGCATCTCCTACCAGGAAAATTTTAAAATCAGTTTCCGGTTTGATATCAGAATTGCTGACTTCAGATAAGTTTTTACCCTTTTTTACGTTATATGTTGCGCAGGAATAAAGAACTCCGGCGGACAATACGAATCTAAGAGCAAGAGAAGTATTTTTTAGATGAGTTTTCAAGTATAAATTCATAAATTTACATTAACAAAATTTCGTGATGGACATTTTACAAAAAGCCAAAGATTATGTTGAAACCTTATTCAAAGATAAGCTATCTTCGGTATATTCTTATCATAATTTTATTCATACAACCTTTACGGTAAATAAAGCTGAGGAAATCTTAAAAAATACGCCGGTCTCCGAAAAAGATCAGGAAAAGGTTTTGCTTGCTCTGTGGTTTCACGATACAGGATACATAGAATGTGCCAAAGACCATGAAGAGAAAGGGGTAGAAATCATGAAAGGTTTTTTGCAGCAGGAAAATTATCCCAAAAATGATATTAATGATATTGCAAAGCTGATCCTGGCCACAAAGATCACCTACGAGCCGCAGAATCTTCTGGAAAAAATTGTAAAGGACGCTGACTGCAGCCATTTTGCAAGCCACGACTACAATGATATTTCCGATGCTTTACGTAAAGAGTGGGAGCTTACCAATGTAAGATGCTTTTCAAATGATGAATGGAATTCCGGGAACCTTGACATGCTGAAGCACAAACACCGTTTCTATACCGACTACGCGAAGCAAAACTGGCAACCCCTGAAAGATAAGAATATCAGGAAAATTGAGAAAAAACTTGAAAAGGAAGAGGATAAAAAAGAAACGTCCGAAAGTAAAAAATCCAAAGATAAAGAACCCAAATCCGATCGCAGTGTCGATACTTTATTCAGAGTGACCCTCAGCAATCATACGCGGTTAAGCGATATCGCCGACAGCAAAGCCAATATTCTGCTGTCTGTAAATGCGATTATCATTTCAGTCTGCCTTTCGGTGCTGGTTCCAAAGCTGGATACTCCTAAAAATTCACATCTTATCATTCCTAGTTTTATCCTGCTTTTATCGGCCGTTTTAACGATTATTTTTGCCATTCTTTCCACGAAACCTAATGTTACCAAAGCGAGGTTTACCGCAAAAGACGTTGCCGACAGAAAGGTAAATCTGCTATTTTTCGGAAATTTCAACCGTATGGTCTTTGAGGATTACCAGGACGCAATGAACATCCTGATAAAAGACCGCGATTATATTTATGATTCTATGGTAAAAGACTTATACTATCTGGGGAAAGTTCTGGACCGGAAATACAGGCTTTTGTCGATCACTTACCAGATTTTCATGGCTGGAATCGTCATTTCGGTATTGTCTTTCGGGTATGCTTTTCTGACCCTTTAAAAAAATATTTCTTTAAGATAAAAGCTCATTCAGTCCGGATGAGCTTTATTTTTAGGCTATAGATACCCTTAGGGCAAGAAGGCCGGTAATTCCCTGCAGATCTTCCACACGGAGAAACTCAACATCATTACGGAGAATCTCTTTTTTCTGTAATTTACTGATATAATCCAGATACTCGCGCTGGTTTTCCATGCCGAAATAGACAATCGTTATTTTCCCCGGGCAGGTAATTCGTTCGGCAGAATCTTTTACGTGCGCTTTATCAAGCCTTTTTTTAATGATCTCATAATAGGAATTGAAGGCACCGTCCACGTCAAAACGTTTTTCATCCATTCGGAAGCGTATATCGATCTTTTCATTGTAGACAAAAATCAGGGAAGCAATATCCATGGCAATCGGCAGATCTTTTTTGAAATTCCGGAATTCACGTTCCATATTGCAGATGGTTTTCAGCTGCCAGTATCTGAGCTTATGAACGACTTTCGAATGATAATTGAGTTCCGGAGCAATATTTTTCCCGATGTACAGATTATGCTCAATTCCATCAGATTTAAATCTTTCATAATAATGTGGGAAAATCTGCTGGGCTTTTACCTGGCTTTCATCAAGGACGTCGGCCAGCTTCCTGTTGACAAGGGTAATCGAATCATCCAAATTTTTACGATTTGCATAAAATAAATCATTCTGTGTAAAGACCTGGCTGAAGTAATCTTTTATTTTTGCTTTAACCTCACTGGATGTTTTGATTTCCAGTTTGGCCTGTAAGAAAGGATGGATTTCATCTCTCAGTAAACGCTGAAAACGCTGTTCGCTGTCTGCTTTTATCTCATTGTTTAATTCATTCTCAAAAATATCAATCGCCAGATGATACTTTTCGGTATCGGAGTCTGTGAGCATTGAGAAAATCCCGTGCAGGCATTCAATCTGCTGATTAAGATCTTCAAGCATCAGGTTGTACCGTTTTTCAGATGAAGAACGGATATCCGAGAACCCGAAGAGAGGCGTAAGGTTTTTGAAGGTGATTTGCCGTAAAGTGTATATTTTTTTATTCAGGGAGGCATTGAAATATTTCTCCGCTTCATTCCTGAATTTCCATACCACGCTGTCGTGTATAGAGGTGTATTCGCGTTGAATGATGGCTTCTATCTGGTAGTTTTTCTCAAAGCTGAACCTGTTGAGGGAAAATAAGATCATGTCTGAAAAAAATTCGAGCTTTTTCAGTTTAAGGCCGTTGAAGCTGTTGACAATAGTAGAAGTAAATTCCATGATGGCAATCAGTTCGTTTTCTTTCATGATCGGAATTACCATGAAGCTGTTGATTTTATTTTCGCTTAAAATCCTGAAGGATGGGAGATCTTTTATGTCGTGATCCAGATTGGAAATGTTTGAAACCACGATCGGTTTTGAATTGTGGTTTAAATTGATAAACGTATTCTTTCTCGTTTCTTCATCAAAAGTATTGATCCAGAAGTCGAGAATATGATTGGTAAAAACGTTTTCATAGATCGGAAGTTTTTCAAGCCTTTGGTCTTTCTTATTAAAAAGCATCAATCCGAAGTTAAGATCGGCCACATCAAAATAAGATTTAAAAATTTCGATGAGGTTTTCGTCAGGGGAAAGATTTTCGGGGTCGATACTGATCATGCTCGATTTCAGGTCGGATAAGGCAACTTCAGAGGTACAATCGACCAGTGAAATGATTGTAAAACCTTTTAATATCCATGATTCTGAAGGGAAATATTTTTTCCACATCTTAAAATCATCGAGATTTTCGAGCAGCATATCCACGACTTCTTCAGAAGGTATTTTAGTGCCTTTGATAGGATACACTTCCGTGAAATCGGAATTGACCGTAATTTTGTAATGCTTCATGATTCCCTGTCTGTTCGGGATGTCATAATAAAAAGGGAGTGAACTTTTGATGTCTCTTTTGTAATAGGCCTGCATAATCAGGCAGCAGCAGAACACATAAAACTCGTCGTCATCAATATTCCGAAGCTCTATTTCAAAATCTTTCCCGGCATCTTTGAGGATATTTTTAAATCTTTCGGTATAGTTGAATGTAATATTGGAAAGCGGAATGCTGGCTGCTTTTATTTCATTATGAGTAAGTCCCGTAGGAAAAAGATCGGCAAGCAGTAACTTGATCAGCTCATCATGTTTTTCAAGCAGTGAAATATCCTGAAACCCGTCTCTCAGTTCTTTAAAGTTTTTGGTTTTATCGATCAGGGATTTGGCATAGTTCACCCGGTAGTCCAAACGGTCATTGTACCGGATATGTTCAAGCACATCCAAATATTTTTTGAAAGAAATATAAACCTGAAATGGAGCGTCTTTTTTGTAAAGATTGGCCAAAACTGAAATTTAAAGTAAAGGTATAAAAAAACCACAACTTAGCGGTTGTGGTCTGTTATTTTTAAGTGATTTTTTACAGTCCGAACTGTCTTGCGAACAGATCAGGGAAAACACCCAGAACAATGATGGAAGCGATAACGAATACCGCAACAATATTATAGGTTAAGGTCACTTTCTCTGAAGATTTGAATGTACTTTCTTTAAAAAAGAACATTGAAATGATTAATCTTAAATAATATGCGATGGAAAGGGCGGAACCTAAAACGGCTACCAGCACAAGGAAAACACCATGGTTCGAATTCATCGCCTGGGAGAACAATGCAAATTTCCCCATAAAACCGGCTGTCAACGGAATCCCCGCCATGGAAAGCATGGAAATGGAAGCTACCGTAGCCAATAAAGGTTCTGTTTTTGCTAAGCCTCTGAAAGCTCCGAAAGACGTTTCTCTTTTCAGTTTTTCAACATAAATTAAGCACATGAAAACCCCTACTGTTGCCAAAGCGTAGGCAAAGAGATAAAAGGCTAAATTATAAGTGGAAAGGCTGGTCATCCCAAAAAATACCAGGCCAATGTAACCTGCGTGGGAAACTGAAGAGTAGGCCAGCATTCTTTTGGCATTGGTCTGGGCAAGTCCCATGACGTTTGCCAATAATAAAGTAATAATCAGGAATACCCCGAAAACATTGATCCATTCTTCGGTCACAGCACCAAACCCGATGGTCATTAATCTAAACAGTGCATAAAATCCGGAGATCTTCACCACACTTGCCATGAAAGCCGTAATCAATGAGGGTGCTCCATAATAAACATCAGGACTCCACATGTGGAAAGGTGCTAATGCTACTTTAAATGCCAACGCACAAAGTATTAATAAAACTCCCAAAATAAACATCCCGTCTTTCGGGTTCAGAACGCCGAAATTCTGGATCTTATATAAATCAAAACTTCCTACACTTCCGTAGATAAAGGCAATCCCAAACAACAGAAAACCTGTTGCGAAGGCACCCATCAGGAAATATTTGATAGAAGCTTCATTGGATCTTAAATCAGTTTTATTGGCCCCAGCCATTACGTATAAAGGAATGGAAAGGATCTCAACCCCAAGGAACAGGGTTACCATATTCTGGTATCCGAAAAGGATAATTCCACCACAAAGGGCAAAAAGCATCAAAGCATACAGCTCCGACTGGTGGCTTCTGTGATTGCTGAATGCAAAACCTCCCAGAAAGAACAATAACAATGTGGTTACGATTGATATTTTAGTGAATAATGCCGTATTTTGAGTATAGTCATACATATGACGGTACTGCGCAAAGAATGTACATTCCGGCATAAAGCTTACCCATAATGCGATGATCAATCCCAAAATCCCAATATATCTTGCGAATTTCCCTTGTTCAAAAACTCCTGAAAATAACGCAACAACTGCCGTTAGGAAAACAATAATTAAAACACTCATAATATAGATTTGAGATTTGAAGGTTAAAGTAAGGTTTGAAATAGAGCTTCGTACTTTACTTTTTATCTTCCCTGATCTCTTATTTTTTAATTTTTAAATCTTTTAATTTTAACTGGCCATCGCCGTGTAGATAAACTTCAACGAACTGTTCACCATTTCGATGATCGGTTGTGGGAAAATACCAAATACAATCACAAAAACCGCTAAACTCGCCAACACAGAAAACTCTACGGTAGAGAGATCTTTTGCGGTACTCAGAACAGCTTCGTCTCCCTGTCCGAACATTGCTTTTCCGTAGAATCTCAATAGATAAACAGCCGCAAGAATTACGGTAAGACCTGCGATCACGGCTGCCAACCCGTTGAAATCATATACGGATTTTAACAGGATAAATTCCCCGATAAATCCGTTCGTCAATGGAACGCCCATTGAACCTAGTATGATGATCAAAAACAATACGGCAAACTTCGGAGCAACCTTTGCAAGGCCTCCCATTTGTCTGATATCCCTTGATTTGAATCTTTTGTATAAAATGTCACAGCAGTAAAACAGCCCTGCCACGTTGATCCCGTGGGCGAATGTCTGTACCAAAGCTCCTTCAGCTCCTTCAATATTTAAATTCCCTCTTAAAGTGATTACCGCAGAAGCAAAAATACCGGCCACCATTAAACCAACGTGAGAGAAAGAAGAATACGCAATAATTCTTTTCATATCGGTCTGAATGATCGCAATCAAAGCCCCGTGAACAATTCCTACGATGGCCAGAATGATGACGATCTGCCCTGAAATTCCTGCAATCGGAAGCGGCGTGATCGGCAACAGATAACGCATAACTCCGTAGATGGCCATTTTAAGCATAATCCCCGACAAAAGCATTGACCCTTGTGTAGGCGAATAAGTGTACGTATCCGGCTGCCAGGTATGGAAAGGAAATACCGGCAATTTCACTGCAAAAGCAAAGAAAATAAACCAGAATACCACCGTCTGCTGGGTTTCGTTTAATTGAGCATTATAAAGATCTGTCAGGGCAAAAGATGCGGAATGATTATAAACATAAATCAAACCTGCCAGCATGAATAGTGATCCTACGAAAGTATATACGAAGAATTTTGTTGTGAATTCAAATCTCTTATTTTCCTGGCCCCAAAGTCCTGCAATGAACCAGATCGGAATCAAAGTTACTTCCCAGAAAATGTAGAATAATAATCCGTCAAGCGATGTGAAAACCCCTATAAGTCCGAACTGCATCATCAGGATCAGTCCGTAGAAAGAATTTCTGTAGCTTACATTTTCATTAAAAGAAGATAAAATAATAACAGGCGTTAAGATATTGGTCAGCAACAAAAGAAGCAGGCTCATTCCGTCGATCCCGAAATGAAGTGTACTTTTGATAAATTGTGACCAAGGATAATTGATCTCGTGCTGTAATACGCTGTCTACCGTTGGATTAAAATTGAAATCCGCCGCAATGTAGAATGTTACAAGCATCTGAATCAACGAAATCCCCAGTGCCAAATACTTGCTGGATTTATTTTTCCATGCAAAAACTAATCCCGAACCTACAAGAGGTAATAGTAATAATGTTAATAATAAACCAGACATTATTGTAATATAAAGTTAACAATCAGTATAATTCCTACCGCTAAAGACATAATCAGAATGTAATTCTCAACATTTCCGTTCTGGATGCGCTTCATAGCTTTTCCGCTGTCCTCAGCACCTTCACCTACGAAGTCTACAAAACGATCAAGAATACCTTTATCAAACATCTTTCCTCCGCGTCCTAATCCTTCAACAGTTTTTACAATTAATGCATTGTAAAGTTCGTCAATATATAATTTTCTGGCAGACAGCTTTTCCCATCCGGTGTACTGCTCTTCAGGAAGAGCCTGTTTTTTCTTGTTAACGTAAGTATTTTTAACAAGGAACCATACACTGAAGAACATTAAAACTGTTGCGCCTAAAAGTATCATTTCGGTACCAAACGGAACTCCTGAAAGTGTAGCCTCCATCTGATTATAGCTTTCCTCAGTAAGCACAGGCTTCAGCCATTCCATTAATTTTGCATAATGACCATGACCGATGAAGTGAGGAAGATTTATTAAACCTCCGACCACAGAAAGTATAGCCAGTACGATCAATGGTAAGGTCATATTGGTCGGACTTTCGTGTAAGTGGTGTTTTTGTTCTTCCGTCCCTCTGAACTCGCCGTGGAAAGTAAGATAATACAGTCTGAACATATAAGTTGCTGTAATGGCCGCTAATATGAATAAGAATACCCAGTAAATTGGATTTTTAGCGAAAGCCGCTACTAAAATTTCATCTTTAGAGATCATCCCCGATAATAAAGGGAATCCTGAGATGGCTAATGTTCCGATCAGGAAGGTAGCATGGGTGAGAGGAATGTATTTTTTTAACCCTCCCATGAAACGCATATCCTGCTCATTGCTCATCGCATGGATTACAGAACCCGCTCCTAAGAACAATAATGCTTTGAAGAAAGCGTGTGTCATTACGTGGAACATGGCCGTTGTATAAGCTCCTAAACCTAAAGCGATGAACATAAATCCAAGCTGTGAAACGGTAGAGTAGGCCAATACTTTTTTGATGTCGTTCTGACGTAGGGCATAGAACCCTGCCAATGCGGCTGTCAGGAACCCGATGAATAAAATTCCTCCCTGAACCGTTGGGGCTAAAGTGAATAAGAAATTGGATCTTACCACTAAATAGATACCCGCCGTTACCATCGTTGCTGCGTGAATCAATGCAGAAACCGGAGTTGGCCCGGCCATCGCATCAGGTAACCAGGTATATAACGGAACCTGTGCAGATTTACCGGTAGCCCCGATAAATAAACTTGCTGTGATAAAGATAATCACGCTTCCGTCCAATTCAAATTTTCCGGCATTTTCTCTGATGGTAAGGTAATCCACAGCATTCGTTTGAGAAGCCAGCATAAAGATACCGATCAATAATGCAAGGTCACCGATTCTGTTCATAATGAAAGCTTTTCTTGCCGCTTTACCATATTCTTCGTTGGTATACCAGAAACCGATTAGTAAATAAGAACACAATCCTACGCCTTCCCATCCGATGAAAAGGATCAGGTAGTTACTTCCCATTACCAATAGTAACATCGAGAAGATAAACAGGTTCAGATAAGTAAAAAACTTATAGAAACCTTTATCATGACTCATATATCCGATAGAGTAGAGGTGAATTAAAGATCCGATCCCTGTGATGATCATGACCATCATTAATGAGAGCTGATCGATCTGGAACCCGAAATTGATCTGAATTCCATTTACTCTAAACCATTCAAAAGCTTTTACAATGACAGGCTGGCTTTCGGAATCAAAATTCATGAAAATACTTACTGCAATGCAGAAAGATGCAAAAACCATTGCTGTAGCCAGGCTACCGACAACAATTTTTGGAAGATTTTTTCCGAACAGACCATTTATAAGAAAACCTAAAAGTGGTAAAAGTATTATTGCATACACTAAATTTTCCATTCTTATCCTCTTAATTTATTAAATATACTTACATCAACAGAACGGGTATTTCTATAGAGCATAGCAATAATTGCCAAACCTACCGCTACTTCCGCAGCAGCCACCACCATAATGAAGAAAACCAGAAGTTGTCCGTCGCCGTTACCTTTGTATGCTGAAAATGCAGCCAATAAAAGGTTTACAGAATTCAGCATAAGCTCTACACAACCTAAAATAACAATTGCATTTTTTCTCAGCAATACTCCCAATACTCCCAGACAGAATAATACTGATGAAAGAATGATGAAGTAATTCAGAGGGATGCTTTGTATAAATGTATTTACTTCTCCCATAATTTTATAAATCTTTTTTACCGATTAATACCGCACCTACGATACCTGCCAAAATAAGGATGGATGCAAGCTCAAACGGTAAAACATATTCATTAAACAAAAGTCTTCCCAGATTTTTAGTAAGTCCGATGCTACCGTCTGCATTATCAACGACAATCTGGTTCTGCTGAACGCCTCTGAACACGCCTAAAACACCAATCAATAAAAGACCCGCCGTAAAAACACCAACAAATTTTAAAGTATTGTTCTTCTTACTTTCGTCTTGCTTATTAAGGTTCAGCATCATGAGGATATACAGGAATAATACCATGATGGCTCCTGCATAGACAATGATCTGGATAATCGCAAGGAATTGTGCATTCAGAAGAATGTACATCCCCGCAATAGAAAACATCGTAACAATTAATGACAGAATAGCATAAAGAGGATTTCTCGCAAACACGAAATACACAGCACTTGCCACTGCTAAAAACGCCACCAAGAAAAATAAAAACTGATCCATTATTTTACCGCATTTTTTTGTTTCTCGGATTGTCTTTCAGTGATATCAATCCTTTCGTTTATTTTTTCAACTAATTTATCTTTTCCGTAAATGAAAGACCCTCTGTTGGTTTCTACATCTACCAGACGGTCGGTAAGATAGATTGCAGACTTCGGACAAGCCTCTTCGCACATTCCGCAGAAAATACATCTCAGCATATTGATTTCATATACTGAAGCATATTTTTCTTCTCTGTAAAGGTGCTTTTCCTCCTTTGTTCGTTCAGCTGCAGTCATGGTGATTGCTTCTGCAGGACACGCTACTGCACAAAGTCCGCAAGCGGTACATCTTTCTCTGCCTTCCTCGTCTCTCTTCAAAACGTGCTGGCCTCTCCAGATATCTGCCCTTGGCTTCTGTACTTCCGGATAGGAATATACTGCAGGAGCACCTTTCAATACGGTTCTTACAGCATGCTTAAAGGTAATCCCCATCCCTGTGAAAATCGCAGGAAGATAGATTTTTTCAGCAAGGGTCATTTCCTTGTTAGAAACAACTTTTGATCTGTTCGTAAGTTTCATTTAATTATAGATGTTAGATGTTAGACATCAGATTTTAGACAAATCTTGTCTGTTATCTTAATTTTATAGTTATTGAGCTAAAAATAATTGTTGCATTCAATGTTCAAATTAGCTCATTCTCAAATTTTAAATTAATTAATTTCCAAATGCTAAAATTACAGCACCTGTAACCAGCAAGTTTACCAATGCCATTGGAATTAATGTTTTCCAACCCAAGTGCATCAATTGATCATATCTGAATCTCGGAAGAGTCCATCTGATCCACATAAAGATCAAAATTCCGATCACGGTTTTAGCTAAAAACGCTACAATACTCAGGATACCAGCAGTATTTTCGCCCCAGTTCTGAGTTACCCATTCAATTCCCGGATAGTTGTACCCTCCGAAGAAAAGAACGACCATGAAAGCATTGGAGATAAACATGTTCACATATTCCCCGAACATATACAGTCCCAATTTCATGGAAGAATACTCCGTAGAATATCCGGTTACCAGTTCAGATTCACATTCAGGTAAATCGAAAGGGTGTCTGTTGGTTTCGGCCAAAGCTGCTACGATGAAAACAAGGAAAGCAACCGGCTGGTAGAAAATATTCCAGTTGAACCCGGAAACCCAAGGAATAACGCCCCACAGTTTTCCGTTCGTCTGGTTTGCGGTAATTTCTTTTAAATCTAAACTTCCCGTCATCATAATGATAGAAAGCAGAGCCAATCCCATCGCCAATTCGTAAGAGATCATCTGGGAAGACGCACGGATAGCACCTAACAATGAATATTTGTTGTTGGAAGCCCACCCTCCGATCATGATTCCATAAACGCCTATGGAAGCCATTCCGATGATGAAAAGTACCCCAACGTCAATATTGGCTACCTGAAGATCGTAAGACGTTCCCGCAATATTTAAACTTTTACCCCAAGGAATAACCGCTCCTGTGATCAACGAAATAAACATTACTAAGGCAGGCCCCAATACAAAAAGGAATTTTTCTGCATTTTGCGGGGTAAAATCTTCTTTAAAGAAGAACTTTCCACCGTCAGCAAGAGGCTGCAGCAATCCGAAAGGCCCGGATCTGTTGGGTCCGATTCTGTCCTGCATAATGGCAGCAACTTTTCTTTCTGCCCAGGTAGAGTAGGCGGCAATCGTTAATGAAAGCAGGAAAAGTGCCAGTACAAGTATAAGTTTAAATGTAAGTAAATCCATTTTTATTTTTATAGATGTTAGATATCAGAGGCTTGAATATGGAAGCTGGAGGAGGGAAGTAGTCTTCGCAACACCAGAGATTTCATTTTCAAATTAACTCATTATCAAATTTTCAAATTATTTTTCGTCTTTTTCACTGATTTCTTTAGCCATCGGATTGTCTAAAACTCTCAGTTCATCTTTAGGCTTTTCATAGTGGTTCAATGAAATCACTGAATGTCTGTCGATATGCCTAGGTCCTTCGATATTCCAGTCGCTCAGGTTTTTTCTTTCGAAACGGCAGGTATCGCAGATGAATTCTTCCACTTCTCCCCACTGATCTTTTCGGGCAGTCACCCTTACGATTTCATCGCCTTTCATCCATACTGCAGCTTTTCCTGAACATTTATCGCAGTTGCATGAAGCATTCATAGGTTTGGTAAACCATACCCTGCTGGCAAAACGTGCGGTTCTGTCGGTTAATGCTCCTACCGGGCAAACGTCAATAACGTTTCCGATGAAATCATTATCCAAAGCTTTATTCAAATACGTGGAAATTTCAGCGTGATCTCCTCTGAACAAAATACCATGCTCCCTTTCTCCTGTGAGTTGATTGGCAGCCAGTACGCATCTTGCACAAAGAATGCAGCGGTTCATATTTAGTTTGATGTGAGGACCAAGGTCATCAGCTTCGTAAGTATTCCTTTCAAATTCAGTTCTTGTGTTCTCCACCCCATGCTCATATCCTAAATCCTGAAGGTGACATTCACCGGCCTGGTCGCAGATAGGGCAGTCCAGCGGGTGATTGACCAATAGGAACTCGGTAACAGCTTTTCTGCCTTCCTGTGCTTTTTCGGAGGTAAGGTTTTTTACTTCCATGCCATCCATCACATTGGTTCTGCAGCTGGCTACCAGTTTTGGCATAGGACGGGGATCTGCTTCAGACCCTTTAGAAACTTCTACCAGGCAGGTTCTGCATCTTCCTCCACTGGTTTCCAATTTGCTGTAGTAGCACATTGCAGGAGGTACAGATTTTCCACCGATCTGTCTTGCGGCTTCTAAAATAGAAGTTCCTGGCAAAACTTCGGTAGTCTGTCCGTCTATAGTTATTTTGAATTTTTTAACCTCTTCGCTCATATTCTATGCTTTTTCGCTTATGCTGTGAAAGCTTTAGCTATATTTTAATTATACTTCTTCGTATTAAATGTATATCCGATGCCGGCCAATACTTCTCCGAAAACAAAATCCTGGCGGGCCTTATCGGGTTTGTTGTTGAGGGTGGTTTTAATATCCCACATATTGATGTATCCCGCTTTGGCTTCGGCTCTGATGATCCAGTTTTTCCAGAACACCATGTTAAGGCTTGATCTCAGATCGGTCCCCATTCCTGCTACATGAAAGCGGTCACTCCTGTCATTGCCAAAAAGTTTTACGTTACTTTTCGGAAACATGAAGCCTAATCCTGCTCCATAAGACCATACCAGGTCAATATTTTTCTTATGGATGAGATTCTTATATTTTTCCAGACCTAAATTTTCATAGTTAAGTCCGTCCGTATGCTCAAAAGTAAGAAACTCTCCATCCGACAGATTTACCTGCCCATTCTGTACCATGGCGGCATATTTAGGATCTGAAATATTTCCTCTGAAATCAACCGTCTGGTCTTGCTTCATTACATATTTCATGTGATCAATCCCTAATACCAGGGCCAAATTATCTTTAATAAAATAACCCAGTCTGAAATTGTACTGTGTTACGGTAAACCAGCTCGGATCAAAATAAACGATTCCGAATTTCGTAGGTTTATCCCTTGCAGATACATTATTCAACTGAAAATCATAGCCATTTCCACTGAAATGAATATCAGAATTGCTGTATGCTCCTCTGTTCCAACCGTAAAAAACAAAGACCTGTCCTTTCTTGCTTAATGGTAAAGGTTTTTCCTTTTTTTCAGCTTTATAAGGAGTTGCTTCCAGCTTGTATTCTTTTTCTATGGTATCGTTTTTGACTTGTCCAAAAGCAAGACCCGACATCAAAATGCCGACTGCTAATATCTGTTTCATCTTAAGCATTGTTTTCAACTGCAGGGATTGGATCTGCATAATGTGCCAATCCGTAATTTTGTGTCAGACACAATTCAGGGTTTTTAACATGCCATTCAAATTCATCTCTGAAATGACGGATCGCTGCTGCAACCGGCCAGGCTGCTGCGTCACCCAATGGACAAATTGTATTTCCTTCAATCTTTCTCTGGATGTCCCAAAGAAGATCAATGTCTTCCATTTTTCCTTCTCCTTTCTCGATTTTCTTTAAAATCTTGTACATCCATCCTGTCCCTTCACGGCAAGGCGTACATTGTCCACAACTTTCGTGATTATAGAATCTGGCTAAAGTCATGGTATGTTCTACAACGCACTGGTCTTCATCCAGCACGATGAATCCTCCTGAACCCATCATGGTTCCGGTAGCAAAACCACCGTCTGCCAAAGATTCGTAGTTCATGTATCTTGGTTCTCCGTTTACGGTTTTCAATAATAAGTTAGCAGGAACGATCGGAACGGAACTTCCACCCGGAATACAGGCTTTCAGTCTTTTTCCGTCTTTAATTCCGCCACAGTATTCGTCTGAGTAAATGAATTCTTCAACGGTAATCGTCATATCGATTTCATAAACTCCCGGTTTGTTGATGTTTCCACAGGCTGAAATCAATTTCGTACCGGTAGATCTTCCAACCCCGATTTTTGCGTATTCTGCTCCGGTAATATCGATGATCGGAACAATAGCCGCGATCGATTCAACGTTGTTTACTACCGTTGGTCTTTCCCAAAGTCCTTTTACAGCAGGGAAAGGCGGTTTTAATCTAGGGTTTCCTCTTTTCCCTTCAAGAGATTCGAGCAATGCCGTTTCTTCACCGCAGATATAAGCTCCGGCACCTCTCTGAACATAAATTTCCAGATCGAAACCTGTTCCTAAAATATTTTTACCTAAAAATCCTGCTGCTTTCGCTTCTTCAATGGCTTCTTCCAGAATATCAGGAATCCATGAATATTCTCCACGGATGTAGATATAAGAAACATTTGAACCTAAGCAGTACGATGAAATGAGCATTCCTTCGATCAGTAAATGCGGAAGGAATTCCATTAAATATCTGTCTTTGAAAGTTCCCGGCTCAGATTCGTCGGCATTGACCACCAGGTGCCTTGGAATGCCTTCCGGTTTTGCCAGGAAGCTCCATTTCATTCCGGTTGGGAATCCTGCTCCACCACGTCCGCGAAGTCCGGAAGCTTTTACTTCTTCCAAAATTTCGTCCGGAGTCATTTTCAGGGCCTTTTCAGCTGCCGTGTAACCTCCCTGTTTACGATAGGTTTCAAAGTAGCGAATCCCTTCTATATGTGCGTCTTTAAGTAAAAGTTTTTTACTCATTGTTGTATGCTTATTGCAATTGGCTTTTGGCTTCTTGCATTTAATTATTAAAATTTAAAATTAATTTAAAACCTGAGATTTTAAATTGGTATTAGCCTAAATCAACCTGTCCTTCTCTGCAAAGATCAAGGATTTCGTCAACTTTTTCTATTGTTAAATTTTCATGAAAGAATTTTCCCAGCTGCATCATCGGAGCATATCCGCAGGCTCCTAAACATTCTGCCGGCTTTAGGGTGAACATTCCGTCTTCCGTAGTTTCTCCGTCTTTAATGTTCAGTTTTGTTCTGATATGGTTAAGGATCTTTTCGCTTCCCGAGACCATACAAGGACCTGTTCTGCAGACTTCCAGAACATATTTCCCCACTGGTTTCATATTGAACATGGTATAGAAAGTTGCCACTTCGTATACCTCGATCGGTTTGATGCTCAATAATTCTGCGACATAATCCATGACAGGAACGTCTAACCATCCGCCGAATTCCTTCTGTGCCAAATGAAGTACAGGGATCAGTGCAGATTTTTGTCTTCCTTCAGGGTATCTCGCGATCATTTTGTGCACCTGTGCTAAACTTTCCGGTTTAAAAGCTATTGTTTCGCTCATTTTTATCTAAGATTTCAGATGCCAGATTTCAGACATCAGATTTTAAATTTATATATAATGAAAAAGTCTTACATCTAAAATCTGATGTCTGACTTCTTCTTTTTTATGCGTCTAATTCTCCCGCAATAATGTTCATGCTACACATCGTTACAATCGCATCGGAGATTACAGAACCTGTAATCATCTCAGGATAGGCCTGATAATAGATGAAGCATGGTCTTCTGAAGTGCAGTCGGTAAGGGCTTCTTCCTCCATCACTTACTAAGTAGAAACCTAATTCTCCGTTTCCTCCTTCTACCGCGTGGTATACTTCACCTTTCGGCACGTCGGTTTCCCCCATTACAATTTTGAAATGGTATATCAATGCTTCCATTTTCTGGTAAACATCTGCCTTTTCAGGAAGGTAGAAGTCCGGAACATCCGCATGGAACGGTCCTTCAGGAAGATTTTCGTATGCTTGTTTGATGATCTTGATCGATTCCCAGATTTCCTGCTGACGAACCATGAAACGGTCGTAAGTATCTCCTGAAGTTCCCACAGGGATGATGAAGTCGAAATCCTGGTAAGAAGAATAAGGTTGTGCCACTCTTACGTCATAATCTACGCCGGTTGCTCTTAAGTTCGGACCTGTAAAACCATAGCTTAATGCTCTTTCTGCTGAAATTCCTCCTGCTCCAATCGTTCGGTCCATAAAGATCCTGTTTCTTTCCAATAAAGTACAGAATTCTTTGAATCTTGGCGGGAAGGTTTTAAGAAAATCCTTGATCAGCTCATGGAATTTTGGGGTGAAATCTCTTTCAAAACCTCCGATTCTTCCCATATTGGTCGTCATTCTTGCGCCGCAGATCTGTTCGTACATATCGTAAATACGTTCTCTTTCGATGAACATATAGGTAAGTCCTGTAATCGCTCCGGAGTCCATCCCGGTTACTCCGTTGCAGATCAGGTGATCCCCGATTCTGGCTAATTCCATTAAAATAACACGCATATAATCTACACGCTTCGGAACTTCCACACCGATCAGTTTTTCAACGGTCATGTGCCAGCCTAAGTTATTAATCGGCGCAGAACAATAGTTCATACGGTCGGTAAGGGTTGTGATCTGAGCATAATTTCTTCTTTCGGAGATTTTCTCAAATGCTCTGTGAATGTACCCGACAGTTTGCTCAGCGTGAAGGATTCTTTCCCCGTCCATCGTTAAGATATTCTGGAAAATCCCGTGCGTTGCAGGGTGGGTAGGACCTAAATTGAGGGTGTATAATTGTCCGTCAATCTGTTCCTTGCTGTCGTACTGATTTAGTATATTAGATAAAGAGTTATCTTTCATAATTTAAATGCTTTAGGCGATAGGCTTTAGGCTTTAAGCTTATTGCTTGCTGCTTACTGCTTATTGCATTATATTTTATCTTCCGAACATGGCATCGTCTTTGTCGGTTCTTGTTCCGTCTTCAAGGCGATATTCTTTCAACATCGGGTGGTATCCGAGATCTTCCATATTTAAAATAGGTCTCAGATCCGGATGGCCTTTAAATTTAATTCCAAAGAAATCATAGGTTTCTCTTTCCATCCAGTTGGCTCCTGCATACAATTCCACTAAAGAATCCACTTCTATGTTTTCCCTGGACATGAAGATTTTAAGACGTAATCTGAAATTCGTCATCATGTTGTGCAGGTGATACACGACTCCGATTTCTTTTTCCGGAAATTCAGGGTAATGTATTCCGCAAACGTCTGTGAGGAAATTGATTTCCAGAGAAGAATCTTTAAGATAGTGTACCATCTTCTTCAGGTCTTCTTTCTTCACTTCAATCGTAAGCATTCCATAAGGCTCTGAACTGGCGATTACGGATTCCGGAAATTCTCTTGTGATTGCTTCTAATACAAATTCGTTCGTCATTTCCGTTAGTTGCTTATGTTGTAAGAATCTAGTAATTTCTGGTATTCAGGCATGTCTCTTCTTCTGATGCTTTCGCTTTCCGCCAAAGCCTGTACCTGCATCACACCTTCAATGATTTGCTCCGGTCTCGGAGGACATCCCGGAACGTACACGTCCACAGGAATAATTTTATCAATTCCCTGTAACACAGAATAAGTATCAAAAATACCACCGCTGGAAGCACAGGCGCCCACGGCAACCACCCATTTCGGCTCTGCCATCTGAGTGTACACTTCTTTTAGGACTGGTCCTAACTTCTTGGATATGGTTCCGCATACCATCAGCATGTCTGCCTGTCTTGGAGAGAAAGAGTTTCTTTCCATTCCAAATCTTGACGCATCATACGTAGGATTCAGGGTTGCCATAAACTCGATACCACAACAAGAGGTTGCAAATGGCAAAGGCCAAAGTGAAAATTTTCTGGCCATCCCGATTACACTGCTCAGTTTCGTTGCGAAAAACCCTTCTCCTTCAAATCCTTCCGGAGCAGGTGCATCTGTTCTTATTACTGGTTTGTTATCTGACATTTTAGTAGATTTTAGATTTTAAATTTTAGATTCCAAATTAATGTTAATGTTAACTTTAATTAAAAATCACCATCTAAAATTTTTAATTTAAAATTTTTATTCTTTTTTATTTATCCCAGTCTAGTGCGCCACGTTTCCAGACATAGAAAAATGCCATGAAGAAGATCGCCACAAAGGTCAGAACGGCAAGGAAGCCTTCCATTCCGAATTCTCTGAAGTTGACTGCATACGGATAAAAAAATACGATCTCAATATCGAATAATACGAATAATACCGCCGTCAAAAAATATTTAATGGAAAACGGTGTTCTTGCATTTCCTTCTACCGGGACTCCACACTCCCAGCTTTGGTTTTTCACAGAATTTCCTTTTTTCTGTTTAGGACCTAAAAAATGCGCTCCAAGCAAAGAAATGGCTACGAAACCTATCGCAACACCTGCCTGTATAAGGATTGGAATATAACTTTCAGGTAAATTCATTTTTGCATTATTATCTCAATTTGCAAATTTAGCGAATAAACAAGAAAGCATGAAATTTATCGGGTTAAAAGTCGCTTCAAAATGAAGAAAACTTATAATTTAGAATGAATAAAAATTAGTTTATTTTCTCATCTTTTTTAAAAGAGAAAAAGCCATAAATGAAATATAGCCGAATAATACACTGGCATAAATGATATTAATGGCGGTATCGGTTCTGTCATCTCCTGACTGCAGGAAAATATTAAAAATAATAAATCCTGCGATTAAAATTCCGAAAACAAAAAGATGGATTTTCATAAGCTGAAAAGTGATAAGTCTACTTTTTAGGGATAAGAAATTATTTGATGTCGAGCGAATAGGTGCGTCTTCTTTTATGATTCACCGGATTGTAGTCCTGCCACAAAAGCTGAACGCTTTTATTCTCTTCCAGTTCAGGATTGGTCTCCAGGTATTTTACGCCTTTTTTTCTGAAAAGCTTCCATATCTCCTTAAAAATAATTGAAGTAACACCTCTCCGCTGATAATCAGGGTGGATACCTATTAAATAAAAATTGGCCCGGTCATTTTTCTTTCCGGCTTTCAGGAAATGCCACCAACCAAAAGGTAAAAGCTTTCCGCCTGATTTTTGTAAAGCTTTAGAATAAGAAGGCATGGTAATAGCAAACGCTACCAGTTGGTCTGCATCATCGGCGACACATACGATATAATCTTTATCGATTAATTTAAAGTATTTTTCTTTGTATGTTTTGCGCTGTTCATCGGAAATAGGAGTGTAGGTCGATAAATGCTTATAGGTTTCATCAAGGAGGTCGAACATCGGATCCACGTATTCAAGGATCTCTTCTTTTGATTTGAAGTTTAAAACCTTAAGTTTGTATTTTTGAGAGATTAATTCGTTGAATTTGTGGATTTTATCAGGTAGTATTTCCGGGAATTGAAGTTCAAATTCAACCCATTCCTTTTCTTTTGTTAAGCCTAACTGTTCAAGGTGTTTCGGGTAGTATTCGTGATTGTAAATACCGATCATCGTGGCGAGCTTGTCGAATCCCATGGTCAGCATTCCCGCTTTGTCGAGATTGGTAAAGCCCATCGGGCCTTCTATTTTGCTGATGTCTTTTTCTCTGGCGTGGTTTATAACGGTATCGATTAAAGCTTTGGAGACTTCAGGATCATCAATAAA
This sequence comes from Chryseobacterium endophyticum, assembly GCF_056333165.1. Lineage (NCBI taxonomy): Bacteria > Pseudomonadati > Bacteroidota > Flavobacteriia > Flavobacteriales > Weeksellaceae > Chryseobacterium > Chryseobacterium endophyticum. The sequence goes on from NZ_JBWGXE010000005.1 coordinate 162,678, forward strand.
ATCAATCCATCCGAAACGTACTTTCCTGATTCCCAGTTCACGTTCTTCCTTGTGGTTGATCATGACTGCAATTCGACCCACGATTTTATCGTTTTTGTAGGCTAAAAACTGTTTCGCTTCAGAGTATTGCATGGCCGGATTTTCGGCCGGATTCCAGATATTCATTTCATCATTGATAAATGACGGAACGTAATACGGATTGTCTTTGTACAAATCCATCGGAAATCTCACGAATTGCTTAAGCTGATCCGTGGTTTTTACTTCAATTACTGAAACTTTAGACATAGTTTTTAAAGGCGAATTAATAAGCAAATATAGCCAATTAAATGATATACTTTGGCACAGTTTTTACATCTTGTTGTGTGAAAATATATTGTAAAGTTATTAAGATGAGTGGGTATTATCTGATTATTATTGTTTCAATGGCTGTGAGCTGGTATGTCTCATGGAAATTGAAATCGAAGTTTGAATATTATTCCAAAGTGCACCTCCGAAACGGGCTTTCCGGAAAAGAAATTGCGGAAAAAATGCTTAGAGACAACAGTATTAATGATGTACAAGTGATTTCGGTTCCTGGACAACTCACGGATCATTATAATCCTGAAAATAAAACAGTGAATCTTTCTGAATCTGTTTATATGCAGAGAAATGCAGCTGCGGCGGCCGTCGCAGCACATGAATGTGGACACGCCGTACAGCATAAAGTAGGATATTCCATGCTGCAGCTAAGATCGAAATTGGTACCGGTGGTGCAGATAAGCTCAAACCTGATGCAGTTTGTAGTGATTGCAGGAGTCATGATTATGGTAGCCACGCGATCTATTGAAAATCCTACAGGCAACAGACTAGTACTGGCGATAGGGGTTGTGATGTTTGCATTCACCACTTTATTTGCCTTTATCACGCTTCCTGTAGAGTATGATGCCAGCAATAGAGCGATGAAATGGCTCAGAGACACCGGTACTGTAACAACGGAAGAATACGTAGGTGTCAAAGATAGCCTGAAATGGGCCGCCCGGACTTACGTGGTGGCTGCTTTAGGTTCGCTTGCCCAACTCCTGTACTGGCTTTCGCTATTGATGGGAGGAAGAAGAAATTAATGATCTTTAAAATTAAATTTAATATGTTGCATCTCAGATAATTTGTCTGAGATGTTTTCTTTTTGAGACAGCTTTAAAGATGCGGTGACGACGCACTGCTCATCCGCATCAAAATTGATGACTTTTGCATCGTATTTTGAAAGCAGTGTGAAAATAAGATTCTGCTGATTGAAGTTAAACTGAATCTCAATCTGTGTTTCAAGTTCTTTCGTGACAATACTGGCTTCTTCGAGTGTGATTTTGGCCGATTCTTTATAAGCCTTCACCAATCCTGAAACGCCAAGCTTTGTTCCGCCATAGTATCTTACAGAAATTACGAGAACATTGGTGATTTCATGGGCCAGTAATTGGTTGTAAATAGGCAGCCCGGCACTTCCTGAAGGCTCTCCGTCGTCGTTGGCGCGGTAGTTTTCTCCATTAAGACCCATTCTGAAGGCGTAGCAATGGTGTGTTGCTTTCGGGTGTTCTCCGCGTATTTTTTCCAGCGCATTTTTAAGTTCATTTTCGTTATTCACCGGAAAGGCAAAGCCTATGAACTTGCTTCCTTTTTCTTTTAATAACGTATTTTCGACTGAAGATTCTATGGTTTTAAAATTGAACATGTGTAAGGAAAAATGATCTCGTCTGTAATTTTAGAATTATTTTATCAAAGGTAAAAATTTTTTGAGGGAAAGAATTAAAAAAGGAGCCATAAAAAAAGAGAACCATTAAAGTCCTCTTCTTTTTTGTATGAGAGATTGTTAATCCTCAGTATTATAATTCAATTCCTGGAGTTGGACATGCTTGATCCAGTGGAACGCACTTACCGTTGCAGTTGTAATAAAGATGCGGATTGCATGGACAAACCATCTGATTGAGGACAACATCGTAGTAACAGCCTGGAATACCTCCCTTTACTGATTTCAATTCTCTTGTTGAAAGTTTTCTTAAATTTTTCATGATGTTTAGGTTTTAAGTTGATCATGAAGTTACGGAATTAATTTCAAAGTAGGGTGATATTTTTGTGAAAATTTTGATGTTAAGTATTGATAGTTAAAATATTATCTCTTTGGTTTTTGTAAAATTCAATCATATTATCTCTGAATTCTTCTGTTTTTAAAGGCTTCTGATCTGTAAAGTCAGGAGCTTTCGTACCGCTGATAAGTTTTAGATTTTCGTTTTTGATCACGATGGCTTCGTCCCAAAGTCCTGCATCAATAAACTGTTGTAAGGTAAACCTTCCGCCTTCGATAATAACCGACTGAATCTGTTCTCTGTATAAGGCATTCATCAGCTCTGCAAGGAAATTTTCTTTGCTGATTCTAATGAATTTTATATTTTCGTTTTCTTCTTCTTTAATGGTATTTATAACGATTGTTTTTGCTTCCGGATTATAAATATTAAACGTTTCGGGAACTTTAAGCTCAAAATCAATGAGAACTCTTATGGGATTTTCGCCCTCTACATTTCTCACGGTAAGCCCGGGATTGTCATTTAAAGCGGTTTGTGTTCCGACGAGAATAGCGTGTTCATCAGCTCTCAGTTGATGTACAAACTGATTAACCAGAGTATTTGAAATGGAATAGGGCTTGAAATCCCGGTCTAAAAAACCATCACCGGACTGTGCCCATTTCAGAAAGATGTAAGGCCTTTTTTTCTGGTGAAACGTAAAAAATCTCTTATTTAAATCTAAACATTCCTGCTCTAAAATGCCTGAAACCACTTCGATTCCGGCATCCTGGATGATTTTTTTACCCTTTCCGTTTACTTTATCATGAGAATCCATCGCACCGATCACTACTTTCCGGAATCCCAACTCTTTTATTTTCAGCGCGCAGGGAGGTGTTTTTCCATAATGCGCACAAGGTTCCAATGAGACATAAATTGTGGATTCCGAAATCAGGGATTTGTCTTTAACAGAATTGATAGCATTGATCTCCGCATGGTTTTCACCGGCTTTATGATGGTATCCTTCACCGATAATTTTATCCTGATATACAATCACGCTTCCCACAAGCGGATTCGGATATGTTTTCCCGATTGCTTTACCGGCAAGCTCGATGCATCTTCTGATGTAAAATTCGTCTTTCATAACAAATAAAAAAGCGAAGTCAAATTCCTTTGCTCCGCTTTATTAATTTTTAATTTATACTATTCTCCGGAAATAATGTTGTGGAGATTTTGTTTTAAATTTTCTAAATGAGCTTTTTTCTCATCAATGGAATCAAAGGTTTCCCTAAGCATAGGGTTTTCTCTGGATGGATTTTTAAAGAAAGCAAGGTTGTTTTCCAATTTAACGATTTCTGCTTCAAGATCGGAAATCTGGCTCTTCATTTTTCTGGCCTTGTCAGTCAGCTGATTTTCCGATAAACCTTCTTCTTTAAGTTCAAACTCGTTGATTTTGTTTAATTTAAGTTTTTCCCTTAAGGTTTTGTTGAATTCAGTGTTGATGGAAATTTTATCCCTTGGGACTTTCCCGATATTATTCCATGCTGTTTTTATGGATTCAATTTTTTCAATGCTTCCTTCTTCGTTGGTAACGGTCTTCAGATCATCGAGAAGGGCTTTTTTATTCTTGTAATTTTCTTTCCAGTTATCGGTAGAAGCGTTGCTTTTTTCTCTGTAATTGTTGAAAAATGCGTTACATGCATCACGGAATTCATCCCAGATTTTATTCGTCATGCTCTTCGGAACATGCCCGATTTTCTTCCAGTCTTCCTGCAGCTTTTTGAACAGAGGTACCGCGATATCCCATTCTTCATTGTCCTGGTTGTCTTTCGCGGTCTGGATAAGCTTTAATTTTTCCTCCAGATTGGCCTGTTGAGAACCCTTTAAAGATTTATAATAAGAATTCTTGGTCGTGTTGAATGTTCTTAAGGTCGTTTTAAAATCATTCCAGTTCTGATTAGACAGCTTTCTCGGAACGCTTCCGGTTTTCAGGAATTCAGATCTGAGCTCTTCAACTCTTTTAATGGCGTTCTGCCAATAATTGTGGTTTGGATTTTCAGACGGTTCCGAAAGTTTTTTTATTTCAGCGATAATCTGATTTTTCTTTTCTAGATTTTCGTTTTGCTCTGTTTCGATGGCTGCGGAAAGCTCAGATTTTCTTTCATGGATTTTATTGGAAATTTCTTTAAATTCTTCCCATGTTTTTTCACGGAATTCTTCTGCTACGGGTTCAGCCTCCTCTTTCCATAGTTTATGAAGATACTGAAGTTCATTAAGTGCTTTCTGGATGACAGGTTCATGCTCGAGCTGCTTGGCCCGTTCGATGATGTGCTGTCTCTTTTCCAGGTTGTGGCTGTATTCCTGCTCAAGAAATTCTTTATTGAGATCCAGCATCTGGTAAAATTGGTTCAGATGGTGGAAATAATTGTTATTCAGGATTTTAAATTCAGATTTTGCAACCTGTCCCGCGTTAGACCAGTCTTCCTTAATTTCTCTTATCGATTTGAAAAGATTGGTCCCCGGTTCGGAATTCGTATATAGATTTTTAAGCCTTTCAATAATATTCTGACGATGCTCAAGATTCTTTTTCTGCTCTTCTTCCTGACCTTTTTGATAAGTGTCATGCTTTTCTCTGAAGATGTTGACTAAAGCCGAAAATCTCGCCTGGGAAGGATGCTCGTAGCTGAAGGTTTCAGGGGCATTTCCGGCATCGGTGTATTCATGCTTTTTATCTTCCACTTCATCATGGATGTAATGACTTGCTTTCTCCTTAAGCTGGTTGAATCTTTTGAAATCTTCACCGGCATTGGGTGCGTTGATGATTTTTTCCATTTCCTTCAAAGCATCCGCCAGAGAGAGGTCTACCTCTTCGTGCTCTTCTTCATGTTCATGTTCTTCATTTTGAACGTTTTCAGCCTGAGGTGCTGCATGTTCTGCAGTTTCCTCCACAGGTATAGGATTAACGTTTTTGTTTTCCTCGTTTTCAGAAAGATTGTTTTCTGTAATCATAGCAAATCGTTTATTGTGAGTGGCATTAATATCCCCTAAATATATAGCAAAAAGCTAATATAGTACTAATTTATGTTATTTTTTTTGATAATTCCAAATTTCCCAGGCTTTTTCTGCCTGCTGCTCGAGCATGTAATATCCATTCACTGTTTTAGCGCCTTTTTCAGATGCTTTGATGATGAATCTGGTGTAGTTCGGGTTATAAATTAAATCAATAATCAGGTGATCTTTGGTGATGCCTTCAAAAGGAAATTCAAGGCAGTCGTCTACATTCGGGAATGTACCGACTGGTGTACACTGGATAATGATTTTATGAGCTTCAACATCTTCCGTCTTCAGGTTGCCATAATTAACTTCCGTGGCTCTTGAAACGGTAATATTAGGAATATTGTTTTTATCTAAAATATACTTAACAGCCTTGGCTGCCCCGCCATTTCCTAAAATAATTGCTGAACTCTGATGAGGCTTTTTATGGAGAAGCAAGGTTTTTTCAAAGCCGAAAGCATCGGTATTATAACCTGTCTTTTTCCCGTTTTCAATTAAGACACAGTTTACAGCACCAATCATCCTGGCTTCATCGCTCAGCTCATCCAGATAATCGATTATTTTTTCTTTGTAGGGAATCGTTACATTAAATCCTAAAAGATCAGGAACAGAAAACAGATCGTCAACTTCATTGATTTCTTTTAAATCAAAAATAGTGTAAGAATATCCTTTCAGCATGAGTTTCTGAAATTTATCTTCAAAGAATTTTTTAGAGAAAGAATACGATATATTTCTTCCGATCAGGCCTAATTTTTTATTGGAATCCATACGATAAAAGTAAAAAAAAGACCGGAAAAAACCGGTCTTTATCAAAAATATTTTCAGTATTTAATCTACGATGAATTTTTCGGAGAAAGAATCTGTTGCAAGGAAGTAAGTGCCTTTTGCCAATCCTTTCAGAGAGATTTTATTTGAATTTTTAAAAGGGTTTTCAATCGTTTGAATCAGTTTCCCGGAAAAGTCATAAACCTGCGCTTTTGAAATTTTACCAAGATTTTCCCCCTTTACAAACAGCTCATTGTTTTTTACCGGATTAGGGTAAATAGAGAACGTGGATTTATTTTTTGAATTTTCAATGGTTCCAAGCACTCCGCCACACGTCCAGCTCAAATCATCAATCGCTACTCTGTTGGTAGAAACAGGGTTAATGATCTTAATGACGGCATCTCCTGTTACATTGATGTTATTAATGGTGAATGTTCCTACTGTTGTGCTGTAAGGGATTGTCCCCACCTGGGTTCCATTTACTTGAACGATCAATGCATTGCTGGATCCGGTGAATTTTAACTGCGTGGTTACCGTAAGACTCTGCACTCCGCTGGAAATGGCTGAACTTAATAAATATCCGTCTCTGATGGTAATGGCTTTCCCATTAATAGTCTGATCTGTTCTGGCATCGGTTGCATTCCATGTGATGCTGTTGCTTGTCCATGTTCTGGTCGTATAGTTGTTTGCGCTCGCAGGAATGTTGGTGAAATCTTCTGTTCCGCATACGGTTCCCGTCTGGCCTCCGGAAAGGGTGGTTTCCGTAACCGTGTTGCTTTGTGTCGAAGAATTTCCGCTTGTATCCTTAGCGATCACATAAAATGTATAGGTTGTGGAAGGCATTAATCCGTAAACGGTCGCTGTAGTTCCTGTCACTGTTGTGTTCAAAACACCATTTTTATATACATCATACGCGGCAACGCCAAGGTTGTCGGTGGAAGCGGTCCAACTCAATGAAATGGCATTGGCTGTCGGATTGCTCGCTGCAAGGTTGGTAGGTGCGGTCGGAGCCTCGGTATCCAAAACCGGAGTTCCCCAGATTTCATTCACATATTCAGGGTGATCGATGTATGGATTCCTGTTCCCCTGATAGGTATAAGAAGCATTGTTTCTGGCAATTTCAGTTGCAGATACAGGATCTGCCGCGTTCCACGCTAACAATTGGTTAAGCTCCCAGGTTTGAAGCCCTGGAAAAGCAGAACCTCCCAGGATATCACCTGTAGAAAATGATGAAAGTTGCGATTCATATCTCGTGATGAAGTAAAAAATCATTCTTGCAATATCACCTTTGAATGCATCGATAGGTTCAAAAACGATCCCTGAATATCCCGGTGATACGGAATTTCCTACTTTTGAACCGTTCTGCGATGTAAACGTAGAGTTTCCTACAATTCCGAACGGGTAGTTTGATCTCATTCCGTTTACCTTTCCGTCAGTGGGTCTGATGAAATGGATGTCTGAAACCATAGGTGCCGTACTGTTAAAAAGACTTTGCGGAACAATGTGTTCCCTGTTGTAGCAGTCTCCTTCGACCCCGTACGTTCCGCATTGATTCGTGTCATAGATGTAGTTGTAAGGATCTGTCCCGGTAGGGTTTTCAGAATACATATCCATAATGGTTCCGTCATTTTCATACCCCGGAATTCCTGCGATATTATCGCGGTCCGTAGTCTGGTAGCCGATCCATAATCCGCCATAGCCATGATCTACGTGTCCGGCTGAAATGATGTCTTTAAGTTTCGTTTTCAGGGCTGCTCCGGAGAGACCGGTGGTGCCGTCGTAATACCCCGTAGGAATTTGAGCGAATGTACTTGTAAAGACAAAGCTCATCAGTAAAGTGAATAAAATACGTTTCATTTTTTTTAAATTTGGTCGGTAAAAGTAAAAAAAATATATACGTAAGAATATTAAGTTTTGGTAATGTACTCCTTTCCTATTTTAGAAAATGCCCATGAAATACCGAAGCCAAAAACAGCAGCGGTAAGAGAGACAATCAGGTAATTTTTACCGACAATCTTTATAGGGAAAGGTAAAATGTCGTTTGCTTTAAAGAACTCTGTGTATAGCTGGAAATAGCAAAGCACAGTCCCAAGGATCAATCCTGAAATGATTCCCAAGACGACAATGAGAATTCCGGTGTAAAAATAAATTTGTCTTAGGTGGCTCAGTGGAAGTCCTAAAGAAACTAAGGATTTTGCCTGTTGCTTTTTATCAAGCTGCAGAATGATGATGGCGCCCGCCAGGTTAAAAGTGGTAATGAAGATGACCAGCGCAAAAATCAGATAAATAAATAATTTTTCTGTATTGATCATTTTCCAGAATGCCGCATTTTCTTCTTCTTTGGTTTTAACCTCAATGTTCTTTCCGAGTACAGAAAGAAGCTGCTGCTTTACGGTATTAGAATTATCCGGGTTTTTCAGCTTGATGACAATCTGATAAGCTGAATGTTTTGGAAGGTTTAATAATTCCTCCGTAAGCTCTATCGGGGCAATAATATAATTGTCCAGTTGATCTTTGCCGGGGAAAATTCCGGTGACCAGAATGTCTTTTTTGTTATAAATATCTTCTTCCTTATTGATGATTCCGGTTCCCGGTTTGGGCATGAAAATCGTGGCATATCCGGAATCTGAAGAGACGGGGATAGACAATCTGTTGTCTAAAGAGTTTTCCATTAAAACCTCATTGGAATATTTGAAACCCGGATAGGAGCCGTAGAAAATATCTTTATTAATCGGATTCACTTTAATGTAAGCAGAATCAACGCCGCGTAAATAGGCAATGTCGCCTTTTCCGTTGTAGCTGATGTACACTTTTTCTTCAATCACTCTGGAAAAATGGCTGATTTCCTTATTACTTTTCAGGATCGAATTGACTCTGTCAAAATCTTTGAGGGTTTTCCCGGAATCACTTTTAATCGTAAGATCGGCATGAAGGTTGGAAATCAGTTCCTTATTAAGATCTTCCAGTCCTGAGAAGACGGAAATGATCACAAACATTGCAGTGACGGCTACCGTCATGGCTCCAACTGCCAGCCACGTAATAAACGTAACGGCAGTACTCCCTTTTTTTGCTAAAAGGTACCTCGAAGCTATATAAAATGCAATGTTTTTCAAATCTTACAGAATAGGATTGTCGCCTTCGCCTCTGAGTTCGCGGTCTAGTTTTTCAACATCGTCAAGAGTGGTGTCCAGATAGAAGTTGAGATTTGGGATCACGCGGACCTGTTTCGCCATTTTCTGGCCGATAAAGTTTCTGTACTGGGCTTTGTTTTCCTCAATCTCCTTCATAACGGCAGAACGGAATTCCTGCGGAAATATGCTTAAATAGATTTTTGCGATCCCAAGATCTGCAGTTACTTTTACATCCGAAACCGATACCAGAATGCTTTGTTTGCTTTCTGCGGCCTGTTTGCGGAAAAGTTCTGCAAAATCTTCCTGTATAATCTGTGCTACTTTTCGTTGTCTGTTACTCTCCATAAGTTGTGCAAATTTACTACTTTTGTTTGAATTGGTCCTTTGAAAATTGAAGCATTATCAAATTTACAATTTAATTATTTAAAATATTTATGAAATTAGAACATATCGGTATTGCCGTAAAATCCTTAGGCATTTCAGACGAAATTTTCACAAAGCTTTTGGGGCAGGAGTCCTATAAAAACGAATCTGTAGAAAGGGAAGGGGTTACCACTTCTTTTTACGCTGCCGGCGAAAGTAAAATCGAACTTCTTGAAGCCAGCACGGAAGAAAGCCCGATCTCAAAGTTTATCGATAAAAAAGGGGAAGGTATTCACCATCTGGCTTTCGGCGTGGAAAATATTTTAAAAGAAATCGAAAGACTGAAAAAAGAAGGATTTGAATTTATTTCTGAAGACCCCAAAGAAGGTGCTGATAATAAATTGATTGTCTTTCTTCATCCCAGATCTACCAATGGGGTACTGGTAGAACTTTGTCAAGAAAAGGCATAAAAAATTTTGTAATGCCAGAAATTTTGCTATTTTTGCAGTCACAAAATTCAACCAATTTTGCGGTCCTATAGCTCAGTTGGTTAGAGCACCTGACTCATAATCAGGTGGTCCCTGGTTCGAGCCCAGGTGGGACCACGTTAGAAAGCACTTACAGATTTGTAGGTGCTTTTTTATATTTATAACTGATATAAACAAAAAAACTCAACCCTTAAGGTTGAGCCATATCATAAAGCAATTACTAAATTCACCTTCCCACAAGCTTCTCCAACCGATCCATCATCTCCTCCTTTTCCTTCAACATCCTTTCATACAAAGCAATCTTTTCCTCGTGAAGTTTGATGATTTCTATCATTGGATTGATGTTGTAGGTGCCACCGGAATTACCAATGAAAGCTTCATCATTAAAGGTATTCGAAATAATATTAATCGCCTGTTCCTCATCAAAATTCTGGAAGGCTTCTACGGGAATTTTCAGGACGTCTGAGATGGCTTTTAGAAGATGATCTTCGATAACCTCTTTTTGTTGAATGAGGGAAATTTTCTTTTGATTCCAGTCTTCGCCGAGGTCGAAAGCAAGAGCTTCCTGCTTGATGCCGAGCATTTCCCTGAAGCGTTTTACGTTTCTTCCCTGATGTATTTTCTGTTCCATAGCGGTGAGCAAAATTTTAAGGCTTAAAAATCATTAAACCATTTGTGTTAATTCGTTTGAGGGTAAAGTTAAAAATTATCCTTTAAATAAACCATTTACCACGAATATTTTATTCCTGAATCCATAGATTGCATAATACCTCGGGCCGGTCTAAACAGGATAGCAAAACTTCCGCCATCCAACATCCCTTTTACAGCTTACTTAAACAGCATTATCAATTTTATTTTAAATTTTTTCAATTCTTTTCCAACGCGGCCGCAAATTCCTGCATCTATATCAATAGAACATGTGTAAAACAAAATCTATGAAAAGGCTGTACATACAATTTCTTTTATTTTTTCCGGTTTTCTGTCTCACCCAGATTCCGAAGATTGAAATTTCCAATGGCAAAGGAATCTATAAAACCAGCGATCAGGTGATCCTTCAGAAGCTGCAGATTGAAACAAAAATCGTCGGAAAGATTTCGACCAATACCATCACTATGGTTTTGAAGAATAATTCAGGTCGCCTCAGGGAAGGGCGGGTTACTTTTCCGCTTCCGGAAGGGGGCAGCGTAAGTGGGTACGCCCTGGATATCAACGGGAAACTCAGGAATGCAGTGTCGGTAGAAAAAGAAAAAGCCAAAGAAGTATACGAAACCATTAAGAAAAGGAATATCGATCCCGGCCTTCTCGAAAAAGTGGAAGGAAATAATTTCCGCACAACCGTCTATCCCATTGCTCCGAATGGAGGTGAAAGAACCCTGCAGATCACCTATCATTACGAACTGAAGAAATCCGGGAATTCTTACCAGTATTTTTTGCCGTTGGATCATCCGCAGCAAATTCCGGATTTTACCATAAAAACAAGCGTTTATCAAAATGCTGAAAGGCCACAGCTGGCAGAAAGACCGGACGGAGCATTCGATTTCATTAAAAACGGAAATATATGGTCTGCGGAAATGCACAAAACCCATTACAAGCCCGGAAACAATTTGAAAATCAATTTTCCCGTGCGGGAAGGCAGCCAGAATGTTTTAATACAGGAGGCTTCGGCAGGTTCTTCGTATTTCTTTGCCGATCTGAATATGCTTCCGAATGTAAGAGACAAAAGATTGCCGAATAGAATTGCGGTGGTCTGGGATAATTCTTTAAGCGGGAAAAACAGGGATCATCTCAAAGAATTTACCCTGCTGGAAGAATATTTTAAAGTCAATAAAAATGTTACCGTAAAAACATATTTCATCAGCAATACGTTTGAAACCGGAAAAACATTTAAAGTAAATGAAGGAAACTGGAATGAGCTGAAGGCTTTTCTGTCAAAAACTTCTTATGACGGAGGTACGGATTACAGCCGGTTAAAATCTCTCGATGAAGACGAAATCTTCTTCTTTACAGACGGAATATCTTCCTTCGGAGAAATGAAATTGGCATGGAACAAACCCACCTATACCATTTCCTCTTCCAACACCGCCGATTTTAGTCAGCTGAAATATATTAGCAATAAAACAAACGGAGAATTTTTAAATTTAAACGAAAACGATCCTGGAAAGGAGATCCGGAAATTATTATTCCAGCCGCTGAGGTTTTTAGGAATTGAAAGTAATGCTTCCGTTTCCGAAGTCTATCCTTCGATTTCTGAACCCATTTCACAGGATTTTGTGCTGACCGGAATTTTAAAAGGAAATAAGACGACACTTAAAGCAAAATTCGGCTATGGCAATGACGTCACAGAAACAAGGCTGATCGTCTTGGATACGGCAGAACAGATGGTAAAAGACTGGGAAGTCTCGACATTCTGGGCCCAGAAGAAGCTGGATGAACTCGAAATCTTTCAGAAGCAGAATAAAGATGAAATTAAAAACCTGAGCCGGCAGTTCGGTCTGGTCAGCAGCAATATGAGCTTAATGGTGCTGGAAAACGTGGAAGATTATGTACGTTATGAGATCACACCTCCGTCGGAACTTAGAAAACAGTTTGATGAGATCGTAAAAAACAACAAGATCGCAAAAGATGCAAAGCTGAATGATCTGATGGCCCGGGCAGAAATGATGACTGTAAACCTGAAAGAATGGTGGAAAAAAGAATATAAGCCGAAACCAAAACAATATCCTAAGCCGGCACCGGTCTCCACACGAAGTGATACCGCAAGGGTAAGCGATGTTGAAGAAGTAGTCGTAACAGGTTTTGGAGAAGCAAGAACATCAGCAATTGCTGAACGGAGAAGAGAACAGCAGCAGATGAGCCTTAAAGAAATGTCCTATGTAGCATCAAATGCACCCCAGGCACTTCAGGGAAGAGTAGCAGGACTTCAGGTCGGATACAGAAATGAATTTTCAAACAGCTCTGCGGTCATCAATCCCGGTAAAATAAAAACCATTGAAGTGGAATCCAAAGCAGAATACATGAAGCTCTTCAACGGGGAGAAAAATACGGAAATCATTTATAAAATTTACCTTCAGAACAGACCTGGATATGAAAAGCTTCCGCAATACTACTTTGATGTTGCCCAGGTTTTATTTAAAAACAATGACCGTACACTCGGGATCAAAGTACTGAGTGCCATCGCAGATCTGGATCTTGAGAATGAAGAACTTTATAAATTATTAGCTTATAAACTAGAGCAGGCGGAGGTATACGATAAAGAACTTTTTGCCGCACAGAAAGTGCTGGAATGGAGACCTTTTGATCCCCAGAGCTACAGGGATGTGGCGTTGGCTTTTGAAGACAACGGAAACTACCAGGCTGCTCTTGACAACCTGTACAAAGTGCTTACCCAGTCATACACCAAAGAACTGGCAGACCGGGACAACGGGATTGAAGAGATCATCATCATGGAGATCAATGAGCTTATTGCAAACCATGGAAAAGAACTGGATCTTAAAAACATCAATCCTAAAATCATCGCCGATCTCCCGGTAAACATCCGCGTGGTGATCAACTGGAACAAAGATGATACGGATATCGATCTTTGGGTAACCGATCCTAATAATGAACGTTGCTATTATTCAAATAAAGAAACAGAAATCGGAGGCAGATTAAGCGACGATTTCACCAGAGGTTTCGGCCCCGAACAGTTTTTACTGAAAAAAGCCCTGAAAGGCAAATATAAGATCCAGACCAATTTCTTCGGCGAACGGCATGTAGGAATAGCTGGTCCGACAGCCATTATGGCGGAGATTTACATCAATTACGCCACCGGGAAACAGGAAAGAAAAACAGTGGTCTTCCAGAATCAGAAAGAGAACGGGAAAAATGATGACGGAATCCTCATTGGCGAGTTTGAATTTTAAAGAATTATAAAATTGACAGTAAAAACACAATAAATTAGACAGGATGGTGTTAATATAAGATCAAAAGTGTTAGAAGAAGTTTGAGTTTAAAGTGTCTGCAGCAGTGCAGGCACTTTTTTTATGATCTTACCTAAAAAAAAATGATGTGTCATCTGATAAATTACATATCCGATGATTGAGAATCGCATAAATATTTTAAATTTGTGGGAAACGCAAACATTATTTGATGAAAACAACTGTTCCTTCGCATTTGTATCTTCCTTCTGTCATTCTGAAAGAGAAGGAGTATCACTACCATTTTCTTAAAAAGACATTAACTCAGGAAAAGACTTTATCCTTTGATTTTACTTTTATCCATAACGGGAAAACCAATGATGATTCGAAGCAAACTGTCGTAAAAATTAACCGGAGTAATCTTCTCATTAATAAAGAAAAACCTGATGAAACGCTTATTGGCGAACTTCTTTCTCATTCTTCTCAGGCCTTGTTTCCCTTAAGGGTGTCTGTTAATTCCTATGGTTTTCCTAAAAAACTGTGTAATCACGCCGAGATTTTGGAACGATGGAAAAGCTTTATCCCAAGGCTTGAAGACTATTATGACGTTGGGAAAGCAACAGATTTACTCAATCGGGTGAGCAAGATTTATAAAAATCCCGGTTATTTATTTGATAGTTTAAAAAATGATTTGTTTTTCTCTGTGTTTTTCCTCCCTGTTTATGGTGATTACGGACTAAGCAGGATTTCAGTTATTGATGATTTTGAATTTACTTTTACCCCGGGACAAAAGGAAAAATATTCTCTGGAGTTGGAAATTTTAAATGAGTATACAGAGAATGGGAAAATAAAAATTCTTGTTCACGGAACCTCTCATTCTACAAAAGATAATACTGTTTCAGGATATTTTTTACTCAATAAAGACCGGAGTATTCATAAGATTGAAATCGTCTTTTATTTTTCTGCTTACAATGAAGAAATTAAAATCCATGTTTTTGAAACAAAAGAAACGGCTGAAGTAAAAACGGGTATAAATGTAGTATTTGATGAACAAGAAGAACGGAAAAAGCTGTCAGAATCAAAAAGATTTTTTTTGGAAGAAATAAAGAATAGTGATTTAATAAAACACAATATTACAAGATGAAAAAAGGATTTATTTACATCGTGAAGAAAGGCGAAACGCTGGAAAGTATTGCCGATGACTACGGAATTTCTGTAAACGAACTACGGAATTTTCATAACCTGTGGTGCGAAGATATCAATGACGGAATTGCTTATAAAGTCTCTGAAGGGAAAAAATTAACTGTAGAAAAAGAAAAACCCTCCAAACAGGAAATCCGGGAGCGTCGGGAAATTGAATATCAGGAAGAAAAAGAGAAAA
Source organism: Chryseobacterium endophyticum (assembly GCF_056333165.1). Classification (NCBI taxonomy): domain Bacteria; kingdom Pseudomonadati; phylum Bacteroidota; class Flavobacteriia; order Flavobacteriales; family Weeksellaceae; genus Chryseobacterium; species Chryseobacterium endophyticum. The sequence continues at coordinate 177,783 of NZ_JBWGXE010000005.1, forward strand.
GAGAGCTCCGAAAACAAAAAGAGCAGGAAGCCAGACGTACCGAACAGGATGATAAATTTTATGTAGTAGACGGCGCAAAATGTGTATGCGACAAAGGGATGATTCCTGCTACTTTGAAAGTAACCTCCCATTCTAAAACGATTTTTAATAGCTGTGAAAACAATGAAAAATATACCGCAACTTTAGAAGATGTTCAGTTCAAAGAAGGAAGCGCATGTTTCGGAAATTGTAAAGTCAAAAATAACAACCCTTGTGCTTTTGTTCCGGCAGGCACATGGAAAAAGCCTTATGAGAAATTAAAAATCATGGAAAAAGCTGCTCTTACCGAAATATCTTATCTCATGTGTTCCGTAGGGGGTAAAATTACAGTACACCACCATGGGCAAAGCGTAAAAATGGGAAGTAACAATGTACAGAAAGCCGATGCGGAACTACTGAATCAGGTAATGCCCGGAATCAGTTTTGAAGAATTCCAGGGTGAGTACGACGATAACCAATACTACTTATAACGATGGGAAATATATTAAAAGGAATTGAAGGCGAACGCTTTCCGGTAATTGGTGCGGTGACCGGGTATCGTGTAACTTTTGCGGAAAAAGCTGATCTGAGCACGATAAATGATAATGAGATCTCATGGCAGATCTATTGGTCGAACCCGTATAGCGAATATGAAAAAGTGCCGTTCTCCGGACAGAAAAAAGGAAGGCTCACCACTTATAAGTTTTTACAGAATTTACAGGGTAAAAATCTGCAATTGAAAGCGACCTATAAAAATGAAACCGTAGAACTGCATATTACTCCCCAGGCGAGTGGCGAAATAAAAATAATTGATGTATTTTTTCTGGATGTAGAATACAAAATACAGGATCCTGATAATCTAAAATACATGAATAGTGTAAATCTTCAGATTTACACCCTGAATATGTTGGGGAAATATGTTGAATTTAAAATTTACGATACGGTAAACGGCCAGGATATCGAAGTGGCAAAAAGTACCGAACCGATGCAGATTGTCCAGAAAAATGGTATTGTAAAAACGAAAAGAGCAATATTGTTAAGTCCTGCGATGTATATGCAGACCCAACAGGATAGATCTGCGAATGAGCATCATTATAAAGTAAAGGTTTGGGAACTGAATAATGAAGAAAATTTCTATGAAGAAGAACTGAAAGTGAAAAATGAAATGGGACAGATGAATTTTCCGCAAGATTCTCAAACACCTGTGAAAACAGGAACATCTGAACCGGAGAAAAAAGAGGAGGAGAAAAAGAAAGACGAAAAATGTTTTTGCGATAGGGATTTAAAAATTGAAGACTTTGTAAAAATTGGAATTTCAAAAAAGAATGCTGAAAAGTTTAAAGATGCGCTTAATTTAACTTTTACAAATTATAATATAAATACTTGTATTAGAAAATTACATTTCTTAGCGCAAGTTAGGCATGAATCCCTTGAGTTTATTTACCAGGAAGAACTTTGGGGGCCAACGCCCGCTCAAAGTGGTTACGAAGGAAGAAAAGACTTATGTCATAAATTGCCGGGGGATGGAAAACGATTTTTAGGTCGTGGGTTAATTCAAATAACAGGTAGATGTAATTATACAAGTTATTCGAATTATAAAAAAGAAAATGGCGATGATATTGATTTTACAACAGAACCTAATAATAAAAAGCTGGCAAAATTACCTTATAGTGTTGATTCAGCAGGATGGTATTGGGCTAAACAGTTAGGTTTTGATTTAAGCACTTATGCTGATAAAGATGATATAATTTATATAACTTATCGGATTAATGGAGGTTTTAATGGATATATTGAAGATAGAAAACCAAAATTGATAAAAATGATTAAAAACAGTGTGAAATGTGAAAATTCAAAATATGTAAACTACGATAAATACTCTATAAAAAATAGTAAATGTTGGGAATCACAAGATTCTATATATAGATATGCCCAATTATCAACTGATGAATCTAAAATATCGTATCAACAATATTTAGATTTAACTTCTGATTATTTAAATTTTTCATCAGTGAAAGGATGGGAAAGAAGTCCTCAAAAGAAAAAAAACAAGGAAAAAATTGAAGCCAGAAGAGAAAAAGCTAAACAAAAAATAAAATGAAATGAAATATTTATTATTGATACCACTCTTGTTCCTTTTTAAAAATAAAAGAAATGATTTGGTTCCAGGTAATTATAAATCGACTGAAGATAGCTACTGTAATCCCCAAATGATTATTTATATAAAAAAAGATACGAAGACTAGTAATTTTTCTTTTGATATATACAGGAGTAATAAAAAGATCACTACTGGTAAACTTGTTATTCGCACTGATGATGATGATCAAAAGATTTTAGCGATGAAAAATACGGTAGGAATATATCGAAATGATAGTATTATCATTCAAAATTCTGGTAATGAAATGAATCAATATCATAATTTTAAAAACTGTAAAGCAAAATATTTAATTTTTGTCAGAGAAAGAAAATGAAATATTTAATCGCATTGGTTATTTCAATATGCATTTCCGCTCAAAAGCAAATAAAGAAAGATGCTGTTATTCAAAATTTGAGTGGCTTATTTACGATTTCATCAGGCAAAATTCCGGCTCCTTTAAAAATTAACTTTGACGATTTGCCTTTCGAAAATTTAAGAGACCGAATGGGCGAATCTTTTGACGGTAAAGACCTGTACTTCTTGAATGGAGATTTGGTTGCATTGGCTACGTGCTGTGCATTTAAGGCAAAAGAAATTCTTTACTACAGATATTTGCCCGTCCATAAGAATTGGGTATTGTATAAAAGTTATTATGAAGATGTAGAAATTGCGAGCGGTATTACGGATATTGAAGTGTCTTATTATCCCTATTCACTGGGAATTAATAATATGGAATATGATCAGGATGAAAATCTTTATGCACAGGATTCTTTAAAAAACAAGATAACCGGTGAGAATATTTTTACTGTTGAATATGAGAAATTGAGAAACGCAAAAAGTTTAAAAAATTATCTCTTCCAATACTCGTATGAAGATTTGTACTTGCTCATTAAACAAAAGCCTATAACTTCTACGACATCGGATAAATATAACAATCTGGCATTTTATATTGCTCAAACCAGAGAAGGAAGTTTTAAAGCAGTGTATTTATATAATGAAATACTCAATAAATTTCCTTCCAGAGTAGTAACTTATCTTAATCTCGGAGATTGTTATTGGGAAATGGGAATCTAAGATTTAGCAAAAGAAAATTATAAAAAATACGTAGCGCTGATGAAGTCCCAAAATAAAGAGATCAGAAAAATTCCTAATCGGGTGTGGGAAAGGATAAAATAAACCTGATCATGAGAATAATTTATTTGTTGTTTTTTATTAGTAATCTGTCTTTTTCACAGGCAAAGCTAATCAAGGATATAGATTTTGATGGTATTAGAGACACTATTTATATTGATGGTGAAAATTTAAAAGTGGTATCATCGCTGTCAACACAGAATTTTAAAAAGGTTTATAGTGAAGAAATAGAGTCTTTGGATGGACAGGTAAGTTTAAAAAGCTTTTTCAATGGTTTCAAACTTAATATTGATTTGATGAGAGCTGGATATTCCTGTCAGTTCCGATATAATAAATTAGAAAAAAAAATACAGCTTATCGGAATGAGCAGATACGAATTTGGGCCCGCAAATAATGATGGAAGTGGCGAGTCAAGTGTAAACCTGCTGACAGGAAACTATATTGGAAATTGGAACTATTATGATTTGAAAAAAGAAGAATTGATAAAAATTCCTTCTATTAAAACAAAAATGATTTTCCCTCAAACTTTTTTGGAGAATTTTAGCGAAAAAATAGTTTCCGATTATTCTGAAAATTGTGCAAACCTTTTTAATAAAAGAAAAAAGCAACTTCTGAGACAATAAATAGAATTCGTAACTTCTTCATTCTTCTTATTACTAATGTTGAAAATATGATGATTAAAAAGATAATAATATGTTTTGTGTTATTTTTTATTTATGGAAATGCTCAAAAAATTTCGGGAGATTATTATTCTATCGAACCCAAATGTAATTTCCGTTTGAAAATAGATTCTCAAAAAAGATTTATTTTTTACATAAATAAGAAAAAGAAAACATCCGGTACAATAAAAATATCCAAAGAAGATCATTCAACCTATCTCACTTTTGGAAATGTAGGTTCTCTCTATGCTAATGATACGATCTATATTCAAAATTCAGGAAATGCAGATAATCCTTATTGGAATTTTAAAGAGTGTAATGATAAGTTTATTCATTTAGCAAAACAAAAAGTGATTACACCGATAACGACTGTAAAAGTCTGTAGCCAAAATCAGAAATTATCGTCTCTTTTAAAATTCAATTTTATAATTTCAGAATTGCATAATGATTTTAATGATGATGGAACAAAAGATGACCTTTATATTTTTGCAAATAATACCGAAAAAGAAACCGCTGTGACTAATGCAGGTATTAATAAAAGAAAATTATTGATAATATTTAACGATAAGAAAGGCAATTCTTTTTATTATGAAAATGACGGTATTTTTCCCTGCAGAGAATGTCTGGGGAAAAGCGATAACGATATTAGTGATTTGAAGTTTGAAAATAATTTGTTATCATATAAAACAACGGTAGCTCCATTTGCATCCGATCATTATTCTATAATAAATTTCAGTTTAAAATTTTCAGATAATAGTTTTACGATTTGTGATTATGAAGAAAAGTATTACAAAGCAGGTGAGGATAATGAAGCCTCAATATCATTGACCAATAGCGATATTCCAAAAATTAAATTTAATTATTATGAATGGGTTGCTGACAAAAGTTGGTTGGATTACGTCATAATATCAAGTCAAAATGTATTGAAGCTAAATGATTTTGCTTATAAAATTCAAAATACAAATAATTCTTTGGCGATTGAACTTCTACAAAAAATTCTCGATAAATACCCAGCCGAGTGGTCGCTTACCTTAACATAGCGGATAGTTACTGGTTAGATGGGGATAAGACAAAAGCTCAGGAAAATTATAAAAAATATGTAGCGCTGATGAAGTCCCAAAATAAAGAGATCAGGAAAATTCCTAATCGGGTGTGGGAGAGGATAAAATAAACTTAATAATGAGAATAATAATTTTGTTCATGGCTTTATTTTGTACTGAAATGTTTTATTCACAGAATAAAACCAATTATATCATACCTAAAGATTATTATGTATTTGATAGTGTTTATTTCAAAGATTATAAAATTCTAGCACTGGAAAGAAAAGAAAAAAAGAATGACAAATCAGGTATTCATTATAACCTGCCCATTATCTTTCTTCACAAAAATATACATTCTGGCACCTTCGAAAAAATCGCGGAAAATAATAAACTTGTATTTTCGTACGATGACAATTGTCCGGCAGATATTTATGGCAGACTTGTAATCAAAGGGAATTTTTTTACGGTGGAGCAAATTTATTGTTCAGATTTTCTGTTTGTCAATTCATTTACTACTTTCTACATTGACCGGTCAAACAAGATACATCTTCATCAATATGGTGAAAGCTATACAGACCGGAGTAATCCCGATAAATTCATAAAAGACAGGGTGTGGACTAAAAAAGATTTTGGATCCGTTAGTTTTGCAGAAGTAAATGAAAATTTTTTAATGCGCTTAGGCGGGCACTTTTGAATTAACCTCAACTTTGCCGTTCCCAACCCCTCCCAACCCATTCGGAAACTATCGCGATCCGTTTTGTATAGATTCAGATATATAATTTAAAGGTTCCGATAGGTCATACAGCCCTCCCGATATATTCAAGAGAACTCCGACGGGGTTGTTGATCGCTTCAATGGAATAAGATAGGCATCCGGACACGTACTGCACCTGTCCGGATAGGTAAAAGATAGTTTCCGACAGATAAAAGATAAGTCTGGAAGCTTCCCGAACGTATCCGGAACGATTAAGGACCTCACCCGATCATTAAGTAACCTCTTTGGATAATTGAAAGACGTCTTCGAAGCTTTCATCAACCTACCGAAACGACTGACTGACGTCTCAAGGATAATAACTGACCTGTCGAAACCCTTAAAAGACGGGGTAGAACCATAAAAATACCCCTCCGTTGGTATGAAGGGGTAGATGGCTGTACTATTCTTTCTGTTTATTATCAGGCGGGATTGTTGAAGTACTGTTTTTTATAAAAAACTGCTTCAGATCTTTGTATTTATCTTCAAATCCAGGTGCTGAGGTACCTGCTTTGTAAGTGGTGAACGAATAATCAACCAGCGCCGACTGGTAATTATCGAAATCATGCAGCGTTTTGGCATTATTCAGCCGGGTAATGATGCTTTCAAGCCTGCTGATCATTGACTCCATGTGGTTTCGGGAAGTGTAGTCCCTTTCAAACTCAGTCCAGTCGACATCCGGAGCGCTGAGGTTGGGCTGACTTTGGTGATAGTCGTGAACCTTATTCACAAACAGTTTGTTTTGCTCGTTGATGCTGCCGTATTTTTTACGGTCAGCCGCCGAAAGATTGATTGTGATTTCAGCAAGTGCACTTTCCAGTGATGCGATGGCATCTTGTGCCGCAGTGATCTTCGTACTGCTCAGGTGGGTAGAATTTAAATTTTTTAATCCCATCATTTTTGATTTTAAAATTAATATGTTGATAAAATAAAATCGTGTGTTTTTATAGAAACGAAAGTAAGAAAATTTTTGAAAGAAAAAAAATAAAGCAAGCTGCAGCATGCCCGAAGTGCAGCTCCGTACATAAATCTTCAGGAATGCATAGTGAGCGTAGATCATACAATCAGTCCGATATTTTTTGTTCTCTTCTTGAAAAAAGATTGTAGATTAGCAGTATTGAATTGTGTTTCAAAGAGATTATGAATCTGAGTTTTAAAAAAAATATTGTCAAAAGAATGATAATTTCATTAGTGATCATTGCTGCGGTGGTTCTTGCATTGGTATGGTATCAGAAAAAAGTGCGTTATAATCTCGTTACGATTTCAGAAAACAAGGTCTATAATTCAGGGGCTGTTCCTCCGGAGAAGCTGGCGGCTTTCGTAAGCGACCACAAAATAAAAACCATTGTCGATTTACGCGACGGCCTGGTGCAGACCGCTTTGAATCCGGAAACAAAAAAGCAGGTAAATGCCGAAGAATTTGCAGCAGATAAGATTGCAGGTCTCCATTATTATAACTTACCCACCGACCAGATCCCTCAGGACAGCACGGTACAGAAGTTTTTGAAAATCATGGATGACCCGGAAAATTATCCTGTTCTTATCCATTGTCATCACGGGGTTGGGCGTTCCCGCCTGTTCAGTTCTATTTACAGAATCGAATATGAAAACTTCACCAACGAAAAAGCCAGGGAAAATGCCCGTTTGTTCTGGGAATTCGGAACCAATTTTTCGAAAAATTCGGATAAAGGCATCTATCTTACCCACTATAAGAAAAGGAAAACGGAGCAGTAAGGCTTCCTTTGCTTTATTCCTGAATTTCAACATTCAACATACCTGAAAAATATTCTCCCGCAGATTATGGTGATTACGCAGATCTTAATGAAAAAAATCTGCTCAATCCGCTCAATCTGCGGGAGCATTTTCATACCATCACCGATTCCGATAAAAGTCAATCCGAAACCACTAAAAAATATTCTCCCGCAGATCTTGGTAATTACGCAGATCTTAATGAAAAAAATCTGCACAATCCGCTCAATCTGCGGGAGCATTTTCATACCATCACCGATTCCGATAAAAGTCAATCCGAAACCACTAAAAAAT
>NZ_JBWGXE010000005.1:185657-364716 GCF_056333165.1 Chryseobacterium endophyticum
ATTCTCCCGCAGATTATGGTGATTACGCAGATCCTAATAAAAAAATCTGCACAATCCGCTCAATCTGCGGGAGTCATCTTCACAACAAAGAGGAATCATTATGCTTAATTCGCTTACCCCAATAAACTTTGTTTATTCTTAAATTTCAACATTAAGTAATTAAGTTTCTTAAGCTCCTTAAATTCTTAATGTTTAAAGGTTAAAAGTCTCGCTTTCCGAAGCCCCGAAAAATATTTTCTTGTTATCTTTGCCCCACAGAAAATTACATTATGAGCATTCACATCAGCGCGGGCAAAGGAGAAATTGCCAAAGTCGTATTGCAGCCGGGAGATCCGCTTCGTGCACAGTTTATCGCCGAAAAATATCTGGAAAATGCCGAACTGGTAAGTAAAACGAGAGGTATTTTTTATTATACAGGATTGTATAAAGGAAAAGAAATCACCGTTGGGGCCAGCGGAATGGGTTTCCCGAGCATCGGGATCTATTCCTTCGAGCTCTTCACGGAATATGAGGTGGATACGATCATCAGGATAGGAACCTGCGGCGCTTACAGTACCGACCTTCAGCTTTTTGATATCCTGAATGTTGAACAGGCAGCCAGTGAAAGCACCTATGCTAAGTATGCCTGGGAAATAGAAGATGAAATTCTTTCCCACCAGGGAAATATTTATGAAACCATCAATAAAACGGCCGAAGAACTTTCGCTGAAAACAAAAGCCATCAATGTTCACAGCAGCGATATTTTCTACAGGAAAGATCCTTCGGTACCGGCCATCGCGACAAAGTACAACTGTCCGGCAGTGGAAATGGAAGCATTCGGATTGTTTGCCAATGCGAAACATTTAGGAAAAAATGCAGCTACCGTTCTTACCGTGACCGACATTATCCCGACCCACGAAAAGATTTCTGCCGACGAAAGAGAAAGAGCCCTGAAACCTATGATGGAGCTGGCGTTGGAATCTGCTTTAAAGAGTCTGTAAAAAATAATCGTATTTATAATCAAAAAAAGGGCTTTACGCATTGTAAAGCTCTTTTTTTATTAAAAACTAAACCTCGATCCGCCTAACATAAGCTTGGTGAATCAATAGGAATGGGCTTTAGCCCATTTTACAAGAGGTAACGGCGAATGGCTTTAGCCTAAACTTATGGTAAGCAGAGACGAAAACCTGTATAATGGCACCTGAGTTCGGGATAAGAGATATTTTAATGATTGATTTTCAAAATAAAGTTATTTTATCGCAAAGAGAAACAAAGAAATCTTTAATTTTTGAAACGCTTTTAAGTTAAACACTTTATGGGAGAGTGTCCGTTTATCAAAAAGCCGGAAAGTTTGGATAGTCCTTTTCAGTAATCACCACGACTTTTTATGATTTAAATAATGATTTTACAGCACAGCTTAGGATTTGCTCCTTCGGAGCAATATCTGTGTAGATCAATATCTGCATCTTTTACCGGAACTCCGTAGGAGTTCTATCTTATCATATCACGCCTATGGCCTTCTTGCGATATTCCATTGTTTCTTTATACTACACAGATACTGCTCCTACGGAGCATAAAAAAATGACTTTTTCAATTAAATTTTTAAGAGTCAGGCGATTAATACTTTGTTTAGCTTTGCGTTTTATATAAACTTATCCGAACTCAGGTTAATGCCCATTATTTTTGGAGTAGTGCTGAAGTCCTGCCGATGGATTTCTTTATAATTTGAACAAAATGTTTATCAGGAACCCGGATTAGATACCAAATCGGCCCTGAAAAATTTTATTCTCAGAGAAATAATTCTATTTTTGTTACATCATGAAAGCCCAATCGCCGTTTCCCGACACTTTATTTCTGCTTCGACAGGAAGAATGCATCACGATTTTCACCGATCTTCAGGAAATTTCTTCGAAGGAGGAGAAAGACGCTGCCCACTATCTTGAAACCGAATTTGAAAATGAAAGGCTGGAGTTTTTGTCGGATACCGTCAGCTATCATAAAGAAGCCGCAGTCTGGGCCGCGAAAGTGCTCTATCACAGCGCGCAGCTTTACCTGGTGCGGGAAAATACGGCAAAAGATCTGAACCGTTTCATTCATGCTTTTAAGGGGAAAAAAGAGGTTTCGGCCCTTCTGTCCGCAGATCTGTCGTTGAGGTTCTTACCGCAGGTCATTCTGGCCCTGAAAAATGCAGACCCCGAAGATCCGCTGATCGGTCTTCTGGAAAATATTCTCACAGACTTCCATTATTCCGCGGTAGGATATGATATCGAACTGGGACACGTCGACTGGGAAAAAGAACTCAGCGACAGCACCTACCGGAAACTTTACCTTGAAAGAATATTCGAAAGAAAAGCCTATGCCTTGGCCGAAATTCCATTCATCAATCAGCTGCTGACCGCAGAATTTGGCTTACATAAAGATATATTTTGGAGAGAATTAAAAATAATAAACCATTAAAGTATAATAAAAAACGCTTGCGGATTTTGAATCCTTGTATTTCGAAAATAAGTGAAACGCTTTTGTTTGCCTTGTTTTAAGCAGTTAAAATCAATTCTTTGTTTTTCTTTGCGTTTTGATTGCGTTACGTCAGACAAGATTTCTTATAATAGATAAAATATAATAATCAATGACTCAGAATATAGAAAAATTAAACCGGGTTCTCACGTATGTAAAAGATACTTTCGTCGGAAAAGATGACGTCATCGATCTGTTGGGAATCTGTCTGCTGGCAAGAGAAAATGCCTTTCTGTACGGTCCTCCCGGAACCGCCAAATCTGCCATGGTCAGAACTCTGGCCAACACCGTAAAAGACGGGAAAAACTTTGAATATCTCCTGACCCGTTTTACCGAGCCGAATGAGATCTTCGGACCTTTCGATATCCGGAAATTAAAAGAAGGAGAGCTGCTCACCAATACCGAAGGCATGATGCCTGAAGCGTCCCTGGTTTTTCTTGATGAAATTTTCAATGCCAATTCTGCCATTCTGAACTCCCTTCTCATGGCTTTAAATGAAAAGATCTTTAAAAGAGGAAAAGAAACCAGGCATCTTCCCGCACTGATGTTCGTGGGAGCAAGCAATGTTCTTCCTGAAGACGAAGCACTGAACGCTCTTTTCGACCGCTTCCTGATCCGGATCAATGTCGATTATGTACATCCTGACCTTCTTCACCAGGTCCTTCTGGCCGGAAGAAAGCTCGAAAACAATACGGAAACGGAAATCCCGGAAATCCTTTCGCATGAGATAAAGGAGCTTCAAAATCTTTGTAAAACCGTCGATTTAAAGCCTGTTTACGAAGTGTACCTGAATACCATTATCAGCCTCCGGAATACGGGAATTGCCATATCCGACCGTAGAGCCGTAAAGATGCAGAATCTTATAGCGGCAAGTGCCCTGATCTGCGGAAGAAACGAAGCGATCGTCTCCGATCTCTGGGTCCTGAAGCATATCTGGGATACGGAAGAGCAGATCGAGATCCTGGAAGGCATCATCAACCGCACCATCGAGAAAGATGACGATCCCAAATCCCATCCCCAGGCCCGGCAGAATAAAACGCCGGATCCTGAAGAAGTAATGAAAGATGTAAAAATCCTCGTGGAGAAATGGAACAGCGGAACACTGAGCTTTGAAGAACAAAATGTAATCAAAGACAAACTGAGATACCTCCAGACCCGTTGCGACTGGATCAGAAATCCTGAACAAAAACAATACATTCAACAGGAAATTGAAAGTCTATGGCAAAAAATCCTTCAGAGCATATAAAAGAATTCTACGCTGAAATTCCACGCGCGGATGAAGAATATCTGGGCGCAATCCGCGACTGGAGCAATATTCAGATCGCATTGGATGACGAAATGATTTGGCTGAAAGGCTTTACGGCCGAACAGGCTGCTTCACCGGACATTCAGCAGCTGCCGAACTTTCTGCTGTACGAACTGCGGGACGCATTGTTATTCCGTAAAAATGCTTTGGTGCCCAGTAAGAAAATGAAAACAGCCCTGCTTTGGACTCCTGTCGATAAAGCTTTAAGGCTTACCTTTCCCATTTCCAACAACAATTTTTTCGGAATTGAGGAAAAAGTTGAGGTGAAATTAAAAACCGGAGAAGATGAACAGCCTGCCGTTGCTTTATTAAGTTCCATGAATGAGATCAAAGAAAGCCTGATTGCATCCCCTAAATTCAAGCTGGAAAAGCTCGACTGGGTCGTTATTGATGATCATGCCTTGTTTCTGGGAACACCTTTGCTGGGATTCCCGGGAAAAACCTACTGGGAAAAGGACGGCCATCTTTTACCCGCAGGCTTCGACTTTGAATTTAAAAATCTCAGCACTTTACTGCAAAAAAAATATAATGCAAATCTGGACAAATGGCTCTTGTGGCATGAAGACGGCAGTTATTTGTCTCTTTTTAAAACCACTTTCAGGAAGTTGTCCGTAAGTTCGTTCCGTCTCACCGAAAAAGCAAAAGAATGGATGTAAGAGAATATTTCCGGTCTTACGAGAATTATTTCTGGGAGTGGACGACCGACGAGGATGTTCACGATGATTCAGGATATCACCAGAACAACCTTATTTCCGTTCCGAATGTAGGGCCTCTTGCGTACAGGGCCTATGTCATGGGTGTTCTCAAAGAATTAAAAGAACAGGGACTGCCGCCGTTCGGTTCATTGTTGCTGGTGCTCTATGCGATCCAGGACGGACATTTAAACATGGATGGGATATTTTTCTATATCAGAAAATACAAAAATGCATTTCCGGGAACAGATATGGAGAATGATATCTATGAAGCGCAAAGCTTTTTAAAGAATTTGATGCATCTCGGGAATTCATTAAAGAAATCCACCAATAAAATTATTCTGTTAAGGACTATTTTCGGTTATGCCCACATCCGCATGTCGCCGGAATATTCCGAAGCGGTGATCCGGAAATTTGAACGGAAACCTCATGCTATCGGTGAATTTGCCCGAAAAGAAGAGCTGAATGCAACGGTTTTCAAAAATGATATTGAAACGCTCGCTTATCTTTATAACGATTTTCCAACGACAGAGTCAATCATCAATGCCATGAAAGACGAGTTTGGTCTTCCGGAACTGAATGAAGAAGTCATGGAAGAGGAAACGACCATTGAAACCGGTATGGAATTTATTGAGCAGCTGGTGGAAGAGCCGAAAACATTTCAGGTGGGAAGCCTCATCAAAAGAATCTGGAGCGGACTGAAGATCCCGATGCGCCATCTTTCACCCGGAGAGCAACCCATAGGCGGAATTTCCGACATGACGAACAAAGGTGAGTTCCACAGAATGCTGCTGTCGGAATTTGCCCATGATGATGAGGTTTTCATGAACCGCGTGGCCAACAACGAATCGTTGTATATTCAGCGGGAAATTCCACCCGAAGAAAATATTTTTGAACGGATCATTCTGATTGATACTTCGCTGAAAAACTGGGGAACCCCGAAAGTTTTGGCCTTTGCCTCTGCCATCGCCGTCATCAAGCATCCGAAAGCACATTCCGAATGTAAAGTTTTTGCCCTCGGAGAACATACCGTTCCATTATCCTTGAACAATGTTGAAGAGGTTATCGATAACCTGAATTTTGTAAGCCCCGTGCTGGATGTTTCAAAATCGTTGGAAAAGTTTTTTACAGAAGAGCATAGCGGAAAAGATCTGGAAGTCTTTTTCATCACCCATGAAGAAAATTTAAAAAATCTTAACCTGCGGAAAGTTATTCATGAAAACCGTGATCGCCTAAGGTTTCTGGTGACGACTTCCGCAACCGGTGAGCTGAATTTCTTTAAACATCAGAAAGGAATCAGGAAACATATCCAGAAAATAATCCTTCCGCTGAAGGAGTTGTGGTCTAATCCCCCTTCAAAGAAAAGAAAAAATACAGGTAATGCGGATCCGGGCATAAAAACTGATGTCCCTAAAAATTATCCGCTGCTCTTCCCGGCTCCGAAAAAGCAGATCGCTGCCTTTCTTTATGAAGGTGAGTTCTTTATTTTGAGCAGTAAAAAGCAATTGCTCAGAACACATCTCACCGATAATTATTATAACAAAGGGTATTATGTAGACTACTGGACACATCGCGGGTGCGAAGTCCTGTACGAAAATATATCCGTTAAAGATCAGGGTCAATTTGCTCTGGCAAAGAATAAGCAGCAGCAGTTTATTTTGTGCCAGTACCAGCCCGCTAAGAAACTGATTTCAAAACTCAATATCCATACGAAAGAATATTCGGAGCTGAATGTCGCCGGATTTGAGATTCCCCTCGATGTGCAACTGGTCTATTTTGATAAACATTTTTACCTGCACGAAGAGCGATTGGAAGAAATCTTCGCGCTGACTGTGGAAGGAGAAGTTTCCATAGAATTGGTCCGCAATGACGCCGAAATCGCTAAAAACACAACAAAAGTACAGAATGAACTGGAAAAGCTGAAGTTTAATAAATTTAAGATATTTAGTAATTTTACTTTAGTCGGAATCAACAGTGACCATAACCTCGTTTTCTCTAAAAGTGAGCTGAAAAACTATGGAGGCACGCTTTATCTTATGAGAAATAAATTACCGGTGACCCTACAGGCAAGCCAGACTAAAAATAAATTTATCTTTTCTGAAGGAAGTGAAATTATCACGGATCCCCGGGGGATGATCACCTTCAAAAGTATTAATGCCGATATTCCGGTGTTTTATATGCCTGCCCTGGAGCATCGTGCCGCCGCTTTGGCTTCGGATACGGAATTCGGAGGGTCAGAATATTATCTGCCACAGCATACGTTGCTTAAAGTAAAAGAAATGCAGGGAATGTACGACGATTACCTGAAAAGATTTATCGATCAAATACTGGAATATGGAACTGAAGATTAAACCTTTTCCGAAAAACAATTATCCCAGGACAGGAGTTCTGATCAGGAGTGCCTCTCCGTTGGTGTGGCTCCGGGAAATGGATCTGTTGGATATTGATCTCCATTCGGTACAGACATTCGCCATTCCTTCGCATGAACCGAACATTTTGTACGGATGCCTGCTGGTCTTTCATCATCATGCTCCCGCTGATATCGGGCCGCACAGATATTTTCAGTGTTTCAACCGACAATTGTTCATCCCTGAAAACACCGACTTTTACCCAAGGATCGTTTCCGATGACTGGAAAAATCAGGACGTCCAATATGTAATCATGCATCCTGATTTCGGTCTTGTCCGGCTGAAAGAAGAAATCGACTGGATCGCTGTTTTACAGGACACGCCCGAAAAAGAAGCCCGTGTCAGGAAACCGCTGAACGGGATAAACATTCCGCAGAAAATACGGAGTTTTCAGGTAAATATGAATGACGACGATCTGCTGGAAGAGCTGATGAATCCCCAGACGGATGAAGAATGGATGAAAAACCTTCCTTTTGACCTGGAAAAAGTAAAGGCCGGAAATCTGGAAGAAATTGAAAAGTACATCGCTTATATCACCAAATATCCTGAAAGGGCGGTTTATTTCGGCGTTCCGCTGGATATTCACAGTACGTCTAGAGGCGGCTTCGGAGATTTTAACTTTGATTTCGGCAAATTCGGGATGGGCGGCGACCCCATCAAACAAGATAAGCAGTTGCCGGACAGCTCTGAAAGATCGAAACATTCATGGAAAGTGTTAATCGGGTTTATAGTGCTGGTTGCCATGATTATTTTTGTCATAGACTCAAAGAAAAACAATCCTGAAGAACCTGCAGTCTCTCAGGTTTCAACAGATCTTTACAATCATTATCCAGTTGAGGCAGCACCTGAAAACAAGCTTGCTTTTGAATCCGGAGTTACCAAAATTGATATGGTGATCGATTCTCTGTACGGACAAGAAAGGAGACAGCTGATCAGGAAATATGATGAGGTGAATGGTGAGGGTGATGTTATCTTGTGGAAAATCGAAGATTACCGCCTGAAAGAAAAAAAATCAAGAGATTCGCTGAAGAATATTTACCTTAAAAAAACAGAAGATCTGGTAAAGCTTAAAACAGAAGGGTACCATACGAAAATTCTCGATTCGATAAGGAAAGATCCGGAAAACACGATGTCAAAAGTCTCTCAGAAACTTATGGCTGATGATATCCTGGAGATGAGAAGAAGGACGATCTATGATTCGTTATCCAGAATTTACGGAACATCAGGCACAACTGACCCAATGGTTGTCTTTCATAATGATTCAGGGACAAAAGCTTTTGACACAGAGCCGAAAGCGGCCGAGGAAAAGCCCACTTCCGTATCAGAGATTACCTGGATGATCCTGGCCATGATCGGATTGGTGGCCGGATATTCTTATTTTGTCAGGAAAAAACCATTGTATATGGGTGGAGATTATGTTTCTGAAGGAATTAAGATGATTCTGATTGCTTTACTGGCGGCCGCATTGCTGTATATTTTCTATCCGTTGATCCAGACTTTCGGCTACAATTGGCTGGTATGGTTAATGATCATCGGCGTTATTGTACTTCTATACAGATTATTCAGTGAAGATATGGACATTCTAAAATCAGGAAAAAAATGAGGAAAACAAAGTTTTTAGAAAAGTTCCTGGTCGCCTTTTTTATACTTGTGGCTTTTAAGATCATTGCCATGGTTGCGCAATGGTCCCGGGAAGCGTTGGAGGATGCGACGATGAGCATATTCAAATTCATATTCTTTGCCTGCATTGCTGTGATTTTAATTGTTATACTGCAGAATAAAGAGAAAGATCCTCCGGTTTCTCCAGCCGGAAAAAAGCGTGGCGGTGGCGGAATGTCACTGGATTCAGCATTATTTGACCGGTTGAGAAATATCTATGAAGATATTGCTGATAAACACATCCTGAATAACGAATATAAAAAAGCAGCCATCGTCTATATGAATTTGCTCAAAGACGATTACAGGGCTGCCAAAACACTGGAACTGGGAGGGTTTTACAACGAAGCGGCAGCAGTTTATCTCAAAAAACTGAACAGTAAATCTGATGCCGCCCATTGCTACGTCCAGGCAAAACAATATGATAAAGCCATCACCCTGTACAAGGAACTGCAGCAGAAGGAAAAAGTAGGAGACCTGTATAAAATCCTGGATGACCAGGAAAATGCTTTGCTGTTTTATCAGATGGTGGCGGACGATTATCTGGCGAGTTTCCAGATTGTGAATGCCTCAAAGATATACCGCTATAAAATGGACATGCCCGATGAGGCCCAGATCGTTCTTCTTAAAGGCTGGGAAGAAAATCATGATCCGCTCAACTGTCTGCAACAGTATTTCTCTCATATTTCTGATGTTAAAAAGCTCGGACAGGAAATTCAGCACATTTTTCGCCAAACGCCTTCGGACAAAAAAATCATTTATTTGGAAGCGATGAAGCATGAATTTAAAAAGGATCACGAACTTCAGGCTCCCACAAGAGAGATAGCGTACGAAATCATCGCCGAAAAAGTAAAGACGCGTTCGGAAATAGTGAATGAACTGAAGCATTTCAATCCGGAAGATGAGGTGATTTTGAAAGATATTTCGAGGTATAAAATGGGGAGGAATAAGATGTTCAGAAATTGATTAATTTGAAAATTGGCTAATTTGGAAATTTAAAAAAACCTGTAGCTTTGCCGACTCTGAACCATCTGATTTTGATACTCACCATCAATAACTAATTCTCCCGCTTCAAAAAAAGATTTATCTTTGCGACAACAAAATTATGACAATACAAAGAGCACATATCAGTTTAAATCTATGCGATCACCCTACAGGAAAGGGATCGTTTGGGCATGAATGGATGATATCGTATGAGGCGAAATGGGCTTACTTTGAAAAATATTTACAATAATCTCGTAAAAATTAAATCAAAATATAGCAGAAACGCCTCGATTGTCGGGGCGTTTTTTGTGTTTTTATGGCAGAAATTATTTAGAACGAAAAAAAATAACCATAAAAGTGAACATTTTTTAATAACAAATGAATAATTAATAATAAAATAAAGCGTGATCAGTAACCCGATGAGAGACAGTCATTTAGGTAGTAAGGCATCTGCAAAATATTGCGGACAGGGGTTTTCTATTTTAAATATTTGATTTAATTAATTGATTATCAGTATCTTAAATTAAAAATAAATTTGTGAGTTAAAAAAAATCATATTTACTTTGCAACCGAAAATTGAATGCGACAGGTATTCAGATTTCAAAAACTTTATTAAAAAAAGAATATACAATGAAACAATTTAAAAACATATTCCATAAGTATTCACCGCTACACGGCCAGCAGCCGATGGGATTATCTTGTGTATGTGTTTTAGATCATGAATTCTTTAATAAAAGGTGCTTATATACGTAGGTCGGCTAATGACTTATACGCAAAATAATGAGCGCCTCCCGAAAAGAGGCGCTTTTTTTATGGTTTCTCTAGCTTATTGGTAAAGCGCCGGTTTGTGGCACCGGAGAATAGGGTTCGATTCCCGGAGATACCCCAAAATGTGAATGGTCAATAGTGAATTTGTTTCACAATTGAATTTAAAAATTGACAAGCAAAGCGGATTGCTCATTGACTATTCACAACATCAACAATCTTATAGCTCAAATGGTTAGAGCACCGGTCTTTTAAACCGGGGGTTGAAAGTTCGAATCTTTCTGGGATTACAAAAATGTGAATGGTCAATGGTGAATTAAAATTGACAAGCGAAAGCGAATTGACCATTGACTATTCACAAAAAAAAAGGTCTATTGAGTTAATGGCAACCTTCCCGACTGTCTCTCGGGAACTGCAGGTTCGATTCCTGTGTAGACCGCAAGATTCACGGAAAATTTCTGATCCGACTGTCTCTCGGAAAGGATTTTTAAAGTGAATCTTATTTAAAAAAACGATTTCGTAGCTCAATGGGTTAGAGTATCGGTTTCATAAGCCGAAGGTTGAAGGTTCGAATCCTTCCGAAATTACTAAGAATGTGAATGGTCAATGGTGAATTTTGCTTCGCCAGTGAATTTTAAACTTGCTGAGCATAGCGATTGATTCATCATTCAAATAAAATAATTGTTTCAAGAGAAAGGTAAAGCCTGTCGAGCGCAGACGATCTTTAAGCCAAAAAAAACACAGGAATTACAGACCGGCTTTTCCTACTCAAAAAGCAAAAAATGAAATACAAGCAAAGTAATATTATAATAATTTTTTAGTGAAAATAAGCCTGTCCAAGCGCAGACGTTCTTTATATCAAAAATAAGACAGGCTTTATTTTAAATTTAAAAAACAGGTAAAGATTACATGACCCATTGCTGATAATTCATAAAAATGATGGTTCGCCGAAGTGGAAGAGTCGGGGCGGTCTGCAAAACCGTTGCGTAAGCTGAGTGGGTTTGACTCCCATAACCATCTCAAATAACTAAAATGAGATTAGTTCCGGAGAAAAGAAAAGGCCTGTCGGGCGCAGAAGTTCTTATATCAAACCAAAAATTAAGACAGGCTTTATTTTCTTCAACAGTAGAGTAATAATAACTCAAAAATTGATTCATGGTGTAATAGGTAGCACACAAGACTTTGACTCTTGTTGTTCAGGTTCAAGTCCTGATGAATCAGCAAAGAAGTGAATGCTAAATCGTATATTTTAATGGTGGATGAATTAAAAATTGGCAGGCAAGGCGAATTGATAATTCACTTTTCAAGTAATAATTGATAAAATTTAAACAAAACAAAAACATGTAGAAAAAATGGAAACGCAACAACAACTATGGCAGAATATGACAGGAAAAGTTTTCCGGAATTCTATCACACAGCTGGTAGAAGAAGCCATCATCCGCGAACTGGCTAATGGCCACCGGCTCAAGGTCTGTGTGGGCTCAGATTCACACGTGTACGGTGAAGCGATTAATTATGCGACGGCAGTTGTCTTTATCCGCGAAGGAAAAGGAGCGTTTACCTTTATCAGAAAACAAAGAGAATTACAGACCATCAGCATCAAAGAGCGAATGCTGAACGAGGTCAACAAATCCGTAGAAATTGCGTATGCGATCTGTCCTGTACTGGATGCGTACGGTATAGAAATGGAGGTGCATGCGGATATCAATACAGATCCTGATTACAAATCAAATGTCGCCCTGAAAGATGCGATGGGATACATTCTGGGAATGGGATATGTCTTTAAAGCAAAACCTTTTGCTTTCGCAAGCTCCAATTGTGCGGATATGATGGTGTAAAAGTGGGGTGATGGATGAGGGAAGCTGGAAGTTTTTAACAGGATGAAATGTTATATTCTTATTTAAATTAATCTATAATCAACCATGGAAACAACCAAAAGATTACTGTTTCTCGACGATATAAGATATCCCATTGAAGCTTATCATTACACAAAACAGGCTATTTATCTTAGAAAAGACTGGCATATCGTTCGGAATTACGAACAATTTATCAACAGGATTTTGGAATATGGACTTCCGGAAATGATCTCTTTCGACCATGATCTCGCGGATAAACACTACCTGGAATCAGATTCTGAGGGATTTATTGAAAAAACAGGTTATGATTGTGCAAAATGGTTGGTAGAACATTGTATGGATAACGACTTAGATTTACCGGAATTCTATTCGCACTCGATGAATCCTGTCGGAAAGGAAAATATTGAAAGTCTTTTAAAAAATTTCAAAAACATTAAATAAACAAAAAATGAAACCTAATATATTTTTTACTGCAGACCATCATTTTGGTCACGAAAATATTATAAAATTCTCAGAAAGGGCTTTTGAATCTCTGGATCAGATGAATGAAGAACTTATCAAAAGATGGAACGAGAAAGTCGGGTTAAATGATACGGTCTACCATTTGGGCGACGTGAGCTTGGGCAAACCGGATTTTACAAAAGAAGTCCTGGATCGCCTCAACGGAAATATCCATCTGATAAAAGGAAATCATGAAGGTGCGGCCTTAACCTATCCTAAAAGATTCGAATCCATAAGAGATTACCATGAATTAAGGATTGATGAGCCCGAAAACAGCAACGGCAAACAAAAAATAATTCTTTTTCATTACGCAATGAGAACCTGGAATGGTTCGCATCGCGGAATATGGCAACTTTACGGGCATTCTCACGGTACTTTACCCGATGATGAAACGGCGTTGAGTTTCGATGTAGGTGTGGATTGCCATAATTTCTATCCTGTTTCCTACGAAGAAGTAAAAGAAATAATGAAAAAGAAAAAATGGACACCGCCGTTTGGCCCGAGAAATTAAATAAAGAGAAGACGGAGATCGAGGCCGGAACTGTAAAAACTTCCTGTTTTCATCACCCGACTTCCAAACCTTAAAATTTTAGACAAATGAAAACAACAGAAACGATATTAATCATAGACCTTGAAGCGACGTGCTGGGACGACCGGCCGCCGAGAGGTCAGGAAAGCGAGATCATTGAAATCGGGGTATGCCTTATGGATGCCCGGACCGGAAAGATCTCACAGAATGAAGGCATTCTCGTGAAGCCTCAATTCTCAAAAGTAAGTCCGTTTTGTACGGAGCTCACTTCCATTACACAGCAAATGCTGGATGATGAAGGCATTTTATTGGAAGATGCTCTGGATATACTGAGAGCTGAATATGATGCTGAAAACCTCACCTGGGCAAGTTACGGAAACTATGATCTGAATATGCTCCGGAATCAGGCGAGACGATTTAAAACCGATTATCCTTTGAGCGACGACCATATCAACGTCAAAACATTATTCGGCGAATTGCACCCGACTGTAAGGAAAAGTGTAGGGATGGCAAGGGCTTTAGACGAACTCAACCTTACACTGGAAGGCACTCATCACCGCGGGGTAGATGATGCGAAGAACATTGCGAAGATTCTTCATTGGTGTTTGAAACAAATGTAAGAATGTAATAATGTAGCAGTGTAACAATTTGATATATAATAGTGTAGCAATCTGCCAATGTAAATCTAAATGGATGATGTAAAGCAGAATTGTATTTTTTTGTAAATTATTTTTACAACGCAAAAAGGTTGCGCAATTCATGTTTTACTTTGTACCATCAAAATGAAACAATACTGAAGTTTTGAAAAATAAATTTTAGTCAAAATATCAGGCAGGTCTTGTTGAGTGCTTCGGTTTACGGCACCATTGCAGAAGAACTTGTTGAGAAACATCAGTTGGTTCTGTTCAGCTTGATCTGAAGGTTTGGGGAGTTTTCCAAAAAACTTCTACCATGCGCTATGGGTCGGGGGTTCGAATCCTCCTATTTCCTTCGGGGGAATATAACTCAGTCCGGTTAGAGTAATAGCTTTTTTTATTGTGGGTTCGAGTCCCACTGCCAAGTCGATTGGTATGGCGCAAATGGTATACGCACTACATTACGGTTGTAGGTTAATTTGAAATAGACTCAAAATCTATTTTTCGGGAGTTTGAATGTTCTCATCAAAAATGTTCAATCAGGGAAAGATCCGGGATCTTTTCAGTTGTTGGATCAACATTCTGAAAAAGCCTGTAAGAAAAGATGTTTTCTGAAACTGAAATTGCACTGAAGAATGTATCGCTTTCAGTCCCATTTCTGAAAAGGATGGTTTTCTGCGTGAGCGATGGTAACGGATATCCTTTTTTGTCCGCAAAAAAGATAGCAGTGAACGTAGCGATCCGGGCGGCTGGTCATGCAGCGGCAAGGGACACGCCCAAAATCTGAACGTTTGGAAATACACTGGAAAATAAGTTCCGAATCAATGGATTTTCTGAAATATTTTTTCTTCCGCCGTTTTTGGAAGAAGAAATCACGGATTTTCCTTTTTTTAAACTGAAATAATAACGATTAAATATAAAAGCCATGATAAAAAATGTACAAATTAAAGCGTATGAAAGAGCTCTTGTGTTCAGGAACGGAAACCTGATCGATATCCTGAAAGAAGGAAGTTACTGGATTTTCGGGAATAAATCCGTCAAAATTTTCGATATGAAGCTTTTGTTTACGCCCAATCATGATCTTAGCCTTTTGCTAAAGAACGAAGGCCTGAAATCGATGCTGGAAGTGATCGAAGTAAAAGACGGTGAAATTGTCCTGATGTACGAAAACGGAATTTTTAAAGAAGTCCTGAATGTTGGACAATATGCCTTCTGGAAAGGTATTTTCAACAGGGAATTCCAAAAAATTGATGTAACGAAAGTGGAAATTACGGAATCTGTTTCCAAAACGATTCTGGAACACGCAAAGCTGAAAGGTTTTGTGAGAAAATTTGTGGTCGTCAACCAGTATAAAGGCCTTTTGATTATTGACGGAAAGCTGTCAAAAGTTCTGGAAGCCGGAACCTGCTACTTCTGGAACAATGAGACTTCTATTGAGGTAAAAGCCATCGATACAAGAATGCAGCAAATGGAAATTGCCGGCCAGGAGTTGCTTACAAAGGATAAAGCGATGCTCAGAATTAACTTCTATGTCCGTTACCAGGTGGAAAACATCGTGAAAGCGATGACGGAGAACAAGGAATATGATAAGCAATTGTATATTCTGATGCAGCTGGCTTTACGTGAATTCGTGGGCGCCCTGACACTGGATGAGCTTTTGCTGAAAAAAGATACGGTAGGAAAAGAAATCCTAGACAACCTCGGAAACAAAGGAGAAAGCCTTGGGCTGAACGTTTCCGATGCGGGAATCCGTGATGTGATCCTGACCGGGGAAATGAAGGAAATCATGAACCAGGTGCTGATCGCTGAGAAGAAAGCACAGGCCAACAGCATCATGAGGCGTGAAGAAACGGCTTCCACAAGAAGTCTCCTGAATACTTCCAAGCTGATGGAAGAAAATGAAGTTCTCTGGAAGCTGAAAGAAATGGAGTATATGGAGAAAATAGCCGATAAGATCGGAGATATCACCGTGTCCGGAAACAGCAATATTGTCTCTCAGCTAAAGGAGATTTTTGCGAAATAAAACTAATAATCATCATTATAGAGGCTGCCCAAATTTTTTGGACAGCCTCGCCTGTATCAAATCTATAGGCTTTTCTCCAGCCATTCTTCATAAGAGAGTACGCCCCATTCAGGTTTTCCTTCGCCTTCCAGCACAGAAATAAACTCCAGCTGATTGCCGTCGGGATCATTAAAGTAAATTGCCAGCGCGGGCATCCATGCAAAGACCATCGGCTTTTCGGTTCCGTTTTTCAGGAAGTTGTAGGGCTTTAGGTTTTTATTTTTCAGGAATTCTACAGAATAATTCAGTATATCTTCCTGATCTGCGGTGAATGCGAAGTGCCTCGTCTGTAAATTTTCTTTCTGCTCCCACAAGCCCAGCATGGATTCTTTATTTTTACCAATCCACAAAAACGCGATTGGGCGGGTTTCATCTCTGTGCGCCAGTTCAAGGCCTAAAACTTCGGTGTAAAATTGTATCGCTTCTTCCAGGTTGCTCACCTGAACATGGGTTTCATATAATCCTCTAATCATAAAAATTAATTTATTTAACAAATCTATAAAACGGATTTTCCAAAAGTGATAATCGTTGATTTTTTTAGGTAAAACAGATGATAGATATATTTCATAACCGGTAAAGAACCGTTTAATTGAAATCGAAACATTCATATTTAAAATTGGAAAGAAGTGTTCTACTGACTACCTTTGCCCCCGAAATGAAAAATACCATTGCTTTATTCGATTTCTCGAAAAAAATAAATTATAAAAATGAACTGCTGGCAGGATTTACGGTTGCCATGACCATGATCCCGGAGTCGCTTTCTTTTGCGATTCTTGCCGGACTTTCTCCTCTAACTGGATTGTATGCTGCCTTCATGATGGGATTGGTAACCGCCATTTTCGGAGGACGCCCCGGAATGGTTTCAGGAGGTGCCGGCGCTACCATTGTGGTCCTCATTGCCCTGATAAAAACCCATGGCGTAGAGTATCTCTTTGACACCGTAATTTTAGCAGGTGTTTTTCAGATGCTGGTCGGTATTTTCAAATGGGGGAAATTCGTAAGACTCATTCCACAGCCGGTCATGTATGGTTTTCTGAATGGCCTGGCAGTCATTATTTTCATGTCGCAGGTAGAACAGTTCAAAATAACAGATGCAAACGGAGTGACCAGCTGGCTGCAGGGGACATCTTTATATATCATGGCCGGATTGGTAGCTTTAACGATTGCTGTGGTTTACTTTTTACCGAAAATTACAAAAGCGATTCCGGCTTCTTTAGTGGCTATTTTGATAGTTTTCGCCGTCGTTTTAGGGTTTAACATCAATACCAAAACGGTCGCGGATATAGCCAGTATCAGTGGAAGCTTACCCAGTTTCCATATCCCGGGCATTCCTTTTTCATTAGAAACATTACAGATTATCTTTCCTTATGCTTTGATTATGGCGGGAGTCGGTTTAATAGAATCGCTTTTAACCCTGTCAATGGTCGATGAGATTACCAATACAAAAGGAAATGCCAATAAGGAATCGGTAGCGCAGGGACTCGCCAATATCACCAACGGTTTCTTCGGTGGGATGGGCGGCTGTGCGATGGTGGCCCAGACCCTGGTCAATTTAAATGCTGGATCTAGAGCAAGACTTTCCGGGATCATTGCGTCTGTCACCATTTTGATCATCATTCTGGCAGGTGCTCCTTTCATTGAAAAGATTCCCATGGCAGCGCTGGTCGGGGTGATGATGATGGTTGCCATCAGTACCTTTCAGTGGGTTTCCATACGGATTGTCAATAAAATGCCGAAATCAGACATTTTTGTGGGAATTACGGTTGCGTTAATCACCATTATTTTACATAACCTGGCACTGGCAGTTCTTGTGGGTGTGGTAATCTCTGCTCTCGTTTTTTCCTGGGATAATGCCAAAAGGATCCGTGCCAGAAAGCATACTGACGAAAAAGGAATTAAGCATTATGAGATTTTCGGACCGTTATTTTTCGG
Source organism: Chryseobacterium endophyticum (assembly GCF_056333165.1). NCBI lineage: Bacteria > Pseudomonadati > Bacteroidota > Flavobacteriia > Flavobacteriales > Weeksellaceae > Chryseobacterium > Chryseobacterium endophyticum. The sequence goes on from NZ_JBWGXE010000005.1 coordinate 203,477, forward strand.
TTCTGTCACTGCTTTTATGGATAAATTTGATCCTGCCGGTGATCCTGCGCAAGTGGTTGTGGATTTCAAAGAAAGCCGTATTGTCGATATGAGTGCCATCGATGCTTTAGACAAATTGTCTAAAAAATACACGCAGCAAAATAAAATACTGCACCTGAAACACCTGAGCGAAGACTGCCGTACCCTGCTGAAAAACGCGGAAGCCATTATCGATGTTAATATACAGGAGGACCCGACGTATAGGGTGATGCCGGAGAAGTAGGGTTGAGGTTGAGGGTTTTAGGGTTTTAGGATTTGAGGGTTTATTTTTGTTGTTACCGGCTAAATGAAGTTGAGATTTATAGATGGAAATCTATTCAATAAAGTGAAATCCGGCTATTCTGTATTAGAGAGAGTTTATCAGTGATCTGTTAAAATAAATTTCAATTAAATAATATCATAAAAATTTCTTAAAACATCAAACTACATTTATACATTAATTTAAAAATTCTATCTTTGGATGTAATTGATATTTTTTTTACCATTTAAAAATCTTTTTCAAGAAACGAGCTAAACAAAACTTTAACTAAACCATTTTGAAAACAGATATAGACATCCGCGGTCATTTACATTTTTCTTTCGATCTGTGGCTTACCTTAATAAAATCTCACCCTGAATTTAAAGCAAAAAGAGTTGAGCTCTTTGCCTCGTTTTTTGATATCAGAAAGCCGCTTGATAAAGTTACAAAAGTTGTAAAATACTATGATGATCTCTGCAATTCCATTAATGAAGTGATCGGGGGCAATGTAGATACGTTTGAGATCTATTTGCTGATCTTAAATGCTTTGCAGGTAGATTTAAAACAGGTAAATAAAGAACAGCTAAACGAATTTTACCGCAAAAGCGAAGATCTGTTCCTGGAGTACCGTCCGGTCGTGATTTTCGAAAATCTGCATCAGTTTTTTGATGAAATTAAAAATCAGGGGAAGACCATCAATATTCTCAGCAATACAGGTTTCATCAAAGGAAAAACGATGAGGAAATTCCTGATCGGTGAAGACCTCGACCGCTACATCGATTTCCATATTTATTCCGATGAGATCAATTATTCAAAGCCGGATCCGCAGATCTTTCGTGAGGTTAAAAATCTAATCGGTCAGGAGATCGCGCTGCATCAGGTTTTACACGTCGGAGATAATCCTATTGCCGATTATAAAGGCGCTAAGGATTTTGGGTTCAACGCACACTTACTTACACACAAAATATAATTATGAACAAAAGGTACAGCTTACACCACATTTATTCGGCAGATGAATTTACTTTTTCGCCCGCCGAATACAGCTTTTTCAAGTATGGCGATAAGTCGTATGCCGAGAAATTTGCCAGGGAACTTTTTGAAGGATTCATTTCTGTACACGAAGATATTCTGGATACGGATCGAGAGATCGTCGTGCTGCCAAGTCCTTACATGGCGATTCCTACGGCCTCCAATTTTCTGTGCTTTTACTTTAAAAAACATCTGGATTTTTATCTGTTTCAGAAAGGAAAAAGATCAAGTATTCTTTCAAAAATTAACAGGAATCACACGTACACGACAGATTATGGGAATTTAAGTTTTGAAGACCGTAAAAATCTGATCGCCAATGATACTTATTATCTGGATAAAGATTTTCTTCGCGGAAAACTTTGTATTTTTATAGATGATATTAAAATTACCGGAAGCCATGAGTTTACGGTGAATAAAATTCTTGACGAATATAAGGTGGAAGCCGATTTTTTATTCATGTACTATGCCGAGCTGATGAATTTTGATCTTGACCCGAAAATTGAAAATTATTTTAATTACTATGCGGTAAAAAACGTCGAACATATCGCAGAAGTGATGATAAAGCCAAGTTTTCAGTTCAATACCAGGATCGTAAAATATATTTTAGGCCTTGATTCAGGTAATTTTGACTATCTTACGTCTAAAGTAAAAAAAGAACAGATGGAACATCTGCTGGAGCTGGCGATCAGCAACAATTATCATTTAATAAAAGAATACGAAAACAATATAAACACTTTAACACAAACCGAATTATATTATGGCTATTAACTTACAGAAAGGACAGAGAGAAAATATAAACGCACCCAAATTTACCGTAGGTTTAGGATGGGACACCAATAGTACCTCCACAGGAACGGCTTTTGACCTGGATGCTTCTTTATTTTTATTAGGTGAAAATAAAAAGCTGGTTTCAGACAACCACTTTATTTTTTATAACAACCTTGAATCTCCGGATAAAGCGGTGATCCATACAGGGGATAATCTTACGGGAGAAGGTTCCGGGGATGACGAGCAGATCAAAATAGATCTTACCAAAATAGATCCTGCCGTAAAGGAGATCACTGTGGTCGTAACCATCCACGAAGCTGATGCCAGAAGACAGAACTTCGGGCAGGTGAGAAATTCTTTTATCAGAATCTTCAATACAGATACGAATGAAGAGATTCTGAAATATGAACTTGATGAAGATTTCTCTATCGAAACTGCCGTAGAATTCGGAAGGATCTACAACAGAAACGGAGAATGGAAATTTGAAGCTGTAGGAGCCGGACAGAGAGAAGGCCTTGAAAAATTTGTAGAAATCTATCAATAACCGATCATGAACAATCAGGAAAATCAAAATATAGATCCGCTGGGATCCATCGAACCGCTAAAAACGTTTGAGCCTACGCCGATGGCACCACCGCCCAACACGGCACCACAGAATACGCCTCCCGCTCCGCTTGTTGACAGGGAAGGAAATGTAAATCTTACCCAGCTGCCATCCGAAGACCGTCAGAAATATGAAAGTCTGGCCAACTCCATCGATGAAACGAATCCCGGATCCATCGTAAACTTCGGAGCCGATCTGCAGAGAACACTGTCCAACCAGAGTGACAGCTTCCTCGGAAATGTAAGAAGATCCAACTCGGGAGAAGTAGGCGAGCTGATCAATAATTTATTGGTGGAATTAAATTACGTCGATGTAGAAGAGCTGAACCAGAATAAGTTCAAAAGCTTTTTAAGCAAATTGCCTTTCATGAAAAGTGTCATGACGCAGATTGAGAATTTATTTGCAAAATATGACAAGATCATCAACAATATCGATCAGATTTCATACAAGGTAAACGCAGGAATCATTACCTCTACGAAAGATAACGCGGTTTTACAGACGATTTTTGAAAGCAACATCACCGCTATCAAACAAATCGAAGAGCTGGTGATCGCCGGAAACCTGAGAATGGAAAAAGCCGGAACGGAACTCGCTGCAATGGAGGCCGCGCCACAGAATTACCAGGATTATGAAATTGCCGATAAAAGAGATTTTATTGCAAGATTAGACCGTCGACTGGCCGATCTTAAAGTGGTTCGCCTCATCATGATGCAGTCGCTGCCACAGATCAGACTGGTTCAGAATAACAATGTTTCGATTGCCGAAAAAGCACAGACGATTCTTACTACCACACTTCCACTCTGGAAAAACCAGCTTTCACTAGCCGTGGCCATGTACAGGCAGCAGCAGAATATTGAGATCCAGCAGAAGGTTTCTTCCACAACAGAAGAAATTTTAAGGAAGAATGCTGAACGTCTTGGCCAGAATTCAATCAATGTGGCAAGGGCCAACGAACAGACGGTGGTTTCTATTGAAACATTGAGAGAAACAACATCGAAACTGATCAATACCTTAAACGAAGTAAAACAGATCCAGAAGCAGGGCGCCGAAGGAAGGAGAAAGCTGGATCAGGATCTGATGACTTTAGAACACGAACTAAAAGCAAACGTAAGAGGATAATAGAGTGATACAAAGGTGAATGAGGATGCCGTAAACATAATGTCCCAAAGCAAAAGAAGAATAACGAAACTTAAGCTTCTTGCGAATTTTTTTGAAAATGTTGATATTATTTCGATCTACATTAAGACCGATATTATTCACAATCTTTTTCAGGAAAATAAGGGACTCGATTACAGTAAACTCGAGCTTTTTCACCTTCAGTATACCGACAGCCTCATTGAGCTTTTAACCAAAATAAAAAGGCAGAAGGAAACTGAGATGCTGGCGGTGCTCAACGAGATTGATGTCAACAGCAAATATATTTCGGGTTTTGAAGAAAAGCAGCTGGACGGCTTCGAGACCGACCGGAAGATGTACAGCGGTATTTTTTCCAAACATCTGAAGAATCTGTATCAGGATCTTACGGAAAACAAATTCCGGATCAACTGGAACGATGTTCTGTATTTTAATAAAAAATATGCAGCAGAATTCTACCGGTCTGAAGTGGATGAGGAATTATTGAAGCCAGGAGCTTTTCCAGCTTATTTGTATCAGGATTATCAGATTGAAAGAAAATTGCTGGGAAGACTCAATATTCAGAACTTTAAGGTTCGCTTCATCTGCGGATATGCGGTTTCGGGGAATGAATATGAGCTTTTCAAAATTTTTCAGACCGATGATTATTTTATCTTTGATGTGGAAGGCAGGAAAATGTATTTAACCGATCCTAAAAAAATCGAAAAACTAAATATCTTGCCTAATGAATCCAATAAAGGCATCATCATCAGCCAGCTGAAAAATAAAAACGAAGCGCTGGAAAATGAGATGAACGAGCGGAAAAGGATACTGCCGGAGAAGGTCATCGGCGTACTGAAAGATTATATTAAAAATCTCGAAAATACAGATATCATGAGCAGAATATTTGACATCAATGAAGAAACAAATATCCTCCGCGCCATGCTGAATTTAAATTTGAATAATTAAAATAAATCACAACAAATAACAAAACAAACATAAAAAGATGGCTATTAACTTACAAAAAGGTCAGCGAATCAACCTTACGAAGGAAAACGGAACTACGCTTACCCAAGCGTGTGTAGGAATAAACTGGGGGGCAATCGAGAAAAAAGGTTTTTTCGGAGGTGTTACCAGAGAAGCAGTAGATCTTGACGGAAGCTGTATTCTGTACGATTCCAATAAAAATGCAACCGAAGTTATTTATTTCGGAAACCTGAAATCAAAAAACGGTGCCGTAAGACACAGCGGTGATGATCTTACAGGGGATATCAACGGAAACGACGGCCTGGATAATGAGGTGATTACCGTAGATTTCAGCAGCCTGGATGCTAATGTGGAGCATGTGGCCCTTGTTCTGAACAGCTATAAAGGCCAGGATTTCGGTACCATTCCTTTTGCGTCGATCAGGATTTATGAAGGAACCCCAACCAACGTGAAAGAGGTTTTTGCTAAATATGACATTGCCAACGATGCGTCTTTCAAAGGCCACGTCGCCATGGTAATGGGCGTTTTCTACAAAAGAAACGGCGAGTGGAAGTTCAATGCCATCGGAGATCCTACAAAAGACAGAAAACTCCAGGAAACCATTGAAACCGTAAAACAACAATATTTGTAATAGGTTAAAATCAACAGGAACGGGCTTTAGCCCGTTTTTATCAATGATTTTTCCGATGGCTTTAGCCAAAATCTAAAGCCTGTCTAATTACAATCAACCAATGGCAATATTTGTACTCGTACAGCTATTGCTTTTATCGTATCATAAGCACATATAAAAGTGGACAAACATCAAGGTATTTTAGATCTTCATCCCGGTCTGGTGGTGGGATTTGCGATAACGGTCGTTATCATGCTGCTCCTGGATTTAGGGGTTTTCAACAAAAAAAGTCATGAAGTTTCTTCCAAAGAAGCTACCATCTGGTCAATCGTATGGATCTCGCTGTCGATGGTATTTTCGGGAGTGGTGTATTGGGTTTTCAATACAGACGGAAGCCCGGAAAGCCATGCGCTGGCAGTAGAAAAATTCACCCAGTATCAGGCGGCCTACTGGATCGAGAAGGCGCTCTCGGTGGATAATTTATTTGTATTCATCCTGGTTTTCGGGTTCTTTAAAGTTCCGAAATACCTGCACCACAAAGTGCTGTTCTGGGGAATTATCGGGGCGCTGATCTTCAGGGCGATCTTTATTTTTGCGGGAGTAGGATTAATTAACCTTACTTATCTTCCTGAAATGAATATCTTCGGGGAACCTGTGAAAATCAATATTGTCATGGCTCTTTTCGGGATATTCCTCGTGTACGCAGGGATCAAATCCTGGGGCGACGGCGATGATGACGATGAAGAAGACTACAGCAATACCGCCGGGGCGAGATTAATTAAAAGATTCTGGAAAGTTTCCGATAACTATGTAGGCGATAAATTCTTCACCGTTCAGAACGGAATGAAAATGGCAACGCCGCTTTTAGTGGTGGTTGCGGTTATCGAGTTTACCGATGTCCTTTTTGCCGTGGATTCCATTCCTGCCATCTTTGCGATCTCCAATGATCCGTTTATCCTGTATACCTCAAATATTTTTGCGATTTTAGGATTAAGGTCTTTGTATTTCCTGCTGGCGAATTTCATCCACATGTTCAGCAAACTGCCTTACGGACTAGCGGTGATTCTGTCTTTCATCGGGGTGAAAATGCTTATCGCACCGTGGATTCACATTCCATCCCCGGTTTCCCTCGGAATCGTTGGGGGAGTTTTAGTAATCTCTGTGATTCTTTCACTTATTTTCCCTGATAAAAAGGAGTATGAGAAAGAAAAACTAGAAGAGTAATTTTTTAAAATTATCATAAACAGAAAGGCTTTACATTGCGTAGAGCCTTTCTTTTTTCGCCTGAAAATTGAACAAGTAATTTTTATGCTCCGGAGGAGAAATATCTGTGTAGTATAAAAAATAACAGAATATCGCAAGCACGCCGTAGGTGTGCTATGATAAGATAGAACTCCTCCGGAGTTCTGGTACAATATGCTGATATCGATCTACACAGATATTGCTCCTCCGGAGCAAATTAGAATGGTGCTGTGCTATAAAATCATTATTTAAAACCCTAACTGGCAGATCAATTCGTGGTTATAACAAATAAAGACTATCCAAACTTTGAGGACAACTTCTACTGTTGAGGTACGCTCACTTTCATATTGATTTTGGTTAATTTATATGGCTGATGGCTTACATTGCCGGGATGATGTCAATTTTTCAGTAATTATTCCTTACTTCACATGGATGATGGTCTACTTCACCCGGCTGATGGTTTAATTCGTATGGATAATAGCGTTTTTGCATGGATAAAGGCTTACTTCACCAGGATAAAGGTCTACTTCACTAGGATAATGACGATTTTGCATGGATAAAAAGCTTACTTCACCCGGATAAAACCTTACTTCACTAGGATAATGACGATTTTGCATGAATAAAAAGCTTACTTCACCCGGATAAAACCTTACTTCATCAGGATAATGTCAATTTTTCATGGATAATGGCTTACTTCACATGGTTGAAAGCTTACTTCAGTAAAATAAACTTCTTAGGCATATTTCTGCTTTTGCAGGATTATGGTCCTGGTATTTGATCGCTTTTGAGTATTGATTATTTATTATACTTAAGGAGTTTATTGATTTTTAAACGGGTTTGCATCGATACTTTGTATGCTTCATCCCTAAGCTTCTGAAGCTTACCGACAGGATGGAAAAATACTTTGCTTTCAAAAGGATTAAAGGAAAGCAGCTCACTTTCGCAGGTTTCCGGATCCAGCAGGTTATTTTTTTTAATCCGTATCTGCCCGATCTTTATATAAGGCGAATTTTTCCATTCGACATTGAGTTTATTGATGGGTTGATCTTCCAGGTTATAACAAAGCTGGATCATCACATCTGCTGCAAAGTCATCGGTATTTAAATAAGCTTTCAGGGCGTCCTTTGTTTTTAATCTTTTCCCGAAATGTTTATCGACAGAGATGGGCTTAAGCTTAATTTTCATCATATATTCTCCCAACCGGTAAGCCCCTACTGAATAATAGTCGAATGAAAGGAAAAAATCATTTCTCTTGCTCCACAGCTTCACGATATTTTTTAAAAAGGAACCCGTAAATGTTGAAGGAATTACTTTCATCATCTGCATGATCAAAGAAAAAGAACTCCATTTTTTCACGAAAAAACGATTGACAGAGGTAAATAACTTTAAAAAGGTGCTTACAGAATTAATTGGGAATAAAGGAAAGTTGACCAAAGGATAATTGGCCAGCAGATCTCCGTTTTGGTCCTTGATCTTTACTGCAAAGCCGTACGCCGGAATGTCTTTTTTACCTTTATTGATTTTTAAATGGGCATTGGAAAAACGGATCTTCAGGTCATATTTTTCTTTATCAAAAAAGGGCTGAAGTTTTTCAGGAATATTCTGATCAATGATAAATTCTCCTTTGGCAACGGCGTACGTCTTGGCGTGGGCATTCCGGGTGGCATGGTCGACATCACTCACGGAAGGTGACTGCTCTACAAAATCAGCAATGCTTTTTTTGTTGATCTCGAGGAGTTGTTTTTCTTCGTCTGTCAGCTTATCAAATTTCTTATTATATTTTAATGGATCTGGCATCAGTTTTTAAATCCAATTATAACGCCAAGTTTCGGAAATGCTGTTAACAGAGTATTAAACATATCTGAACTTTCTGAAATGAGATCTTCATACCTAATGCTAGGTTAATTATTTATCTGAAAAAAACTTCCTGCATCCCGCTTCCATCTTCCAGCCGTAAAACCCTATCTTTGTCAAAAATATCAATATGGGAGTAGCAGATATGTTATTTAAACGTAAAAAAGAACAGGCAGAGAAGAACCTGAAGGACGGTCAGGAATATATGGCAGAATACGGAAAAAGAGAAAGCGTTGTTGAACTGCCAAGCGGTTTGCAGTACGAGATCATTACCGAAGGCGAAGGTGAAAAGCCGGGCCCGAGATCTACCGTAAAATGTCACTACCATGGAACCACCATTACAGGAAAAGTGTTCGACAGCTCTGTAAAAAGAGGAACACCGGCTTCGTTTCCACTGAATAAAGTGATTAAAGGATGGACGGAAGCGCTTCAGCTGATGCCCGTAGGTAGCAAATGGAGATTGATCATTCCGCCGCACCTGGCATATGGAGATCAGCAGATCAGCAAAGAAATCGGCCCCAACAGTACCCTAATTTTCGAAGTGGAATTGCTGGAGATTAAATAACTACCGATTAAAATTAGCTTAAAATTTACCTGTTTTGCAGGTAATTTTTTTTATTTGTGTATTTTAGTCATAGTCTTATCTAAAGCTACGAACCAAAAACTCACCACACAAAATGAAAAAGTTTTTTTATCTTTTTGCTTGTGTAAGCATCCTTACGTCGTGTGTTTCAAAGAAAAACCAAGCCATCAGGCAGAATATCCTGACCCTGAAAGACAGTTATTGCAAAGCACCTTTTAAATATAATTATTCCAATAAACTACCGTCGTACAATTCAGATTCTATTCTTGCAGCCAATGAAGAACTGAAGAACAATTTCTCCGATCAGAGTATTCTGATTCTTAATGCGCTGGATAATCTGGACGAGGTTCATGATATTATGGAGCTTAAAAAGGACAATTCTCTTGAATCTCAGGTGAAAGTTTTGCAGCTGAAAAGCAAGATCAACAGTAAAATAACCATTGCCCTTACTGAGCTGGATGCGGTTGCCGCAGAATTCGACTGTGAAGGGGAAAGGGTAGCGCAGATCGGGGCCTACGTAGATAATCTCAATGATTCCCGGAACAATAAACTGATCCTTTATTCTATTATCACAGGTGCCGCAGCTTCTATTGCGGGAGGAATTGTAAAGGACAACGGATGGAGCAATGCCATAGATATCGGAGGGGGTGCTTTGGGAGCAGGATTCGGTTTGGCTACCTTAAATCCGAAAGGTAAAAAGGTAGAGTTTATCCACCAAAGAAATTTACTGAGAGATGTCTGGAAAGAGAAACTTGAATCACCAAATTTTCCGCCTTTTATCTGGTATATGTACACCGAAAAGAGATTTTCCAACAGGAAAGAACATTCTATTATTTCCAGCATGAAAGAGAGATGGCTGCATTATCAGTTTGATGATGATAAACTAAAAGCAGATCAGTCCGTGATCTTCAGTGATGGTGGTTATTACAGGGCCGATGATCTTCATAACCGTGCGGCCATGCTCAACCAGATGCAGTCGGCGACACGGACGATCAATCAGAATATCAATTACCTGCTGCTGGATCTGGATAAATTGATTTTATGATCTTTAAAGTGTACATTTGTTTTGTTTACTATTTTACATGTCGGAACTAAAGAAAATTAGAGAACTAAAAAACCTGACCCAGGAAGAATTGGCGCAAAAAACGGGTCTTTCGGTGAGAACGATTCAACGGGTCGAATCCGGAATGAGGCCTAAAGGATATACTTTGAAAACCCTTGCGAAAAATCTGGATGTTGCTGAGGAAGATTTATGGATTCCTGAGATTGTTGCAGAGCCGGAAATTGAAGTTGAAGAAATTCCTGTGGCGAAACAAGAAGAACAATCTGTAAACTTTGCTTTAATTAAGATAATCAACCTTTCTTCTCTTCCGCTGGCCTGGTTTCCGATTGCCAATTTCATTCCGCCTTTATTAATCATGATCTTTATGAAAGAGAAATCCAGGATCACAAAACAGATTATTTCTCTCCAGATTCTTTTAGCGGTTATTGCTCCTGTGATCTTTATGATCGTTGTACTTTTAAAACTGGGTTCTCCATTTGTGATGGTGACCATGGTCTCATTGGTACTCGCCAATATGTATATCATCCTGAGAAACGCTTTTGAAATCGATAAGAAGAACAGTCTGTACTATAAGCTGAATTTCAGTTTCTTATAAAGCTGTCACATGATTGTCAGGTTTTTGTCGGCCTGTTTTTTCGATTAAAAAATTAATATTCCGAATCTTTGTCGAAAAATTAAACAATGGCAAAACGATTCTTTCCGTACTTTCCGGTACTCTTATTTTTCTTTGGAAATATACATGCTCAGATCGATAAAAATTCCGAACTGTTTTTAGAATTGAAAAAGCAGGATAGCATTTTTTTTGAAAGAGGTTTTAATAATTGTGATATGGCCTACCTGGAAAAGTCAGTGGACGACGGTCTGAAGTTTTATCACGATAAAGGAGGTTTTCAGGATAAAAAATTATTCTTGGAAAGAACAAAAGAAAATATCTGTTCCAATCCTCTTAAAAAGCCGATCCGCAAAGTTGTTCCGGAAAGTCTTGAAGTTTTTCCTCTGTACGACAATGGTAATCTGTATGGGGCTATACAAACCGGGGAACATCAGTTTTATATCCGTGAACCTGATAAAAAGGATGTACTGGGAGGCCGGGCAAAGTTTACAACGGTCTGGACAAAGAAAGATGGAAACTGGTTGATGAGCGATGTTCTAAGCTATGATCATGGAGAACCCAATCATGCGGAAGTGAAAGATCCTGTCGAACAGCTGTTGAAAGATAACAATATTCCGACTTTAGGATTAGGGGTTATTGAGAATGGAAAATTAACCCAAATAAAAGTGTATGGAACGCTGGATGGGAAAACCACTGCACCGTACAACAGTCTTTTTAACGTGGCATCCCTTACAAAACCAATAACTGCATTGACGGTTTTACGTCTGGTGAGCCTGGGAAAATGGAATCTTGATGAATCGCTGGATAAATATTGGATTGATCCCGATATTGCAAAAGATCCCAGACACAAGAAATTAACGACCACAATGATTTTGAGCCACCAGACAGGTTTTCCAAACTGGAGATGGCAGAAAGCGGATCGTAAATTAAGCTTTGAATTTGATCCCGGATCAAAATACCAATATTCGGGCGAAGGTTATGAATACCTGCGCAAAGCGGTTGAAAATAAATTTCATAAAAGCCTGGAAGCATTGGCCAAAGAATTGGTTTTCGAACCCTTAAACATGCATGATACCAGCTATATCTGGAATGAAAAGAAATATGCAGGAAGAATCGTTACCGGTTATGATAAAGATGGGAACCCTTATGATATCGTGAAAAACACCCAGCCAAGTGCTGCTGATGATCTTATGACTTCCGTAGAAGATTATGGGAAGTTTTTAATTGCGGTGATGAATAACAATTTGCTTTCAAAAAGGGTGTTTAAGGAAATGGAAACCAGACAGGTTGATACCAAAAAGAATAAATATTTCGGATTGGGATTTGAAATATATGATCTTGGAAATGGAGAAACAGCCCTTTCACACGGCGGTTCGGATAAGGGAGTAAACACATTGGCTGTTATGCTTCCGAAAACAAAACAGGGTTTGGTGATTTTCACTAATGTGGATGATGGTTATAAAATTTACGAACCTCTGATTACACATTATTTAGGGGAAACAGGACGAAAAATCGTAAAAATAGAAACCGAATAATTTAATTGTAATAATTTTTGTTACATTAAAATAATTTTCTACCTTTGTGGGGTAATTACGATGAATAATACAAGATTTGCTACGGCAATACATATCATGACCCTATTGGCGGAAAGTCCGCAGGAATGGCTCACCTCAGAATGGATGGCGGGAAGCATCAATATTAATCCTGTGATGGTCCGTAAAGAGCTGAGCGTTCTGAAAGAGGCCGGACTGATTATCAGCCGGCAGGGAAAAGTAGGGGGCAGCCAGCTGGCAAAAAATGCGAATGATATTAAAATTTCCGATATTTACTCAGCGGTGAAAAATACGGAAGTGCTAGGTAAAAAAAATAATAATCCTAATCCCAAATGTACGGTCGGAAAGGAAATTAACGAACATTTAGAGACTTTATTTTCCGAGACCGACCAACTGGTGATCCGCTTTCTGGGCAATAAAACGTTGCAGGAGTTTACGGATAATTTTAAATAAAAAAAATTTAATCATTAATGTAACAATAGTTATTACAATTTAATTTTAAAAAATAAAATATTATGAAAAAAGTCGCAGTAATCGGCGCTACAGGATTTGTAGGCACACAGGTTGTGAATGAATTATCAAACAGAGGTTACGAAGTGGAAGCTATCGTAAGAGATATTGCAAAAGTTCAGGAAAACGAAAAGGTAAAAGCTAAAAGTGTAGATGTAAATAATGTAGATGAACTGGCAGAAGCCCTGAAAGGAAATGATGCCGTAATCAATACTTTCAATGCTGGCTGGACAAATCCCAATTTATATGATGATTTCCTTAATGGTTCCGTTAATATCGAAAAAGCGGTTGAAAAATCAGGTGTAAAAAGATTTATTACGGTGGGCGGAGCAGGTAGCCTGTACATCGACGGGAAACAATTGGTCGACGGACCGGATTTTCCTGCGGAAATTAAACCGGGAGCTGTCGCAGCAAGAGATTATTTAAATAAAATCAAAGAAAATAATACACTGGACTGGACGTTCTTCAGCCCTGCCATTGAAATGCACCAGGGAACAGCGGGAGTAAGAACCGGAAAATACAGAACTGCTTTAGAAAATCCTGTATTTGATGAGAATGGAAGAAGCGTTCTTTCTGTGGAAGATGTAGCGGTAGTTCTTGTGGATGAGCTTGAGCAAAACAATCATATCAGAGAACGTTTTACGGCAGCCTATTAACTCTTGAGACAAAAAAATTTCGGCGGCACCCATGGGTGCCGCCGAAATTCATATCAATACAATTAATCACAAATTAAAGATTCATAAACAGCTTAGGATTTACGGGGCTGTTGTTTTTATGCACTTCGTAGTGAAGATGCGGTCCTGTAGAACGTCCTGAGTTTCCTGATTTTGCAATCACCTGTCCTACTTTTACTTTATCATTTACTTTGGCAACAAGCTGTGACAAATGCCCGTAAAGTGTAGCCAGTCCGTTTCCGTGAGAAACGATGACGCAGTTTCCATAGCCTCCCTTTTGGCCGGAGAAAATCACTGTTCCTGCCGCGGTTGCCACCACGTCAGATCCAAACGGAACTGCAATATCCAATCCCTTATGAAACTGCATCTGGTCTGCTTCTGCCGGAGCATTATTCTTTTCCGCAGGTTTTGTATTCGCTGCAACAGCAGTGGTTGTTGAAGCGTTGGGCGCTGGGGAAGCTGCTTTTGGTGTTACCATTACTTTCACCTGTCTCTTTTCACCATAACTGTCGGTGACTTCAATAATCCTTTCTACAGGTTCTGCCTTTACTTCCGGCGCAGCTGCTACAGCGGCAGGTTTCGCTGCTGAAGTTTTTACAGAGGCGAAAACGGTTTTAAAAGGAATCGGATTCTTTCTAACCCCAAAATTAGATGAAATATATCCCTCCGTCGGCATCCCTAAAGGTACCTTGAGAAGTTTTTTCTGAATATCCATCAGGTATTGGCTGTATCGGTTGGCCTGTTTGGCAAGATAAATAGAATTTGAAATACTGTCTCTGCTGAGAACCGCCAGCTTTGTATCCGGAACATCTTTAGACTTTAAGAAAGAATTAAGCTCTGCTACGGTCTGATCTACCAAAGTAAGATCGTTCTTCATTTTCAAGTAATCCACACTGTCTTTTTCAGTGTTTATTTTTACAAGGTTTACTTCATAGTTTTTGTCATCTTTTTGGGCGTACAACTTTGCAATGAAGATGCCCTGCGCAAAAATTACCAGTAAAAGAACTCCTAAAAGCACATTTACGTTCTTTTTGCTGCTTAGAAATTTTTTCATTTTTCTTCTCTTAGTATAATTACAAAACAGTTTTAAGCCTGCAAATTTAATTAAAAATAATTTTTGGGACTTATGTTTAGCAAAAAAATAATTATTTCTATAATAAACGCAGAATTAAATATTTAATTGCCCTGATATATTAATTTTAAAATAAATGGCTTTTATCATGCACTGAAAAGGGCTCATCATTCTTTGTTTTAATATATTTGCAGTTCACATTTCTATTATGGCTAAAAAGAAAACGAATACAGAATCAAATCCTAAAAAAAGCAAAAATGACGTTGCTGTAGGTGTTGTAGGAAGCGGAAGTTTTGCAACAGCTATCGTAAAAATGCTGGTTGAAAACTGTAAAATCGTACACTGGTGCGTAAGAAACGAATATGTAAAAGGAGCTATCGAGCAGAGAGGGCATAATCCCACATACCTTACAGCAGTTAATTTTAACCTTAAAAACCTAAAGCTCACGACCGATATCAACGAGCTTGTAACGGCCTGTGATACCATCGTTTTGGCAACGCCTTCGATCTATCTTTCCGATACACTGGATAAAATGACGTGCGACTTTAAAGATAAAATTTTCGTGTCCGCCATTAAAGGAATCATTCCGAAAGTAAACGATGTCGTTGCACATTATCTGAGGGATGAATTTAAAATAGGTTTTCGTAACCAGGCGGTTATAGCCGGTCCGTGTCACGCGGAAGAAGTGGCCATGGAAAGACTTTCATACCTTACCGTAGCAACGGTGGAAGACGAAGTTTCGGCAAAGCTGCTGGATATTTTTAATTCCGATTTCATTAAAGTTCATTCCAGCAAAGATATTTTAGGAAACGAATACAGTGCGATCCTTAAGAATATTTTTGCCATCGGCGCGGGGATTGCCAGTGGCCTGGGATATGGTGATAACTTTACGGCGGTATTTGTCTCAAATGCCATCCGGGAGATGGAAACCTTCCTGGAAGCCATCTACGAAGCCCCAAGAGATGTCAATGAAAGTGCCTATCTGGGCGATTTACTCGTAACAGCTTATTCATTGTTCTCAAGAAACCGTAATCTCGGCAATCTTATCGGAAAAGGATATACCGTAAAATCTGCGATACAGTCCATGAACATGATTGCAGAAGGATATTATGCGGCAGATTCCATTTATAAAACATCAAAAGAAAAAGGCTTAAAGCTACCGATCGTTGATACCATTTACGGCATCCTGTACGAAGGAAAAAATGCAGAGAAACAGTTCAAAAAACTGACGGCCAAACTTAATTAATCTCTTTTGCATAAAACATCAGCATGATATCTTTACAGAACCTCTCAGTTTCTGTAATTATATCATGCTTCTTTTTTAGGATCCTGCCAGGAACACAGCTTTGACCTCATCCTCACCCTCAAAATGATGTTAAATATCTATAAACAAAGCCTCATTTCAAGAAGTTTTCCCGAACTTTGATATCATAAAATTTAAATTATGTCACAATCGCTTACAAACAGAACGCCGAAACCAAAATACGACGTTGTTCTCATCGGTGGCGGAATCATGAGTGCCACTTTAGCTACCTTATTACATGAATTTGATCCCGGCCTCGAAATCGCCATCTTCGAAAGACTGGGCAGGTTTGCCAAAGAAAGTACGGCAGCCTGGAATAATGCAGGAACAGGTCACTCCGCGTTTTGTGAACTCAATTATACCCCCGAAAAACCAGACGGCACCATCGATATTTCGAAAGCTGAAAGCATCGCCGAGCAGTTTGAAATATCAAAACAGTTCTGGTCATATTTAATCACGAAAGGTTACATCCAGAATCCAAAGAATTTTATCAATTCGTGTCCGCACATGAGTCTGGTGTTTGGTGAAAAAGACGCCGAATATCTCGAAAAACGCCATCAGAAAATGTCGGAATCCGTTTTATTCAGGGGAATGGAATTTTCTACTGATCATAGAAAACTGGAAGAGTGGATTCCTCTTGTCATGAGAAAAAGAAACGCTTCTGAAGTGATGGCGGCCACTAAAATGGATCTGGGAACCGATGTCAATTTCGGAACCCTTACCCGCAAGATGGGAAGACATTTGCTGGAAGATTCCAATGTGGAAGTTTTCCTTTATCATGAAGTGAAAGATATCGATCCTAAAGAAGACGGAACCTGGGAAATGAAGGTGAAGGACAGAATCCACAATCACAAGCAGGAAGTAGAAGCCGATTTCGTATTTATCGGAGCCGGAGGATACGCGCTGCCTTTGCTGGACAGCTCGGATATCAAAGAAAGCGCCGGATACGGAGGTTTCCCGGTTTCAGGCGAATGGCTTGTGAGCTACAATCAGGAGCTGGTGGAAAAACATCACGCAAAAGTATATACCCAGGCCACCGTTGATGCCCCGCCAATGTCCGTACCTCATCTTGATTTAAGAATTATTGATGGACAGAAAGCGCTGTTGTTCGGGCCTTTTGCAGGATTCTCCACAAAATTCCTGAAAGAAGGAAGCTACCTGGATCTGCCGGAAAGCATCAATACAAAAAACATAAGATCACTCTTTGGAGCCTGGTGGCATAATATTCCTTTAACGAAATACCTGATTCAGCAGGTGGCGATGACCAAGGCACAGAGAATTCAGCATTTGAGAGAATTTATCAAAGATGCCAAAGAAGAAGACTGGGAACTTAAAGTGGCCGGACAAAGAGTACAGATCATTAAAAAGGATGAGAAAGACGGCGGAAAACTGGAGTTTGGAACCGAAGTGGTGGTCAACAAAAAAGGAACCATTGCCTCATTGCTGGGTGCTTCACCAGGAGCATCAACAGCCGTATACGCAATGCTGAATGTCCTCGAAAAATGTTTCCCTGAAAAACTGCACGGCGAATGGAAGGATAAGCTCGCTGAAATGATTCCTTCTTACGGACAGAAATTAGCGGATAATCCGGAACTTACCGAGAAAATAAGAAATTATACCAAAGAAAAATTAGAACTCGAATACTAAAAGTGAATTAAGTGAATGGTCAATTGTGAATTTAAAATTGACTATTCACCATTTCACTATTCCCTATAAAAATATGTCAGAAACCATCACCAAACCGGTTATTGTAAAAGAACTGCTGGAATCCCTTCAGACGGACGTGCAGGAAGAGCAGCAGGTCATTGTACATTGCTGTTTCCCGGCGTCGCCATTTCTCGGAAACCTCATCAGGATATGGCATTCCACGTACCTTTTCGATAATCAGTCGGATCACAAAAGCAGGCTGATTCACGCGGAAAATATTACCATCTATCCCAACTGGACGCCGGTGCCTTTCATGCGGGATTTCTGGTTTACCCTCGTTTTTTCAGGACTTCCGAGAGACTGCAAAAGCTTTGACCTGAAAGAAGTGATTCCCGAAGAAGGCGGCTTTTTCGTAGAATCCATCAAAAGGAATTCCTCTGATATTTACCGGGTGAAGATTTCGGAATCTTATATATAGAGAGTAAGGTTAAAGTTGAGGTTAAAAGATCCTTATGACTTCAGCTGCCGATAATGTACTAGATCTCTGCGTGCTCATATAAGTGTAACGGCTTCGTGAAACTTGAAGCAGCCAGCAGATAAAAAAACCTTGCGGACTTTGTGTTCAAAAAAGGTTGAGGTAAAGAATATCCTATAACATCAGCTGACGATAATGCATTAGATCTCTGCGTGCTCTTATAAGTGTAACGGCTTCGTGAACCTGAAGCAGTCAGCAGATAAAAAACTTTGCGAACTTTGTGTTCAAAGAAAGGTGAGATTTATTACTTTATGATCTTTTTCTTGCAGATAATTTTTTAATGGTAAAACAATATTTATAATGAAAAACTATTTATTCATACTCTTACTTTTGCCGGTATTTGTTTTTTCACAGAAGACTTCCGGAGAAGAATCTGAAATAAAAAAATTCCAGAAGGAGCTGAATGCCGAATATCTTAACCCCAAAGAAACACCTTTGCGGGGAGACAATTTCAAAAATTTCCGGGAGCATCCTTTCTTTCCGATTGATTTAAAATACAGAGTCACGGCAAAGTTCACCAAAAGTGAAAATACGCAGCCTTTTGATCTTCCGACCTCTTCAGGAAAAACAAAATCTTACAGGGAATATGGCAAGGCAACTTTTGAACTGGATGGGCAGTCTTATACATTGACGCTTTATCAGAGTTTAGATTTAATCAAACAAAAAAAATACAGAGACTACCTGTTCCTGCCGTTCCGTGATGCGACCAATGAAAAAGAAACCTATGGCGGCGGAAAATATATGGATTTAAAGATTCCAAAAGGCAACACTATCATTCTGGATTTCAACAAATCTTATCAGCCTTATTGCGCCTATAATGCCTACGATTACAACTGCCCGGTGGTTCCCGAAGAAAACAGGCTGCCGGTCGAGATCCGCGCCGGAGTCATGTATGAAGATATTTATCATCACTAGCCTATGGTCTATTTAGAATTTTATAAAGAAGAAGACTTTTCCAGTGTCGATTATGCTTTGGATGAGGTGCAGCTGCAATATACGTCACCTGCTGTCAATGCCCTGAAAAGAATCAGTGAAAGAAACACAGGTCTTGAATTCCCTGTCACCGTATTAGACCGGGATAGAAAGCCTGCCGGATTTTTTGTTCTCGATTTTGGGGAAGATAAGATGGATTTAACGGACAACCATAATGCCGTACTGCTCCGCTCTCTTTCCGTAAATCCCGAAATGCAGGGTAAGGGAATAGGAAAATCTGCCATGCTGGAAGTCGACCATTTCATAAGGAAACATTTCGGAACTTGTGATGAGATCGTTCTTGCCGTGAACCAGAATAATATTTCCGCCTATCAGTTGTACCTCAAGGTCGGCTATCAATATGAAGGAAAGCAGCGGATCGGCAGAAGCGGACCGCAATACCTGATGTCCAAAAAGTTGTAAGACAGAAGATTTATTCATGCGAAATCGCCATTATCCTGGTGAAGTAAGCTTTTATCCGGGTGAAGTAAGCTTTTATCCGTGCAAAATCGCCATTATCCCAGTGAAGTAAGGTTTTATCCTGGTGAAGTAAGCTTTTATTCATGCAAAATCGCCATTATTCAGGTGAAGTAAGGTTTTTATCCTGGTGAAGTAAGCTTTTATTCATGTGAAATCGCCATTATCCTAGTGAAGTAGACCTTTATCCTGATTAAGTAAGCCTTTATCCATGCAAAAACGCTATTATCCTAGTGAAGTAAGGTTTTATCCTAGTGAAGTAGACCATTATCCACGTAAAACAACGTAAGTTCGATGTAAAATGAGCACGGTATCAATAGAAATGGGCTTCAGCCCATTTACGCCATGACCTACAATAACCCGGCTTTAGCCAAAAATATTTAATCATAAAAAAACACCTTTCATCATTCACAAAGCTAAAAGCCAATCGCCGTTTGCCATTCGCCATTCGCCATCATCCATCAACTATCAACCAACACCATCAACCATCCCATCAACCAACCTCCAATACAACTTTAAGAATTTTTTAAGTGAAAATTTCCAGGTTTGGCGTGATCCTTTCACCTGCATTTGGATAAACATTAAATAATAAGACATGGAAATTTCTCTTACCAATCAGGTGGCCATTGTGACCGGGGCCTCAAGCGGAATAGGTTCCGGAATTGCAAAATCACTGGCCGCTGCCGGTGCTATCGTGGTCGTTAATCATTCATCCGAACATTCCACTGATGAAGCAAAAGCCGTTTTAAAGGAAATTACCGATGCGGGTGGAAAAGGCATCACTTACCAATGTGATGTTTCGAAGGAAGATCAGGTGGTCAGCATGTTTAAGGACACCATCTCGCAGTTTGGAACCGTTGATATTCTGGTGAATAATGCCGGTGTACAGAAAGATGCCAAATTTACGGAAATGACACTGGAACAGTGGACTACCGTGATCGACATCAATCTCACGGGGCAGTTTCTCTGTGCGCGGGAAGCCATTAAAGAATTTCTTCGCCGGGGAATCGATACGAGCCGCTCGGTGGCCTGTGGTAAGATCATCCATATCAGTTCGGTGCATGAAGTCATCCCGTGGGCCGGACATGCCAATTATGCGGCAAGCAAAGGGGCGATCCGGATGCTGATGCAGACCCTTGCCCAGGAATACGGACCCGACAAGATCCGGGTGAATTCCATTTGTCCGGGAGCCATTAAAACCCCGATCAATAAAGATGCCTGGAATACCCCACAAGCCCTCAGTTCCCTCATGACCCTCATTCCGTACAACAGGATCGGAAAACCGGAAGACATCGGAAACCTTGCCGTATTTCTCGCCAGTGATTTTTCCGACTACATCTCAGGAGCCAGCATATTTGTAGATGGCGGGATGACGACCTTTGAAAGTTTTGCTTCAGGAGGATGATGGGAATGGTCAATGGTCAATTGTGAATGGTCAATTTGTGAATGGTCAATTGTCAATGGTCAATGGTCAATGGTCAATTGTGAAAGGTCAATTGTCAATTATAATTTATAAATTATCGATTATCAATTATCTTAGTCATAGGATTTAATGGTCAACATTTAATGAGATAAAGAATGTAAAAGATAAATCGTTAATTTTAAACCTTAAACCATCAGTCATCAGTCATCAATCATCAATCATCAATCATCAATCATCAATCATCAATCATCAACCATCAACCTAACCTCAACCTTATCCCCAAGTATAACATGAAAGAAAAAGAACGACTCTCCGACATCGCCTGGAAAAAATGGGGACCTTACGTCAGCAACCGTGAGTGGGGTCTTGTGCGTGAAGATTACAGTGCCGATGGTGATGCCTGGAACTATACCACGCATGACGGCGCAGAATCCAAGACCTACCGTTGGGGAGAAGAAGGCATCTGCGGAATCTGCGACGACCTGCAGAAGCTGGTGTTCTCTGTCGGATTCTGGAACAAAAAAGATAAGATGGTGAAAGAACGTTTTTTCGGCCTTACCAACGGACAGGGAAATCATGGCGAAGATGTGAAGGAATACTATTATTACCTGGATTCTACGCCGACGCATTCTTACATGAAGATGCTCTACAAATATCCTCAGAATGCGTTTCCGTATGAAGACCTCATCCAAACCAATGCATTAAGAACGAAAGAAGAACCTGAATACGAACTGATCGATACCGGAATTTTTGATAAAAACGAATACTTCGATATCTTCATTGAATATGCCAAAGCGGAGGCAAATGATATTGCAGTGAGGCTCACCGTCGTTAATAAATCTGAAAATGAAGCGCCGCTGGTGATTATTCCGACCGTATGGTTCAGGAATACCTGGCGTTGGGGATACGACTCCTATACTCCCCAAATGAATTCGGAAGACGCAGAATCCATTGCCATCCTTCATAAAGATATTGAGATTAAGAATTTTTACGCCAGACATGCTCAGAAAGTCCTCTTCTGTGAAAATGAAACCAACAATGAAAAGCTCTATCAGTGTGCCAGCGAAACGCGCTACAGCAAAGATGGCATCAACGATTTTATTGTCAATGGAAACTCCCGCGCGGTAAATCCGAATCATGTCGGAACCAAAGCCGCATTTTTAATAGAAGAGGTTTTCCAACCCAAAGAAACAAAAACTTTTGAATTCAGACTTTCGGATAAAGACCTGGCAGAACCTTTTGAGAATGTTGATGCAATATTCGTTGAAAGACAAAAAGAAGCCGATGTATTTTACGAGGAAATTCAGAAGGGCATCAGTACGGATGATGAAAAAATGATACAGCGCCAGGCGTTTGCCGGAATGCTCTGGAGCAAAATGTTTTATCATTACAACGTCGAAAAATGGCTGAAAGGCGATCCTTCCGAAACTCCGCCACCCAAATCGCGTGAGAAGATCAGGAACTTCCAGTGGAAGCACCTTAATAATGAGCACATCATCTCTATGCCCGATAAGTGGGAATATCCATGGTATGCCACATGGGACCTGGCCTTCCACACCATCAGTTTCTCGCTTATAGATCCTGATTTTGCCAAACATCAGCTGAAACTTTTTCTTTTTGAATGGTACATGCACCCCAACGGACAGCTGCCGGCCTATGAATGGAATTTTAATGATGTAAATCCTCCGGTGCATGCATGGGCAGTTTTCAGAGTATTTAAAATTGATGAATACCTGAAAGACAAACCGGATATCGAGTTCCTGGAAAGCGCATTTCAAAAGCTGCTCATGAATTTTACCTGGTGGGTCAACAAAAAAGACCACGACGGCAATAATATCTTTGAAGGAGGATTCCTGGGGCTCGACAATATCGGGGTATTCGACCGTAATACCGAACTGCCGGATGGTGAGCGTCTCGAACAGTCGGACGGGACGAGCTGGATGGCCATGTTTGCCCTCAACATGATGCGGATAGCACTGGAGCTGGCTTTATACAATCCTATTTACGAAGAAATGGCCATGAAGTTCTTCGAACATTTCCTTGCGATTGCCAACTCACTCGATAATATGGGCGAGGAATGCTTCAGTCTCTGGGACGAGCAGGATGAGTTCTTTTACGATGCCCTTTCTTTGGGAGACGACGATCACATGTATTTAAGAATGCGGACCATCGTGGGCCTTATTCCCATGTTTGCCGTTGAGGTGATCGATGATGAAATGATTGAAAACCTGCCCAATTTTAAGAAAAGAATGCAATGGGTTTTAGAGAATAAACCTCACCTTGCCGCTCTCGTATCCCATTGGGAGGTAAAGGGGGAAGACTCCAAACATCTGCTGTCCCTTTTAAGAGGACACCGTCTGAAAAGACTGCTTCACAGAATGCTGAATCCTGATGAATTTTTAAGTGAATTCGGAGTGCGTGCGCTTTCCAAAGAGTATGAAAAAAATCCGTTCAGTATTAATTTAAACAATAAAAATTACACGGTAAAATATACGCCTGCCGAAAGTGACAGCCGTCTTTTTGGGGGAAACAGCAACTGGCGCGGCCCGATATGGTTTCCGATTAATTTTTTAATCATTGAAAGCCTGCAGCGTTTTTTCTTTTACTACAGTCCCGACTTTCTGGTGGAATATCCTACCGGAAGCGGAAATTATTCAAATCTGGATCAGATCGCCGATGCCTTAAGCAAAAGACTGGCAAAGATCTTTTTAAAGGATGAGAATGGAAACCGCCCTTTCAACGGTCAGTACCCGAGATTCCAGAGCGATCCGGATTTTAAGGATTATATTTTATTCTATGAATATTTTCACGGGGACAGCGGCCGTGGAGTAGGAGCATCCCATCAGACGGGATGGACAGGCCTGATCGCCAAAATCCTGATGCCGAGGTTTTCTAAAAAAGAAATAGCCGAATCTGAAACAGAAATGCCCGGAGAAACAAAATCATAAGATCGGAAAATTGGATTAAACGGATGTAGGATTTAACCCCTATAAACTATTCGAATATCTGCTGGATAATTTCAAGGGAAGCAGGAATTCTGAAATCCGTAATATGATAGTGATAATACACCAGGAGACTGTCCAGGAAATCTTTCCGGAATGATGAAGGTATTTTGATCTGATAGGGGTTTTCTGAAGATAAGATCCCTTTCCAGATCGAGGAAATGTCTTCCGTAAAAATCTGGTGTACCATTTCCGTTGAAAAAGTACCTCTTTCGGGATCCAGAAATGTACCGGTATCCAATAAAGGCGCAACCCCCTGGATTTTTAAAACCTTCATCAGAAAAACAAGGTGCGACTGATAATTCCGGTTTTCCAGTTCGTCAATAAATTCTTCCAGGCAGAAGAAAATATGATGATTCTTATTTTCGTGCTTTAAGTTTTGATTTAAAAAATCTGAAATAAAAAACACAACGGCATTGCAACGGATATCGCTGTAGATGTCATTGCTTTTTATCATTTCAAATCTGGAGACGGTCTGGATACCGTTTCCTCTTACGGGAAGCAGGGAAAAATTCAGTTTACTTAAAGGCAGAAGTAAAGCTTTTTTCTTATTCTTCCGGGTATAAAGCCCTTTTAAAAAATAAGACTGAAAGCCTTCTTCCTCTGTAAAACAATGCAGAACCGCATCATTTTCACCGTATTTGATATAGGATAATAAAAATCCGTTCTGTGAATTCATTAATTAACTACCGCGATCTTGGCGGTTGCTTTATCCGAGCCGTCTTCATTCGTCATCAGGACAAAATAAACCCCGGAAGCGACTCTCGTACCTTTCTGATTATTGAGATCCCATTCGTAATATCCTCCTCTTGCCACTGCAGAATGCACTACATTTCCGGCGGCATCTGCAATTCTGATATTTGTAACTTCTGCCAGCCCTTTAATGGTTACTTTGCCTTTGAAATTAGAATAAACCACAGGATTCGGATAGACCAGTACGTTCCCGAAGCCTGAGCCTACATCTGCCACATCTCCCTGATAAGTAACAATACCGTCATAGGTGGCAAAATATACTTTCCCTGTTTTCTGGTCTACTTTGATATCGGTAACACTGTTGGTAGGAAGAGGTGAGTTTTCTTTAGTAAAATGTTTAACGGTCTGCTGGCCGTCTGCAGATAGGTAATACACGCCGCCACCGTCTACGGAAACCCACTTGTGGTCGCCGGCATCTACTTCAATCTGCAGGATCTGGGAATCTCTGAAAAGCTCTTCTCCAAGACCGTTCTGCTCGATAACGATAGGCTCTACCGTTGCACTCGCAGGTGTTTTAATGGCTGAAACGGCATTAGGGAGTACCCTCAACCCTGTATCTGCCCCGATCCAAGCATCTCCTGATTTATCAATGGCTACAGAGATTGTTCCTGCTGAGCTTGTCGGAAATCCATTGGATTGGGTTAAAATATAAGTGGTATCATCGGAAGTATTTACAGTCTTTTTTGCATCATACGCAATGAAAGAACTTGTTCTTGGTGTTGGGATCCATAGTAAACCTTCATAAAACAGAGGTTTCTGTGCGGCCCCTAAGCTTGAGGGCGTATTTTTAATAAGAAAATTGTCGGTTGCCCTGTCGTAAGCCCCAATCGCGGTAAACTGTCCGACTTCCGGACCATCTGCCGAAAAGGCAATGCTTACAAAAAGATTGTTGACGTCATCAAAAACCAGACCCACAGCACGTCTTGCAAGGGTATTGTCGGTACCCAAATTATAATTTTTGGTAAATGTAAAATCCTTATTTGCCGCATTATACTTCATTTTGTAAACCCCACGACCAGACACTGTGGTGTAATTGGTAAAGAAAATATCATCCGGGCTGGCAGGATCTGAAACAGCATCAAGAATATTAAACCTCGTCGGATTTCCTACGAAGTAAGAAGGATAGATCCATTCCATGCCATTAAAATAATAGAAGCCGGGATTTTTAGGATTAACAACGCCTGTATTAAACCTTCCTTCTCTTCCTCCTGTAGAAACCAGGATTTGATTGTCACCATACAGGCTCATTTTATAAGCATAATTAAAGTAAGGTCCATCCGGTCTGAAGGAATTATTGCTTTCATTTTTTATTCCGGATAATACGGTTCCGCCATACACACTGCCTCCGACGGTGGTTGCCGTATTGCACTCCTCACCGAAACTTACGGTATTGTTGTAGTTACCGTTTGTATTAAATGTGTATACTCTGTTCGTGTCGGTAACAACAATATTATTAGTGTTTACCACAACATCATGTACATTGCTGAAAGTTTGTGGAAGAGGAACTGAAGCACTGCCATTATAAAGATAAGCGGTCGTCGCAGATGAAAAACTCAATACGCCTTCCGAATCAATATGTCTGAAAGATCCTGCCATTTCCGTATTCCAGGTCGAGAAAACGGGAAATGTAGTGTTCATTTCGTGGCTTTTCAATCCGGTATTGGTTACCGAATAAACTTTGTTCCCGAAAATTGTTGCTTCATTACTCGCTTCATAGACTCCGGCTGTTAAAAAAAATGCCGAATCTTTAAACTCTTTTTTCTTTAAATCAAAAATAGAAACGCCGTATCCCACTGAGATGACAGCGAGATCTCCTGTTATAGAAATATGATTGATCTTTTTACTGCCATTATATCCTGTTGCAATAGGAATATCCACCACATAAGTAATACCGTCCGGAGTAACTACATCCAGTGAGCCGTTCTGATATCCTATTAGTGCAATTTTATTCTGTGGATTATAGTCGAAAGCTGAAATTTTAACCTCATGCAAGCCGTTTGCTTTAGACAGCTTGCTAATTTCACCTGATGAAATGGTGTAATAAAAAATCCCGTTTTCTGCAGCTGCAACTATTTTCCCGTTGTCTTCTTTCATGGCGCTGACGTTATTATAGGAAAAAAGGTCGGCCCATTTTTTTGAAGAAATAGTCTGTGCATTTGCCGTTTGAAGGGATGCTAAAATACCAAGAGAAATTAGAGAGAGTTTTTTCATACTTATGCTATTATACTGCTGTCGATCACCTGGTTGTTCCAAGCGATATGTTTTACGTTTTTATTTGAATCGAAGAAAAAATCTATTCTGCCTAAAAGAAGACCGGCCCATCCCACCTGGTTTACAAGGACATTTTTTCCCTGTCTGTTGGTGAAGATCTGCGGTTCCGGCAGAAAAGTATGCGTGTGGCCGCCCAGAATAATATCTATGTTTTCTGTTTTAGCCGCTAAGATTTTATCGTTTAGTTTATCCGGTTCTTCATCATATTCATACCCTATATGGGAAAGACAGATCACAAGATCGCATTTCTGTTCATTTTTAAGAAAATTAGAGTAATGCTGTGCAACATCTACCGGATCCGTATACACCGTTTCTCCGTATTGTTTTTTTCCGACCAGTCCGTCCAGGCGAATTCCTACACCAAAAATTCCTACTTTGATTCCGTTTTTATCAAAGATTTTGTAGGATTGTGTTTTTCCGTCGAGAACGGTATTTTTAAAATCATAGTTTGAACAGATAAAAGGAAACTGTGCATTGGGTAATACCTTTAAGAATCCGTCCAGGCCGTTATCAAAATCATGATTTCCCATGGTGGAAGCGTCGTACTTCATCATGGACATTAATTTGAATTCCAGTTCGCCTCCGAAAAAATTAAAATAAGGCGTTCCCTGGAAAATATCTCCTGAATCCAGAAGCAAAACATTGCTTTCCTGGTTTCTGATCTGCTGAATCAGGCTTGCTCTTCTGGCAAAGCCTCCCTGATTGGGATTTCTGGTGTAGCTTGCATCGAAAGGTTCTATTCTGCTGTGCTGATCATTGGTATGAAGAATCGTGAGTTTGTTTGCGGATTTCAGATCAAGAATTTTCAATTCTTCCGCCATCATCATTTGGGGAGCTAAAGCCATTGCCAGAGTTCCGCCGCCTATTGCTTTTAAAAAACTTTTTCTATCCATTACTTTTTACCGATAAAATTTAAACGAATATCCGTACCGGGATGTACTTCGGGAGATTTCTTAAAATAATCTATAAAAAGATCCCTCAGTTTAATTCCTGTGTGGATCATTTCTCCTTTTAAAAAAAACTTCATGTTGTCTCCGCCCATAGCCAGATAATCTGAAGTGGCAATATAATATTCCTGATCAGGGTTCACGGTCTTTCCGTTGATCAACGCTTTGGTAAGCTCCCCGTGATCGGTTTCGATATATAAGTGGGAAACAGGGTTATTGACCTGCATTTTTGCATAATAGTCAAAAAGTCCTTTCAGGTCTGCGCCTTTCATTTTTACAATGATGACTTCATTTTCGAAAGGCATCACCTCAAATACGCTTTTCAGCATAATATCTCCTTTCCCTATGGTAGTACGGATTCCTCCGATGTTGATTAAAGCGGCATCCACATCCTTTTTAAGATTGGCTTTTGCCCATACATCAGCACCATCGAACGTATAATCTGCCAAAAGATTCCCCAGATTGCTGTTATCTCCCTGCTTGGTAAGATCAACGCTGGTGTAAGAAATCTTCTGATTCATTTCCTTATCCAGTTTTTGCTTATAGGGTTCAATAATTTTTACAAAGGCCTCATCATTCTTTAGCTCATTATTAATAGAAATATTTTTCTGGGTCTTCACTTCCGAAATCTGCATGGAAGAGGCCGGGGAAGCCGTCTTACAAGCCGAAAGTGCAGCCAGGGCAATTCCTAATAACAAGAATTTATTTTTCATATTCAACAGATTATTTTTTGTGTAAACGATGTATCCTTTAAAAAAACATTGGACCAGATCGCTACATCATATCTTTTAGTAAATGCAAATATAATTATATGTATAATAAAACATTATTATTTATAATAAATTCTTGGGGTAAATTGTTAAATTTGAAAAAAATAATTTCTAACAGATGAGCATTTTAAAAGGAGTTGGTGTTGCGTTGGTAACACCCTTTAGTGAAGATTTATCGGTAGATTTCGAAAGTTTGACAAAATTAGTAGAATACAACATCGAAAACGGAACCAATTATTTAGTTGTTTTGGGAACTACTGCTGAGGCGGCAACGCTTTCTGCAGAAGAGAAGAAACAGGTGGTGGAGCATATCATTAAGGTGAATGATAAACGTCTTCCATTGGTTTTGGGAATCGGAGGGAACAATACGCTCGAAGTTAAAAAACAAATTGAGACAACAGATCTTTCTGCATTTGAAGCCGTGCTTTCCGTTTCTCCATATTACAATAAACCGAATCAGGAAGGGCTTTATCAGCATTACAAAGCTTTGGCTTCTACAGGTAAAAATATTATTATCTATAACGTTCCGTCAAGAACAGGACAGAATATTGAAGCTGAAACCACTTTGCGTCTGGCAAAAGAATTTCCGAATTTGTTTTTAATTAAAGAGGCTGCACCGAACATTCTGCAGTATTTTGATATTTTGAGAAAAAAACCTGAAGGATTTAATCTTGTTTCAGGAGATGATGAATTTACCCTTCCGGTGACTTTAGCAGGAGGAAACGGAGTGATTTCTGTTATTGCTCAGGCTTATCCGAAAGAATTTTCGACGATGGTACAGCTTGCATTTGACGGAAAGGTAAAAGAAGCCTATGACATTCACAATAAACTCGTTGACATCACAAGACTGATCTTTGCAGAAGGAAATCCCTGCGGGATTAAAGTAATTTTAACGGAGAAAGGCATCATTAAAAACTATCTGAGGCTTCCATTAGTTCCTGCATCAGAAGGGCTTTATGCAAAAATAAAAGCGGAGATGGCAAATATATAAAGTAAATTGTCGATCATGTCTTGATGAGAGCAATTTTGTACTTGATAGCAGATCATTATTAAATTGACAGTAAATCAACAGATACGGGTGAAAAGGCAAAGTCTTTTCACCCTTTTTAATCAGAATGTAAATAAGAAAATGGAATTTATAAAAGCAACCGAAAATGATATCCCATTGATCCGGGATCTGGCTAGAAGGTCGTGGGAAAGTGCTTATGCCGAAATACTCTCAGCCGAACAAATAGAATATATGCTGACAACAATGTATTCCGAGAAAGAAATAAAAGATCATTTACAAAATCCGGATTATCATTATTATTTGATTTTTAATGAAACAGATCATTCATTTGAAGGATTTCTGGGGTATGAAAACGGTTACGGACAAGAGACTACAAAACTTCACCGGATTTATCTTGTTCCCGAAAGCAAAGGAAAAGGCACCGGTAAAAAAGCATTGGATTTTTTAAAGAAAAAAGTTTCTGAAAGTTCTGACAGCAGAATTATTTTAAATGTAAACAAACAGAATGGTGCAAGAAACTTTTATGAATCTCAGGGTTTTATGATTTATAAGGAAGTCGTAGTCGATATCGGAAAGGGTTTTGTCATGGATGATTATGAAATGGAATATTATACCTCCAAGAAATAACATCGTATTTTATAAGATTTAATTATAATTCTATAAAACGTGATGTATTTATTTTTTTCATCTTTGTACCAGATCCGAATTATGTTATATAAAAAATATTCATATGCTTGGTTTTAAGCTGATTTCAGCTTTTTATCAGTATATTTTTTTCATCCTTAGTGTTTAAATTCCTGTATTATTAATGCAGGGATTTTTTTATATGTATGTAAGAAATATAAAATTTTTGGTATATCACTTATAATTGATATAAAAATATTATATTTACCCTAAACATTAAATACATATAATAAGGATGAAAATGTATGTAAAATTTGATTTCAATACACTTTGCAGAAAGGTATTGGAAGAAAAACTAAAAGACCAGGGAGTTAAATACAGACTCCTCAATTTCGGCGAAGTAGAGCTCTGTGAATCTCTTACGCAGGAACAGTGCAAAGCTTTCAGGGAAAATCTGGAGGATTACGGAATCGAGATTATCGAAAATCAGAAAACGGCACTCGTTCAGAAAATAAAAGACGCTATCTCTGAAATCATAAGTTCTGATGAGACCATTCCGGTGAAGGCCTCCATCTATATTGCTGAAAAACTCAATCACAGTTATGGCTATCTTTCCAGTCTTTTTTCGGAAGTGGCGAATACTTCGATAGAGAATTTTATTATTATTCAGAAAATTGAGTATGCAAAAGAACTCATTATCAACAGCCGGCAGAATCTTACGGAAATAGCCCGGAAGCTGAATTACTCCAGCGTTGCCCACCTGAGTGCCCAGTTTAAGAACATGACCGGCATTACGCCTTCGCAATTCCAGAAGATTATAGCCTTAAGAAGAAAAGCACGTCAGTACGATCATCAATATTCCCGGGCAATATGACCAAGGAATATCTGAATGTCATATTAGCAGATGCCGATGAAGGGAATCTCATTCTTTTAGAAAGAATATTACAGGACTTCAAAATTCCGAGTAAAATTAAAACCTTTACTACCAGTAACCAATTGATGGATTATCTCCGGCAGAATATTATGGTTGAAGAAGTTTTATTTATGGATTACCGGATTCCGGGAAAAACATGCCTGGATTGTTTATCAGAAATTAAATCCAATCCCAAATTTGATCACCTGACCACAATAATATATTCTGAAAATCTGTCAGCGGCCGAAGAAGAGGAAATTTTCGTGGCTGGAACCAATGTCTTAATGAAAAAGCCTGATAATTATAAAGATATGAAAAAAAGTGTAACGGATATTATTTCCGTAACCTGGCAATATCACACAGCAGGACTCAATAAAAATAATTTTATCATGAAAGTGTGAAAAAAAAGAGGCTAATTATTTTGCAATTAGAATTAAAGTTCTATATTTGTAAACCAAGCTTCACAAAGAGGTGAAAATAATTGGAGAAAAAATCTTACTTATGTATTAATTGGTTTTGATTTTAATAAAACTAATTGATTAGCAGTAGATTCAAAAATAAACTAAATTATATAAATCACAATGTTAGTTAAACAAAATGAATTATATAAATTTCCAATGATAAGCGCAGAAGATCTTTAAACAAAACGGTACAATCATGAAAACTCGAAAGCCGAAGAATGAATTTCCTTTTGTTCTTTAGCAGCCAAGTTAGTTTTTATAAATAAGCAATTGGAAACATAATTCATTTTGTTTTTACTTTTTTAGCAGACACCATTTCATTTTATAATATATCTCATCACACCACATCACAAAATATTGCTGAATTAAAGTAATTTCTTCAAATAACAGTTTTATAAGGGGAGCCGCGTAAAGATTTAGTTCTTTTCGCGGTTTTTTTATGAAATTTTACTCCATTTGTTTTTCCCTTTATAGTTTCTCAGATAATAATTCTTAATGATTTGATTATCCGGTCTTGCGAGCAGAGGATCGGCCTCCAGGATTTTTTCTACGGTATTCTTCGTCGCCCTGATAATTGCCGAATCGTTGACCAGATCCAGTTTCTTGAAATCTACCACACCACTTTGCTGAGTACCGAGAATATCTCCCGGACCCCGGAGCTGCATATCGACTTCGGAAATTTTAAAGCCGTCGGTGCTTTCCACCATAGTCTTGATACGGGTCCTGCTGTCTTTAGACAATTTATCGGAAGTCATCAGGATGCAGTAGCTTTGCTCCGCGCCACGGCCCACGCGTCCACGCAGCTGGTGAAGCTGTGAAAGACCGAACCTTTCCGAGCTTTCAATCACCATCACCGAAGCATTCGGAACATTTACCCCGACTTCGATTACCGTAGTTGCCACCATGATCTGGGCGTTGCCGGAAGCGAAATAATTCATCGCAGCATCTTTTTCATCGGGTTTCATTTTCCCGTGGAGCATTGTTACATTATAATTAGAAAAATTATCCATGATATTTTCCATTCCTTCCATCAGGTTCCTGTAGTCAAGGGTTTCGGATTCCTCAATCAGAGGATACACAAAGTAAATCTGGCGGCCCTTCTGAATCTCCTCACGGCAGAAATTGTATACATACGCCCGGTCTTTCTCTCTTCGGTGCGCAGTAATGATCGGCTTTCTGCCGATGGGCAGCTCGTCAATGACAGAAACATCGAGATCGGAATAAAAGCTCATGGCCAGCGTGCGTGGAATAGGGGTGGCGGTCATCACCAGGATATGGGGCGGAATTTTATTCTTAGCCCACAATTTTGCCCGTTGTGCAACGCCGAAGCGGTGCTGCTCGTCAATGATCGCAAGTCCTAAATTTTTAAATTTGACTTTATCCTCCAGAATGGCGTGGGTTCCCACCAAAATCGAAAGTTCCCCGTTTTCCAGCTCTTCATGGATCCTGTTGCGTTCCGACTTTTTGGTAGAACCCGTGAGCAGTCTGATGCTGACTTCCGTATTTTCCAAAAGCTCCTTGATGCCGTTGTAATGTTGCTGGGCCAGAATTTCCGTCGGCGCCATAATGCAGCTCTGGAAACCGTTATCTTTGGCGATCAGCATCGTAAGAAGGGCAACCATGGTTTTTCCGGATCCTACGTCTCCCTGCAGCAATCGGTTCATCTGGATCGGGCGTTTCATGTCCATACGGATTTCCTTCAGTACCCTTTTCTGGGCACCAGTGAGTTCAAATGGAAGATGATGTCCATAAAAATCATTAAAATAATCCCCGATCACCGGGAACGGATTTCCTGCGGTGTGCGTTTTATGATGAAGCTTCTTCAAGCCGAATCCCAGCTGGAAAAAGAAAGATTCTTCAAATTTCAAACGGTAATTGGCTTTCTCAAAATGCTCCATGTCCTTCGGGAAATGGATATTAAGATACGTATGCTGTCTCGATAAAAACTTGAATGCCTTCATGAGGTAATCCGGAAAATTCTCATAGATCAGATTCGGAATTTCCCGGCATATATTTTTTATAACAATCTGAAAGAACCTTTGATTCAGTCCTCGTTTGGTTAATTTTTCCGAGCTTGGATAAATGGGTCTCAGTCTTTTTTCAGTATCTTTTTTCTCCTCCACTTCAATCTCCGGATGCGGCATGGAAAACTGATGGTTGAAGACATTGATCTTCCCGAAAATAAAGATTTCCTTGTTTATCGGAAGCTGCTCTTTCAGCCATTTCGAATACTGAAACCAGACCAGATCCATCGAACCTGTATCATCATTGAATTTGGCCGAAAGCCTTTTCGTTTTTCCGGTCTGTATTTCCTGGACATTGGTAATTCTGCCTTTCAGCTGCACATCGGTCGTCAGATCGCTTAACTCGGCAATTTTGTGCACTTTGCTTTTATCCAGGTAACGGATGGGAAAGAAGTTCAGGAGATCTTCCACCGTAGAAATTCCCAATACATTTTTGATAAGTTTGGCTTTTTCGGGACCGATCCCTTTTACGTATTCTATGGAAGTTTCTAACGTCATTTTAAAGAACCACGAATTTCGGGAAAAATTAGAAATTAAAAAAGACTTTCGGATCTGAAAGTCTTTGTAGGGTTTAATCTTTTATTTTCGATTTGAATTTTTTCTGGTAATCTTCCCACTGCTCCCGGGAACGAATTTTTTTGAAAAGGTCTTTGCAGATAAACTCAAGATAAGGTTCCAGTTCTTTGGCTGAAAGCTCACCCTGCAGAATCGTTATCGGATTTCCTTTTTCATCCAGGAATACCGTGCTCGGAACAGCACCTACATTCATATACTGGGTAAATTCATGCAGGGAATTCCGTCCTTTTCTATGTTCCTTATTGTCATTGGAAAATTTCCTGCCGAAGATCTCAATGGTTTTCTTTTCTTCCGCATTGAATTTTACGGGATAATAGTTTTCATTTAAAATATCGGCAATCACCTGATGCCCGTAGGTTTTTTTATCCATGATCTTGCACGGGCCGCACCAGTCCGCATAAAAATCGATCAGTATTTTTTTTGGATTTTCCTTCTGTGCCTTAAGGGCCTCTTCCATCGTCATCCACTTTACCTGGGCAAAGCTGAACGTCATCAAAAACAGGCAGAGTATGCTTATTACCTTTTTCATGATTTGGTATTTTAAGTAAAAGTAAGCAATTAAGTGTTCTATTTCACGTCCTGCATCAATTTTTTTACAAGAGGAGAAATGATAATTAAAACAACTCCGGCAATTACGGCATATAATCCCAATTGTTTGTATCCATCGGTATAAGTGATCAGAGCATCATAATTGGTAGAACCTTCTTTTGCTGTGGCAAGTCCTGCGCCAATAATTCCCGCTACGTACTGCCCATAGGCAGAAGCCAGAAACCACATGCCCATCATCATTCCCTGAAGGTTTTTGGTAGAAAGTTTTGTCATGATCGATAATCCAATAGGAGAAAGACACAGTTCTCCCAAAGTAATTACAAGCAATGCGATTGTAAAGAAGTTCAGCGAAGTAATTCCCTGAAGATTTGCAAAAAATCTTGTGGCGAACAAGATGTAATATCCTAATCCTAAAAAGATAAATCCTAGTCCGAATTTAATAATGGTATTCGGTTCGATTTTTCTTTTACTCAGCCAGATCCACAAGAGTCCGATCAATGGTGCAAGGAAAATAATGAAAAATGCTCCTCCGGAATTGTTGACCCCGTTTGGATCTAATCCCAGTAAATCTTTATTTAAATTTTTAGCGGCAAAAATGCTTAACGAACCTCCGCTCTGCTCATAAATTCCCCAGAACAGAATCGAGAACAGGATGAAAACCAATGCTGCCCAAAGCTTTTTACGTTCTGAAGGCGTCACTTTGGTCATTTCATAAAATAAATAGATAAGCGTCAAAGGCCCAACGGTCCACATGAAATAATCAGTGTATTCCGTTTTGGCTACCATGACCATGATAATCGGCACAAAGATCAGGGATAAAACATAAACGCCATATTCTTTCCATTTCGGCATAGGTTCAGATTTTACTTCGTTTTCAGGATGTCCAGGCTGAAGTCCGATCGTTCCTAGGCTTCTTTGGGTAAAAACAAAATTGATTAAACTTATAACCATTACAATAGCAGCAAGGCCAAAAGCAACATTCCATCTTAAAGCTTTAGGAATCAGATGATCTAAAATTTCACCTTTCCCAATTGTGATACACAGATATCCTCCGAGAAGGGCTCCCAAATTAATTCCCGCATAAAAGAGTGAAAAACCCGCATCGGCTCTAGAGTCATTGGGTTTATAAAGCTGCCCTACCATTGATGAAATATTAGGTTTGAAAAACCCGGTCCCTACAACGGTAAATGCAATACCTAAAAAGAAAAATTGATGGGGATCTGCTGCCAGGATCAAGCTTCCGACGATCATCAGAAGTCCACCCCAGAACAGGGATTTCCTGAAGCCTAAAATTTTATCGGCAAATAGACCTCCGATAAAAGTAAAAGCATACACAAAAGCCTGGGTAGCGCCGTATTGCAGATTAGCTTCCTTTTCGTGGAAATTAAGTTGTGAGATCATAAAGAAAACGAGCATTCCCCTCATTCCGTAGAAACAGAAACGTTCCCACATTTCAGAAAAGAAAAGGCTCCAGATCTGTCTCGGGTATTTTCCTTTAAAATTCTGTATTTCGTCTAAAGTTAAATTCATAGTTGTATGATGGAATTTTTAATTAAAGGTTGGGTTGGTCATCCTGATTCAGTTCAAAACGGATGCGGTCTTGGTCGATGAGCTGTTTTAATTCTTCTTCTTTTGGAAGATAGAGAAGGTATTTGCTGGCAAAAAGGTTGTTTTTGTCATTGAGGACGGAGTATTTAACAATGGTTTCGTCCTTTTCAGAACATAATAAAATTCCTATTGTAGGATTATCGCCTTCACCGCGCTTAAGATCGTCGTACATTCGTACATACATATCGATCTGCCCGATATCCTGATGGGAAAGCTCACCGGTTTTCAGGTCGATGATAACGAAGCATTTTAAAATATAATTGTAAAATACAAGATCAATATAGAAATCGGAAGTATCGGTGGCAATATGCTGCTGCCTGGCTACGAAAGCAAAACCTTTCCCGAATTCCAGTAAAAATTTCTGGATGTGATCTATAATGGCAGTTTCAAGATCTTTTTCAGAAATCTTTTCATCCGGCTTTAATCCGAGGAATTCAAAAATATAGGGGTCTTTAAGTACGTTATGAATCGTTTCTGTTGTGTTTTTCGTATGTTCCAGCACCCGTTCATAAGCCAGAGCGTTGATCTGACGTTTTAGGTCCCTTGAGTTCCAGTTATTTTGAATGGATTCGCTGATGTAGTAGTTGATTTTATCCTCATTGTCAAACCTTATTAACAGTCTGTAATGGGTCCAGCTCAATTCGTGACGCAATGCGTCACATATTGGAAATGCCTGATAGAAAGATCTCATGTTTCTTAAATTACTTTCATCAAACCCTTTTCCAAATTCCAGCGTTAACCTTTTAGAAAGATTTTTCAGGGTATATTTTCCGTATTCCGCACGTTCTTTTCCTTTCTGCTCATCCTCTACAATCAGTTTTCCGATCTGCCAATAGGTAAGCAGCAGGGTAGAATTGGCCACACGGAACATCTTTTCGCGCGACTGTATGATAAGTTCTTTTACCGACTGAAATAAAGAATCCTCAGAAATTTCCATCATACGAAAATAAAAAAAACCTCTGACTTGGCAGAGGTTTACCCGATACATTGTATATTATTTTATTATTTAATTCCGTGCATCTTCTTTTCAAGCCATCTGCTCATTGCAAAAAGAATCACCGCAGCTACACCGCACATGATAACGAAAACAATAAAGAAATCAAATAAATTTGAGATTTCAAATCCTAAAAATGAAGTCGTTTTTGCAGCAGCGCCATTTTCTCCGCCACCAGGAATCAATGCAGATAAAGTTCCTGCAAATTTATTGGCTGCCGCATTGGCAAGGAACCATGTTCCCATAAGTAAAGATGAAAAACGTACTGGTGATAATTTTGAAACCATTGACAAACCAATTGGAGAAAGACAAAGCTCTCCCATAGTATGGATTACGTATAATCCGATCAGCCAAAACATAGAAACCTTATCCATCAGTCCTAAACCATAAACGGCATAAGCAATAACAGCGTATCCAACTGAAATCAAAGCCAAACCATATCCCATTTTCTTAGGAGAAGAAGGTTCTTTTCCGCGATTTCCCAATCTTAACCAGAATGAAGAAAATAAAGGGGCTAAAAGTAAGATTGCCAAAGCATTTACTGATTGGAAATAACTCGCAGGCATTTCCCATCCGAATAAATTACGGTCTGTCTGTCTGTCGGCAAAGATTGTTAAGGAAGCACCAGCCTGTTCAAAAGCACCCCAGAAGAAAATTACAAAGAAAGCGAGGATAAATATAACGATAATACGATCCTTTTCATCCTTGGTAAGGCTTTTATCAGTTAATACGATAAGAGGCATTACGATCATCGCACCATAGATCAGATATCCTATCACATCAAGGTCGCTGTTGAACATAGTTTTGAAGTTCATAAGGAAGAATATCAGCCCGATTGATCCTAAGACCATGGCTACCTGAGCAATGCCAAATTTATTCTTCGGCATCCCGATCGGTTGATTTTCTGCATCTACCAACACTTTATTTTTCTGTGTAATAAATGTAACCAAACCGATAAGCATTCCTATACCTGCTGCAAGAAAACCCCATTTAAAATCTACCTTTTCAGCCAATGTTCCGCAGATAAGAGGAGACATAAAAGCACCAAGGTTAATTCCCATGTAAAAAATCGTAAAAGCAGAATCCACTCTACGATCTCCCTGAGGATATAATTGTCCTACCATTGTAGAAATATTCGGTTTAAAGAAACCATTTCCAATAATAAGCATGGTAAGCCCCATCCACATTAACGTTACAGCACTGGCACCGGTTGCTGAAGCACTGAAGAATAAAATAAACTGCCCAATTGCCATTAATAATCCCCCAATCTCTATACTTCTTCTGTTGCCAAGGAAGCGGTCGGCAAGGTATCCGCCCAAAAGAGGAGTCAGATAAACCAATCCTGTATAACTTCCGTAAATTTCCGATGCATTGGCATCATCCATAAGGAGTACTTTTGTCATGTAAAGTACAAAAATAGCACGCATTCCATAGTAAGAAAAACGTTCCCACATTTCTGTCATAAACAGAAGGTAGAGTCCTTTAGGATGTCCTTTTTGCTGAACTGTATCCATTTCTATTGTTAATTTTTGTTAAGACTGACAAATATAGTTTTTTTTGTGTTTTCGGCAAGGTTTTAATTTTATAATTCAATAAAAAAGCTGCAGAGGGTTTCTGCAGCTTGATTTGTTGTATAGAATTGCTATTAATGCCCTTTTTCTTTCATAATTCGATTCAGTCTTTTCAGCATGGAAAGTCCCAGAAGAGTAGCAAAGATCAATAGAGCGAAATTCACCAGGAAATAGTTCATTTTATTGTCGTAATTGTACCAGGTGCTTGCCAGAATTCCGGAAAGTTTGTTTCCAACGGAATTGGCCAGGAAAAATCCACCCATCATCAGGGCGGTAAATCTTACCGGAGAAAGCTTTGAAACAAAAGAAAGTCCCATCGGGGATAAGCACAGTTCTCCGACGGTAATCACTCCATAGCTTGCCACAAGCAACCAGGGCGAAACCTTTACAAAACCATTGTTGCCCGCCCAGACGGCTAATACCATGACCAGACAGGACAATGCGGAGATAAAAAGTCCGAGGACAATTTTTGTCGGTGTCAGAGGTTCTTTTCCTCTTCTCCTCAGCAGTGCCCAGAAACCGACAATCACCGGTGTTAAGGCGATTACCCAAAACGGATTGATCGACTGAAACAATTCCGTGTTGTACAGGTAAACTTTTTTAGCGGGATTGCTTTCCAGCTCTGCACGCTGTTCGGGTGATATATTTTTGAAATAAACATCCTTGCCCTGAACTTTAATGGTTTTTCCCTCTTTATCTTTCTGCGACTGGAACTGATCGTCGTACACCGGAACTTCTTTGTCTTCATAGCTTTTCCCGTCCACCATATAAATGCTTTCCAACGGTTTTTCCATAGAAGCGGGAACACTGCGGTCGGTGTAATAATTTGCCCATCTCGTTAAAGCCGTTCCGTTCTGCTTAAACACCGCCCAGAAAAACATACTGATCATAAAAACCGATAACAGTGCCCCAATAGATGATTTTTCCTCGGGCTTCGCTTTGAAATACAACGAAGCATAAAAATAAATCACCGGAATACACGCAAAAATGAAGGCGTCGGTACTGTCGCTGCCAAAGATGTTTCCGGGAATGATCCATCCGATAACGCCTGCGATGATGGCGGGTAAGAAAACTTTAAGTAAAATTTCAGAAAGTTTGGTGTCACCCTCCTGTACCGGCTTCATCTGGGCAGCATGAAGGTAATGCTTTCTGCCGATGGTGAAGATCACCAATCCCACCAGCATCCCGACTCCGGCGGTAATAAACGCTTCGCCCCAGCCGAATTTATTCCGCATAAAGGCCGCAATAATATTACAGATAAACGCCCCGATATTGATTCCCATATAGAAAATATTATATCCGGAATCTTTATTGGCTTTGTAAGGTTCCTCCGAATACAGATTTCCCAACAGCGTAGAAATGGTAGGCTTAAAGAAACCGTTACCGATAATAATTAATGCTAAAGAAGAATAAAATAACGTCAGGTCCTTGAAAACCCCCATTCCGATATATCCGGCAGCCATCAGAATACCGCCGATATAGATGGATTTGATATATCCCAATACCCGGTCCGCAAGAAAACCTCCGATGAAAGGCGTTAAATAGGTAAGGGCGATATAAGTTCCGAAAATATCGTCTGCCGTTTTATCGGGAAGTCCGAGACCGCCTTTTGCGCCGGTAGGTTCAATGACGTACAACACAAAAATTCCGAGAATCAGATAATACCCGAAACGCTCCCACATTTCCGTAAAGAAGAGGAAGGGCAATCCCTTAGGATGTTTAGTTTTCATAGTGTCAAATTTCAAATTTCACAAATATAGAATTTTAAAAAGAATAATTGAATTTTATTAATTTTGGGTAAAAAGATGAAAAATGGAAGTTACAATTAATGAAATAAAAGCAAATCTTGAATCACTGCCTGAAAGTTTTTACAGTGAGGTAAATGATTTTATAGATTTTCTGAAAGACAAACACCGAAGAGCAAATTCAAATGAAATTCCCGAATGGCAACAAGACGAGGTGAGAAAAAGAGCAGAATATGCCCGTAATAATCCTCTGAGTTTTGTTTCCGAATCTGAAATGAATGATTATTTAAAAGATTTGGAAAATGAAGGCTGAATTAATTTATAGCCATTTTGTAAAAGATGATTTAAAAGAGATACATGACTGGTACAAAAAAATTGATAAAAAGTTATGGAACCAATTTAAGGAAGAATTTCAATCAAAGATTAATTTTATTAAAGAAAATCCTTTGACTTTTGAAATTAAATATGACCGTCAAAGAATACTTTTCCTGAAAAATTTCCTTATGGGATTCATTTTACTTATGATGAAAAGGAAAATCGAATTGAAATATATTCAATCTTCCACACTTCTCGAAATCCAGAGCAGTGGAAAGACAGAAAATAAAATCCGAATTTCAGTAAGAAAATCGGATTTTTTATTTATAATTTGTTTAAAGTTACAGATTCTCCAGAATAAAATCCGTCATTTTCTGATACAGCTGCGGCCGGGTTTGTCCACCATAAATGCCGTGGTTTTTATCCGCATAGGCCATGAAATCAAACTGCTTCTTATTCTGAATCAAAGCTTCGGAAAACTCCATGGAATTCTGGAAATGCACGTTGTCGTCAGCCGTTCCGTGGATCAGGAGGAATTTACCTTTCAGTAAATTGGCGTATTCGGTAGGAGAGTTCTTATCATATCCGTCCGGGTTTTCCTGCGGCGTTCTCATGAATCTTTCCGTGTATACCGAGTCGTAATATCTCCAGTTGGTCACCGGTGCTACAGCGATTCCCATTTTGAAGACATCGGCTCCTTTGGTCATGGCAAGGCTCGTCATGTACCCTCCGAAGCTCCATCCGAACATCCCGATCCTGGTTTTATCGATGTAAGGCTGATTTCCGAACCATTTGGCAGCGGTAATCTGGTCTTCGATTTCGTATTTTCCAAGATCCATATAAGTCACTTTTTTGAATTTAGCGCCTTTATACCCTGTCCCGCGGCCGTCCACACAGGCTACGACATACCCTTTCTGGGCAAGCATTTCAAACCAGATCCCGTTTCCGTTGTCCCAGGAATTGGAAACCTGCTGGGAACCCGGTCCTGAATACTGGAACATGAACAGCGGATATTTTTTGTTTTTATCAAAATTTTTAGGTTTGATGATCCATGCGTTCATCTGGTCTCCGACAGCATTTGGAATGGTAATGAATTCTTTTTCCACAAAGCTGTCAGCTTTAAGTTTCTGAAGCTGCGCCTCGTTGTTCTGAAGCTCTTTTACCACTTTTCCGTTCCCGTCTTTCAGCACGAAAGTGTAAGGCTTGGCGGCGGTGGAAGAGGTTTCAATGAAGTAATTATAATTTTTGCTGAAATTGGCGGAGTTGTTACCTTCCGCATTGGAGATCAGCTGGGATTTTCCGTTTTCGATATTTACCTTAGAAACCACTTTATTGATGCTCCCTTTCTCTGTGGTCTGCACATAAATTTCCTTTGACTTCGGATTGTATCCGTAATAATCGGTTACTTCCCAATTGCCTTTCGTTACTTGCTTTTTCAGCCTGCCGTCCTTGTCATACCAGTACAAATGGCGGTTGCCGTCCCTTTCAGAAGCCCACAGGAAAGAATCGTCTTCCAGGAATTCCAGTGTAGGACTGTCGGTATCGATCCACTTTTCGTCGGTTTCGGTAAATAACTTCTGCACCGCTCCGGTTTTGGTATTTACTTTTAACACATCTGACGCATTTTGGATTCTTTCCGAAGTGATTAGGACAATCTCATCCGCTTTGGCGGTCTGGAATACATTCGGGATATAATAATTCTTAAAGGCTCTTAAATTCAGCGGCATCGTTTTCCCATTGTCCAGACGGTAGAGTTGGGCGGAAACCACCGAATTTTTTTCTCCGGCTTTCGGATACTTGTACCGCATTTCCGTAGGATAAAGGGTCTTTCCGTAAATCGGAATATAAATTTCAGGGACTTGGCTTTCGTCGGATTTTACGAAAACAATAGCATCCGAGTTTTTGGTCCATTCATATTGCCTTGCGTGTCCGAATTCCTCTTCATACACCCAATCTGCCAGGCCGTTCAGAATGGAATTTTTCTTTCCGTCTGTGGTAATCTGGGTAATTTTTCCGGTGTTCAGATCCTGGTAGAATAAATTATTGTCCGAAACAAAAGCAACCTTTGTCGCATCCGGGGAAAATCTCGGCTCTTGTACAGTATTCCCGTTATTCAGGCTCATTACTTTTCCGGACTTCAGGTCTTTTACCTCAAATTTACCCAAAAAAGAATGTCTGTAAATAGGCTGACTTTCTTTTAACAAAAGAATTTTAGATTCGTCATCCGAAAATTCATAGCTTTCAAACTGTCCGTCTACGATATTTCCTTCTTTCTGAGAGGTCTTATAGGAATATTTGGCGATGCCGCCCTGTTCGATCACCAGGTAATTTTCGCCGTTTTTCATGGAAGTGATCCCGGCGATACCTTTTCCGCGGTAATATCCTGAATATATTTTGTCTAAAGTGATTTCCTGAGCGGATAAACTCTGAAAAGCTGCCGCAATGGTAAATGTTATTAAGAATTTTTTCATTTCTAATTTTAAAGAATTCAAATATAATAATTTTATAAGTGTCGAAAAAAAGCATTTTGTAACAAGTTTTTGGCAAAAGAATTGAATATTGATAAGCATAATCAAATTATATAATAATTATGGAAACGAATGCTTTCAACCAAAAACTAAACCGATACGAACTGGACGACAGGATTGTATATACAGGTTTTTCAAGCTATAAAGATGCTGAGGAATGTGCAAGTAAAAAAAATGGAGAATTGGTAGAGGTAGGTTTTAAAGATGGGAATGACAATCCTGTAATCTGTAATGAAGCGAATCT
Organism: Chryseobacterium endophyticum; assembly: GCF_056333165.1. Taxonomy (NCBI): domain Bacteria; kingdom Pseudomonadati; phylum Bacteroidota; class Flavobacteriia; order Flavobacteriales; family Weeksellaceae; genus Chryseobacterium; species Chryseobacterium endophyticum. Next base: position 247,290 of record NZ_JBWGXE010000005.1, read on the forward strand.
ATTAGAAAAAAAACTGCATTATTTTGTAGACGCCGGTGCCGAGTATAGATTCATTCACTCTTCCGATCCCGGGTTTAGAAAATATGCAGATGAGTTGCAGAAGATTAAAGCAAAACTTACCCAATCGCCTCCGGATGAGAGGTATATCGCTAATTTCGAAATAGAAAATACGGAAGACCCGATCGTGGTGATTAAAAATGATCATTTTGAGTCGGTCACTTCAAGAGAACGTTCAAAATACCTGAAACATGCTAAGGTATATGAGATCGGAGTTTCGATACCAAAATCTTAAAAATATAATATTATGAGCAAAACCAAATATTCAGAAAAAGCTCAGGAAAAAGTAGAGAAAGTGATGCACGAATTCAAGGAAGGTAAGCTGAAATCATCTTCCGGAGAAAAAGTGAAGAGCAGAAAACAGGCAGTAGCCATTGGTATTTCTGAAGCGAAAGAAGAAGGATTAAAAGTCCCTAAACAAAAAAAGAAATAAGATTAAATAAAAACGGCATGGAATTTTTCCATGCCGTTTTTATTTTTATCCTTTATAGTTATACATAATCTGATAATATTCATCCGCCATCCGGTCGCTGTTGAACTGGTCTTTTACGTCATTCATCGAATTGTACTGGATTTTTCTCCATTTATCCGGATGGTCGTAATAAGCGGGAATGATCTCGTTTTCAAGAATTTCATATAATTTGTTCATGTCGTAGTTATCCTGCTCATAGACACTCATATTCTGGTAATCGCCTTTAGGTACTACAAAAGAATTTTCTCCTTGTTTTGCAAATTCCGGGATCCAGCCGTCGTCGGTGGATAGATTCACGGATCCGTTCATAGCGGCAGTCATTCCGGAAGTTCCTGAAGCCTCTCTCGGGACTCTCGGGTTATTCAGCCAAAGGTCGGAACCCTGCTTCAGCGATTTGCTTAAAGAAAGTTCGTATCCGGTGAGTACGGCCATATTTTTATTGTTTTTACTCTCTTCTACCAGGTAATTGAAGACAGAGATTGCGGAGTAATCCATCGGGTAAGGTTTTCCTGCCCAGATGATCTGTACGGGATATTTAGGATGATTCAAAAGTCTGTAAAATCTTTCCTTATCCTGCAAAAGAAGGTCTGCGCGTTTATAACCCGCAAATCTTCTGGCCCATACGATCGTGAAAATATTTGGATTAAAAAGATTACCGGTCTGGTCGGCAACAATTTTAAAAAGTCTCTTTTTAAGGTGTTTTTTACGGTAATCAAAAACGGTTTCATCGTTTTCGTCTTTGGCATTGTATAACGGTTTGTCCGACCAGTATTTAAATTCCTGCGCATTGGTGATCGAAGTAATTTCGCAGATACCATCATATTTACTCCACATGGCTCTCGATACTTCACCGTGAAGCTGCGAAACGCCGTTTGCAATATGGGCCATTTTTAAAGCGCATAAAGAATGGTTGAAACGGTCGTCGCCGGAACCTTCGATTTTTTTCACATCATCCATGCTGAAACCTGAAAAATAAGACATTTCGTAACAGAGTCTCAGGCTGTGTTTTTCATTTCCTGCCTCCTCGGGAGTATGTGTTGTGAAAACCAGCTTTTCTTTTACCCTGTTCAGATTGCCGTTGTATTTTTTTAGTAAGTGGAATGCGGCAGGCAGCCCGTGCGCTTCGTTAAGGTGATAAATGTCTCTGTCCAGATTCATTTCATCCAGGAGCTTTGCGCCGCCTTTTCCTAAGAGGATATATTGGGCAAGTTTGGTCGATTCGTTGGCGTCGTACAGTTTATGACAGATGGTTTTAGAAACATGGTCATTTTCCGGAACATCCGTAGAAAGAAAAAACATGGGTGCCGTATGGAAGATTTCAGGATCCAGGTAATATACCTTTACCCAAACCGGAGCACTGTGGATCTCGATCTGGAATTTTATCCCGGTATCTTCCAGAAAGCTGTACATTTTTTTGGTCCACACAGGCTGTAGGGTCTGATCATGATTTCTGGCCTGGTCATAATATCCGAATTTCCAGAGAATGCCAATGCCCACCAGATCCTGTTTCAGATTATAGGCGCTTCTCATGTGAGATCCTGCCAAAAATCCGAGGCCTCCGGAATAGATCTTCAGAACCTGCTCCAGGGCAAATTCCATTGAAAAATAAGCTACTTTTTTAGAATATTTGGGATTGATGCCAAAAGGCATTGTAAAGTTTCTAAAATCCATGCATCACAGTTTTATATTTGAAAGATCAAAGGTATTAAATATGAAAGTAAACTATATGTTAATTATTGGATAATTATTTTTAAAAGAATAATTGTGACCGTTTTTTTATTTAACTTTAGAATATAAATTTTTGATAATCAAAACTTCATGACCTGGAAGCTGAAGTTTTATGTGTTCCATAACAAAAAATAATAAGCACATGAAAAAAGCATTTTCTGATGAAGATTTAATTAAGAATCTAAGCTTATATTACCTGAACCGGCATTTGAAGAAAAAGCCGATCGAGAAATATCATCGTACAATCGATGAATCTCCTCTTCATGACCGTGAAAAGTACAAGAAGAAGACAGAAATTCTGCTGCTCAACTCCTTTATGCATCATTTTCCTGAAGTTAAATTTGAAGATTTAACCTGCGAAAGCCCCGATTTCATCGCAAAATTCAACAACAAAAAGATCGGAATAGAGCTCACCGAAGTGATCAATCATCTTGAAATGAAAAAGATTGAGAGCAGCTTAAACAAAATTTTCCGTCAGGCAGAAATATTATTGGAACAGGAAGACACTACGAAATATCGTGGTGTTTATTTTTTAGAATTTCACTCAAATATCAGACCTGATACCCTGGAAAACCAACAGGAAATTATTCAGGATATCTATAAAAGCATCAGGCGCGGAAAACCAGTAGGCTGTGTGAAAAGTTTGAGAAAATCCTTTCACCGAAGAAATGTTTTTATTACCCACGAATATAATATGAGTCTTTTTGATGAGCTGTGTTCAGAAAAAATTCTTGAACTTATTCAGAAAAAGAACGAAAAATTCCCTTATTACGACACTTCAGTAGATGAATGCTGGCTGGTGATCGTATCGGATATGAATTCTATCGCTTCCCGCTACACCTTTATTCAGGATAAGGAACATCTGCATCAGGTTAAAAGCCCTTTCCATAAAATTTTTCATCTTGAGAATCTTTGCGGAAATATCACGAGTATAAAATAATTTATTGAGAATGTCTGATTATTATTTCATTTTTAATGAATTATTTTAAATAAATTCCAGATAATTGCTGTGAAATGGTTATATTTGAAATACTCTAAGTCATTACTAATCATAACCAAATTGAAAAGCATGAAGAAATATTTACTCCTGTTTTTAATTTTACTTTCGCGAACCCTTTATTCCCAGGCAGACTGCGCCACAGCACTCTCAGTATGCGGAAATTCAGACATTACTTATTCACCTTCGGGAATAGGTAATACCAATGAAAATTTAGGAGGGTGCCTTGTAAGCGGTGAACACAATTCGATATGGTACAAAATTACCATTGCAACCGGCGGTACGCTCACATTCAATCTGGTACCAAGCGATCAGGATGCCGATTACGACTGGGCGGTATATGGCCCCAATGCAACGTGCGGAAGCCTGGGTGCTCCCATCCGGTGTAATGCTGCCACTGTAATAGGGGTCGGTGCCTCTACCGGCCTTAATATGACCAGTACCATTACCAGTGCGGCAGGTGGCTCTACCACGCCTTACTGCAGGTATCTTGATGTTTTGCCGGGACAAACCTATTATTTGTATATAGACAACTGGGTTGATGTTTTCAATCCGATTACGGCTCCGTTTTCCCTTACCTGGGGCGGAACGGCGACCCTTGCTTCTCCGTTTACCAATCCTAATATTCAGACACAGCCGTTTACATCTCCGGGTGTTCCGGCAGCCAATCCGGCAGATCCGAGAGAGATTATTATCTGTCAGAATCCTGCCGTGTTTGATTTCAGTACGCTCTCAGCCGGTATTCTGAACGGAAACGCCAATTTTCAGATCAGCTATCATACGACACAGAATAATGCGCTTTCAGGTGCCAGTCCTATATTGACTCCACAGACCGTGAGTACGACGGCAACCTATTATTACAGTATTCATTACCAGGATCCCGCAGACCCTAACAATCCGATAAATTCCTGCAGGCAGGTCGGTGCGTTCAAATTTAAACAGGGAACCATCACAGGTAATAATGTTATGATTTACGGGTGCAACAATAATAATGCAGGAACCGCAACTTTCAATCTTACCGCAGCGGCAGTATTTTCAGATCCTAGTGCTGTAAAGCAGTATTACCATACTATGAGTGATCTTAATGCAGGGATCAACCCAATTACCAATGCTGATACATTTGTTTCTGCTGAGGGAGTGGTGTATGTGAAAATTACTTCTCAATACGGTTGTGTGGCAACTGCGCAGATCACCCTGAAATTCTATCCTCCGGTGGTTGTTACCGAAGCCACTTTAAGATCATGCTTTATTGAATCAAACCCTTCAACAGCTTTATTCAATCTTACCACGGCACCGGTGACCACCCAGACGGGAACGAAAAGCTATTATCCTTCTCTCACCGATGCAGAGAATAATACCAACATCATCCAGAATGCGAACAATCATATTTCGTCCAATGGAGCGGTCTTTATAAAAGTAACGAATGCCAATGGCTGCTACGCCATCGCTAAAGTCAGTCTGTTCGTCATTCCGCCGGTATACTCGGATGTTCTTAAAGATAAGACCATTTGTATGGAAGATAAAACCACACTTGATGCCGGGCCGGGTTTTGTGTCCTACGAGTGGAATACAGGGGCAACCACACAAACCCTGTCTAATGTTGGCGTTGGTGAATATTGGGTGAAGCTAAAAACCGGAACTTGTATTACCTTACAAAAGGTGACAGTATATGCTTCCGAACAACCGGTCATCTCGTCCGTTGATATCGCAAATACGACTGTAACAATCAATGCTACAGGGGGGAATGGCCCTTACCAGTATTCTACCGATGGTATTAGCTGGCAGGACTCTAATGTATTTACAAATATTCCGCGGGGTGATCATCGTATTTTCCTGAAAGATGCTTACGACTGTGAGCCGATTACAATCACCATCGTTGTTCCGAACCTGGTGAATGTCATCACTCCGAACGGTGATGGCGTGAATGATGTTATTGATTATTCTGCACTGGCCAACAAACAGAATCTCGTCTTTAATATTTTTGACAGATACGGAAATAAGGTCTTCCAGGCCGATAAACTCAGAGGTTATAAGTGGAATGGAACCATGGATGGTAAAAAAGTTCCTACCGGTACCTACTGGTATTCCATAACCTGGAATGAAAATGATAAGAAAAACACAGCCATCAAATATTCAGGCTGGGTCATGGTGAAAAACAGAGACTGATACATATAACTGCCGCGAAAGTGGCAGTTTTTTTATGGGAGATGTTGGGATTTATCATCGTCTGGGTAAAGAAGATCTTAACATAAATAGGAATGAGCTTCAGCTTATTTAAGGAAGATTTTTGTTTGGTAAAAAGAATTATTCTCTGCTTCAGAAGGTTTTTTGATGCATGATACTATGGTTGAGTGTAATTCTTTTGATATCAATTTAATTTAAATATTTTCAGCGATTATTTTCTTACATTAGATTTAAAATTTTCAGACATGAAAGATCTATTTATCAAGCGTTTTGAATATTACAAAATCTTAGGTGACAAGTCTTTTTCACAGCTTTCGGAAGAACAGCTTTTCTGGCAGTTTAATGAAGAAAGCAACTCGATCGCTATTATTGTGAAACATATTGCTGGAAATATGCTGTCAAGATGGACTGATTTTTTAACGGAAGATGGAGAAAAACCATGGCGTAACCGCGATGAAGAGTTTGTCAGTTCCTTTTCTACCAAAGATGAGGTTCTCGAATACTGGGAATCCGGCTGGAAATGTCTTTTCCAGGCGCTGGATCAGATCAATGAAGAGAATTTATATTCCGTTATTTACATCAGAAATGAAGCACATACCGTCTTGGATGCGGTGTTGCGCCAGCTCGCCCATTATCCTTATCATGTAGGACAGATCATTTATATTGCTAAAATGATTAAAAATGATGATTGGAAAACGCTTTCCATTGCAAGGAATAAATCGGAGGATTTTAATGTAGAAATGAAAAATATTTTCAGATAGCTTTGCGATGAACAATTTCAAAATACAAAAGGATAAAGGGATTGTTTCGGAAGAATTTTTAAACAAAAATATCGCAGATTTTGGTACTGCCTGTCAATATGTTTCCCTGCTGCCTTACAAACGGAATACCGATAAATATGACATTCTGTGTGTATTTAATGATGTCGGCGGTACCTGCAGTACAAAACATGCAGTACTGAGGAAGCTTGCCCTTGAACATGGCCATGCGGAAATAAAATTGATGCTGGGTATCTTTAAGATGGATGCAGTGTACGCCGGCAAGATTAAAGAGACACTGCAAAGGTTTAATCTCAAATACATTCCCGAAGCTCATAGTTATCTTAAAATTGAGGAAAAGTATTATGATTTTACACGCTCTGACTCCGATTATCATGATTTTAAAACCAAATTGTTCATTGAAAAGGAAATAGAATATGACCAAATCACCGAAGAGAAAATTTTGTTTCATAAAAACTTCCTTGAAGAATGGATTGTCACAGAGCATATTCCATATCGTTTAGACGAAATCTGGGATATCAGGGAATTATGTATTCGTGATTTGCAGAAAAAAGATGATTTTGAAATCCGAAATTCCTCACCTGTCTGCTATCAGAACAGTCCTGAGGTTCGGGATGAATTTAAACAATAGACTCAATCAATTTACCGTTTATATTAAATTGATTATCTTTGCACCCACAAAATTTACGATCAATAAATGTCTCAATTTCACAGAACTGCCGCATTTCATACCTTAGGCTGCAAATTAAATTTTGCAGAAACATCTACCATTGCCCGACAATTAACAGATGCAGGATATGAAAAGGTCAGCTTTGATGAAAAAGCAAATATCTATGTAATCAATACGTGTTCTGTGACGGAAAATGCCGATCGCGAATGTAAGCTTCATGTGAAAAGAGCCATGAAAGCTAATCCTGATGGGCTCGTCGTGATTGTCGGATGCTACGCCCAATTGAAGCCGGAAGAAATTTCTCAGATCGAAGGTGTTGATCTCGTCTTGGGCGCGAAGGAGAAATTCAATATTCTGAGTTACCTCGATGATCTGGAAAAATCCGAAAGCGAAGGCATCGTTCATTCCTGTGAGATCGAAGAAACGGATTTCTTCATAGGAAGCTATTCGATCGGTGACCGTACGAGAGCTTTTCTGAAGGTGCAGGATGGCTGCGATTACAAATGTACCTATTGCACGATTCCTTTGGCAAGAGGAATTTCACGTTCCGATACCATTGAGAATGTCCTTAAAAATGCCAGGGAAATTTCTCAGAAAGATATTAAAGAAATTGTTCTGACCGGAGTGAATATCGGTGATTATGGAAAAGGAGAATTCGGAAACAAAAGACACGAGCATACGTTTTTAGATTTAATTTCCGAACTTGATAAAGTTGAAGGAATCGAGAGGATCCGTATATCCTCGATCGAGCCGAACCTTCTGAAAGATGAAAGTATAGAACTGGTTTCCAGGAGCAGAAGCTTTGTTCCGCATTTTCACATCCCGTTACAATCCGGAAGCGATGAGCTTCTGAAAAAAATGAAGCGTCGTTATCTCACAAAATTATACAAAGACAGAGTAAATAAAATCCGCGAAGTAATGCCTGATGCGGCTATCGGTGTGGATGTCATTGTTGGCTTTCCGGGCGAAACGGAAGAACTGTTTATGGAAACGTATAATTTTCTGAACGAGCTTCCGATTACTTATCTGCACGTTTTCACTTATTCCGAAAGAGAAAATACGGAGGCCGCTGCGATGGAAAGTATTGTTCCTGTCCATGAAAGAAAAAAACGCAATAAAATGCTCAGAATTCTTTCCGAAAAGAAAAAGATGGCATTTTACCAGACTCAGATCGGGAAAACACTTCCGGTACTCTGGGAGCATGAAAACAAAGAAGGGAAAATGTTCGGTTTTACGGAGAATTATGTGAGGGTACAAAAAGATTTTGATGCCGCCTCTGTCAATCAGATTGAATTTCTGAACTTAGAAAAAATACTGTCAGATGGCACGGTTTCTGTGCAGTCTTCTTACGAAAGTTTTTTAGCCAAAGCTTAGGCTTTCTGCTAAATTTCCACTACATTTAGTATTTAACTTTAAATTTTACATTCATGAGAGATAAGTTTTTATCTTGGGGTATTGTATTGGTAATTGTGACATGGGTTGTGGCTTTACTGATCAGGGCGCATTACTGGATCCCTATTCTCCTTACCGCAATTTACGCATTGGGAGTGTATAATACCTATCAGACCAAACATGCCATTCTTAGAAATTTTCCTGTATTGGGCTATTTCAGGTATTTTTTTGAGAATATCTCACCGGAAATGCAGCAGTATTTTATCGAAAGAGAAACAGACGGCAAGCCATTTCCCAGAAATCAGCGGTCGGCAGTATACAGAAGGGCTAAAAATTTAAGTGATACAGTTGCTTTCGGTACTCAGCTGGAAGTTAACCACCGGAAATATGAAGGGATCAAGCATTCTATTTATGCCAAATCTCCGTCGGAAGAACTTCCCAGAGTCTGGGTGGGCGGCGAGCAATGCAGCCAGCCATATCATGCTTCTTTATTTAATATTTCTGCCATGAGTTTCGGTTCGTTGAGTGACAGGGCCCAGATTTCTCTCAACAGAGGTGCAAAAAAGGGAAATTTCTACCATAATACAGGAGAAGGAGGGATTTCGCCCTATCATCTCGAAGGAGGCGATCTTTGCTGGCAGATCGGAACGGGCTATTTTGGCTGTAGGGATGATGAAGGGAAATTCAATCCTGAACTTTTTACAAAATATTCCAATCTTCCGAATGTGAAGATGATTGAAATTAAACTTTCCCAAGGCGCAAAACCAGGGCACGGGGGTGTCTTGCCGGGCGTTAAAAATACGCCTGAGATCGCAAAAATCCGTCATGTAACCCCTGGGCTAACCATTGTATCACCACCTTCCCATTCGGCATTTTCCGATGCTCCGGGATTGTTAAGATTTGTACAGCAGTTGAGGGAACTTTCAGGAGGTAAGCCTGTTGGCTTTAAACTGTGTATTGGAGATACAAAAGAATTCGAAGATATCTGTGTCCAGATGAATGTGCTTAAAATTTATCCCGATTTTATAACCATCGATGGGGCAGAAGGCGGAACCGGAGCAGCACCTCCTGAGTTTTCAGACGGCGTGGGAATGCCACTGGAGCCGGCATTGATTTTTGTCAACAAGACTTTAAAAAATTATAACTTACGTAATAAACTGCGTGTAATTGCCAGCGGAAAAGTTTTGACGAGTCTGGATATTCTGAGAGCTGTTGCCATGGGAGCAGATATGTGTAATAATGCCAGGGGATTTATGTTCTCGTTAGGGTGTATTCAGGCATTACGGTGTAATTCAAATAATTGTCCGACCGGTGTTGCGACTCAGGATAAGATGCTTATTAAAGGTTTGAATGTTACCGATAAAGCCGAGCGGGTTTATCACTTTCATAAGAATACGCTTCACACTTGTAATGAGCTTATTGCGGCGGCAGGAAGAAGTACTTATGAAGAGGTAGATGCCAGCATGTTCATGAGAGGTGATGAATTCGATCATCTTTCGGATCTTTATTTTCCGGATATTTTAGGAAATGTAAAAAGTACATCTGGTTTTTAGGCATAAAAAAACGCTTCATTTCGAAGCGTTTTTTTATTTATTGATCACTGACCGGCCTTACATTAGCCTTGTAGATTTCAAAATTAAATACAAAACAATTGTTCTGAAGAGAATATCCGGTGTAGTTATAATGGGCATCTCTGGCAAAGGCGGCTCTTGATGGCACTAAAATCACACCTTGCAGATTATAGGCTGATTCATCTGTTTTGTCAGCAAATCCTTTGAAGTATTTTAAACCTTCCTGAAGTCCTTCAATTTCATAATAGCTTCTTTGTTTAGCTGCATCAGAATTATTAGGATTGTCTAAGACAGCTTTTTTTGCATAATAAAATAACGGATCGGTCATAGGAGATGTTGAACCGTCAATGGTATTTAAAAGACTACCAGGGCTACCGAGAGCAACGATTCCGTCAGTGTTTGTTGCCAGATAGTAGTAGGCTCTCATCATGGTTCTGATCTGGGTAGCATTGGTTGCGGTAGGATTGGTTTCCAGGGTTACTCCCGGCGAAGGCTGAGCACCGTTTCTTATGATGTAGACAACCCCCGAAGGCAATGTTACAGGGTTGAGCTCAGAAAGTTTCTTTTGATTGTCATCAGAAGTGTCTGTCGAACTGAAGGCTTTTATATTTCCTTGGCTGTCCAGGTAATTGTCATTCAGGAATTTCTGGATCGCCTGATCATCGTATGAGTTTCTTACTGCGATGTCTTCAGGCTCTACAAAAGTGTCAGTGTCATCATCCCTTTTACAAGCAGAAAAACACAGTGATCCCGCAAGGATATATAAAAATATTTTTTTCATTTCAAAAACTTTGATTACTTTACAAATAATATAACGGCAAAAGTATAAAAAATTATGAGAATAGATAAATTTTTATGGAGCATTCGTTTTTATAAGACCAGAACCATTGCTACTGAGGAAATTAAAAAAAACAGGGTTTCTATCGGGGATTCGGTGGTGAAGTCTTCTAAAGAGGTAAAAGAGGGCGATGTGATTAAGATCCGTAAAAATCAGATTGACTATAAAATCAAGGTGATCCAGATCCCTAAAAGCAGGATAGGCGCAAAACTGGTTCCGCTCCATATCAAAGATGTTACCGATAAAGAACAGTATGAACTTCTGAAAATGCGTAAAATGTCTCAGGATTATTACAGGATCAAAGGAGAGGGGCGACCTACGAAAAAAGACAGAAGGGAGATGGACGAGTATGTCGATAACGATATTGCTTCAGACTTTACCGACTGGGACGATTTTTTTGGAGAAAAAGGTGACGATGCTTCCGAAGAAGATTAAAAAGATAAAGCTCTAATGATAGAGCTTTCCTATTATTTCAGTAACGATTTCTTCAGGCTCTCTGTTGTCAGTAATAACATGAAACTGTGCCTTACTGTAGAACACATTTCTCTCGAAAAGATGTTTTGCGATGAATTCCGGCAGATCATCATCGGCGATATTGGCAATCAGAGGGCGCTTTTCTTTCTGTTTTGAAAGTCTTCCGGATAAAGTTCCCACCGAAGCTCTCAAAAAAATGCTTTTCGAATTACTATTGATGATCTCCATATTATTGTAATAAGCCGGAGTGCCTCCGCCCAGGCTTAATATTACATTTTCTTCGGAAGCCAGAATTTCTTCGAGTGTCTCCCGTTCAAGCTTTCTAAAGTGAATTTCTCCCTTTTTTTCGAATATTTCGGGAATGGTTAATTTATTTCGCTTAGAGATCTCTTTATCGAGGTCAATAAGCTTGAAATTGAGTTTTTCGCTTAATATTTTGGAAATGTGAGATTTGCCACTTCCCATGTATCCGACCAGTGAAATTATCATGAATTTTTTTTAAACAAATTTGCAAAAAAGTTTTGAGAAATAAAAAAAAGCTATATCTTTGCACCACTTAAAACAAGGGACATTACTCAAATGAAAACTTGATAATAATGTGGCCGACTCGGTAGCTCAGCTGGTAGAGCAATACACTTTTAATGTATGGGTCCTGGGTTCGAATCCCAGCCGGGTCACAAGCAAAAAGATTACTGGATTTTGTAATTTTTACGCCTGCGTGGTGAAATTGGTAGACACGCCATCTTGAGGGGGTGGTTTCCTAAGGATGTGCTGGTTCGAGTCCAGTCGCAGGCACAATGCAGAAAATTGAAATAGTTAATAGTGAGAATAAAAATTTTATTTATATTTATCATTATTAATTGTGGCCGACTCGGTAGCTCAGCTGGTAGAGCAATACACTTTTAATGTATGGGTCCTGGGTTCGAATCCCAGCCGGGTCACAAGTTTACTGAAAAGTAAATTTTTTTCATATTAATATTTTGTGATTTGGTGTTTCAAAGGCTTCTCTCAAGAAGCCTTTGATTTTTTATGGTCCGGTCAAAAAATATGCGTCACCAAAGCAACGCATTTCTGTATTTTATAAAGGATCAAAAAAGATTTAATCCAAATGCATATTGTCAATAAGTCTTATTCCGTCTACAACCACGACAATAAATGCCCTGAAATTTCTGTCTTTATAGAAAAAATCAGTTTCCTTCAACGATTCTTCATCGGCAATTAAGAAATATTCAAGCTGCATTCCTCTTTGATGGTCAAAGATATCCTGTACCCTTTGCTTGATTTCGGAAATCGTGAGAACGCGGAACCATTCATTTACCTTTTTTAATGTTTCATAAATGATTTTTGAAGCTTCGCGCCTGTCTTCATCAAGTCTTTGGTTTCTTGAGCTTAATGCCAATCCGTTTTCTGCTCTGTAGATCGGTACCCCTTTTATTTTTACCGGAAGTTTTTTCTTTTCAACCATTTTCCGGATAATAGCCAGCTGCTGAAAATCTTTTTCACCGAAATAAGCGTTGTCGGGCTTTACCTGAATAAAAAGTTCTTCTACCACTGTTCCCACTCCGTCAAAATGCCCGGGCCGGGATTTTCCTTCCATTTCATTCTCAAGACCGTCAAAGTCATAATGCTTACTTTCTGTTTTCTCAGGATATATGTCAGCGACTTCCGGGATATAAACCGCATCTACCAATCCGGATTTTTCAAGAATTAAAAGATCTCTGTTGATGTCCCGGGGGTATTTTTCAAGATCTTCAGGATTATTGAATTGAGTAGGATTAACAAAAATTGATGATACGACTAAATCGTTTTCTTCTTTTGCCTTTTTGTAAAGCGATAAATGGCCATTATGCAGCGCTCCCATAGTAGGGGCGAAACCTATCTTTTTGCCCATTTCTTTCTGTCTTTCAATGAAATCCTGAAGAATTTTCCTGCTTTTTAAAACTTCCATAGTTTATATTAATAGTAATTCAAAAATACTAAAAATATCATAGAGTAATGATATGATTAAAGGTTGTTTTAGCATTTTGAGGCAGCCGTTTATCGTAAAAAAATGTTAATTAAACTAATGTTGAATGTTTTTTCGTAATTTTGCGCATTAAAGCATTTTTACAAAAATTAGATAGAAGTTTATGCCGAATCAAAAAATACTGTACATTACTACAGAGATGTATCCATATCAGGAAGATACAAATATGGCTGCAGTGGTAAACAAAATGGCACTTAAGATGCACAATGAAGGCAATGATGTAAGAGTTTTTATGCCAAGATTTGGACAAATAAGTGAAAGGAAATTCCAGCTTCATGAAGTGATCCGCCTGTCGGGAATGAATATCATTATTAATGATCTTGATCAGCCTCTCATCATTAAAGTAGCGTCTCTTCCGGGGGAAAGACTTCAGGTCTACTTTATTGATAATGAAGAATATTTCAAAAGAAAACAATATTATTTTGATGATGAAGGAAATCCTTTTGATGACAATGATGAAAGAGCTATTTTCTTTGCCAGAGGTGTCATTGAAACCATCAAGAAGCTGAACTGGGTTCCCGATGTCATTCATCTGAACGGATGGATGTCTTCTTTCGTTCCTATTTATCTTAAAACGTACTACGAATCAGATACCTATTTTAAAGATGCTAAAATCGTCCTTTCTCTATATAATGAAAAGGATGCAGCTTTAGCTTCAAATATTGATGAGAAACTGAAATTTGATAATATTTCGGAATTAAAAGCGTTAAATAACCCAAGTGTAAAAACTTTCGTTATAGAAAGTATGGACTATGTGGATATGGTCGTAAAGGGCGATGAATTCCTGGATGAAGACCTTGATAAGGCTTTTAACGAAACATCCACTCCGAAATCGGAATATCTTGACGTAGATTCTATTAATCAACTTTATTAAAAAACACATTTTTAATGATTCATACTATTAAAAAGACAATCACAGCAGTTTGCCTGATGATTTTGGGAGGTATATTGCTTCATAACTGTGAGCCGGATCCGGATAGCCTGGGAGAACAGTTATTTCTGAACGGCGAAGCGCAGGGTACAGAAAAAGCCTATGAGGTTACTGCTTTTAATATTGATAATAACGATACCATCCGAACCGATGCCGCTAAACTTACATACGGCGTACTGGGTGCTTTCAACGAAAGCCAGTTCGGAATGCAGAAAGCGTCTTACTTAACGCAGGTAAAATTATCAACCTACGATCCCGATTTCGGAACGAATGCCGTGGTGGATTCTGTCGTTTTGGTCTTAAAACCGAGATTCGCCAGCGATTCGGTGACTACCAATACGGTTGATGATAATTTTACATATACGACCGCCGCGGACGGTGCCGTAAATGCCAAGAAAGTAGTAAATACTTATCCTGCATTGAAATTTGGCAAAGCTAAAAGAAATTTAACGCTAAAAGTAAATGAAGTATATACATTCTTGAAAGCTGCTTCCGATACCGTGAAGTCCAATGAGATTTATGATATTAATCAGACTGTCCTCGGTTCAAAAGTATTTAACGGATATGTAAGTTCTATAGCTATTACAAAAGATGACGGAGGAACAGCTCTATTCACCGCTTCAACACCAGGGATCAGAATTCCATTGGATAAGCAGTTTTTCCAGGATAAAATTATTGCTAAAAAAGATCAGCCTGAACTTTCGGATGCTTCAAATTTTACGAGGTATTTCAGAGGCCTAAGGATTTCTGTAGATGAATCTGATGGGTATTTATTCCAGTTTTCTCCTAATGATATGGAGATGATCATGTATTATAAATATGATAAAACGGAAAATAACACAACTACAAGAACACAAACTTCTTACGCCTTTTCTTTAGGTTCAGGAAATGCGCATATCGGTCAATACCAATATCAAAGAGATAACTCGTTTAAAAGTAAACTTGCTGGTAGTACTCGTCTTTACGCTCAAGGGATGGGAGGTCCTTCCATAGGGATTAAAATTCCGGAATCAACCATTAATTCTCTTACAGATTTGTATCAGAATAAAAAGGCAGGTATCATCAGTGCTAAAATAAGATTGTACATTGATCCTGACTGGTATAACACGAATTATCCAAAACCTTCTGAATTTACTTTACTGCGTAAGTATGTAGATCCAAGCACTTCAGGCCCTACAAAGGTGAGAGCAAGCTTTACAAATGATTTGATAAAACTTGCAGGAATTCCTGGATTTACAATCTTTAAAGCTTACGATAATGGCGCGGATAAGACCTATTATGATTTTTCAGTGACCCAATCAATAAAAGAACTGATTGAGCCAGGCAGTAAGTTGGAAACTGATAAAACAGAAACTAAATATTTTAAAATAGATTTGGGCAGCTTCCAAAATAGCGCAGACGGAACGAGTCTGGCGGGATACAAATTTACAACTACCCCTTATAACACCACCAGAGCGGTTTTCATTGGTGATGCTTCAAATATCAACAACCCTAACAGGGTTCAACTTATTGTCACCTACGGGACTAAATAAAACTTAAAACACTCAAAACACTTAACACTTGATATAATTATGTGCGGAATCGTTGGATATACAGGCTTTCAGGATGCCTATGAAATAGTAATTAATGGTCTTAGAAGACTAGAATACAGAGGGTACGACAGTGCCGGGATTGTTCTTGAAGATGGGAACAACAAACTGGAAGTTGAAAAAACAAAAGGCAAAGTAGAAGATCTTGTCAATATTTCCAGTCAGCTGAAAGGCAAAGCCAAAATTGGTATGGGACATACCCGTTGGGCAACCCACGGAGTTCCAAGCGACAGAAATTCTCATCCCCACTTATCTAATAATGGTAAGCTGGCGATCATCCACAATGGTATTATTGAAAATTATGATACGATTAAAACGATGCTTACGGAGAAAGGATTTACTTTTAAATCTGAAACGGATACCGAAGTATTGGTGAATCTTATCCAGTATTTTATGGATCTTAATGCCGAGACTGATTTTCCTACTGCAGTACGATATGCTTTAAACGAAGTATACGGAGCGTATGCTATTACAGTAATGCACGAAGAATATCCTGGCGTATTGGTCGTAGGAAGGTTAGGATCTCCTCTGGCCATAGGAATTGGGGATAAAGAATACTTTATCGCTTCCGATGCTTCTCCTTTCGTAGAATTCACAAAAGAAGCAATTTATCTGGAAGAAGGACATATGGCAACGATTTCACTCGAAAACGGAGTCGATATCAGAACCATAACCGAAAACTCCAAAATCGTACCTGAAATCCAGAAGCTTAAGTTAAGCTTAGAGCAGATCGAAAAAAGTGGATATGAGCATTTCATGCTTAAAGAAATTTTTGAACAACCGAAGTCTGTTCACGATACGATGAGAGGAAGATTATTGGTAGATGAAGGGGTTATTAAAATGGCCGGAATCTGGGACTACATCGAAAAATTCAAAAATGCGAACAGGATTATCATTATTGCATGTGGAACATCATGGCATGCCGGACTTATCGGTGAATACCTGATCGAAGAATATGCAAGAATTCCTGTGGAAGTAGAATATGCTTCTGAGTTCAGATACAGAAATCCGATCGTTACGGATAAAGATGTTGTGATTGCAATTTCGCAGTCCGGAGAAACGGCTGACACAATGGCCGCTTTGAAGCTGGCTAAAGAAAAGGGAGCATTTATTTACGGTATCTGTAACGTTGTAGATTCATCCATTGCGAGAATTACCGATGCGGGATCATATACACATGCAGGTCCTGAAATAGGGGTGGCGTCAACGAAAGCTTTTACTGCACAGCTTACCATCCTAACTTTAATTGCATTTAAATTAGGTAAGCATAACGGAAATTTAGGAAATGCAGATTTCATGAGCTTGATCGCCGAATTGGAGGCTATTCCTAAAAAAATCGAAGATGTATTAAATTCCACCCATGAGCTGGTACAAGAGATTGCCAAAGACTTCATACAGGCAACGAACTTCTTATACCTGGGAAGAGGGTATAACTATCCGGCAGCTTTGGAAGGTGCTTTAAAACTTAAAGAAATTTCATACATCCATGCAGAAGGATATCCTGCAGCTGAAATGAAGCATGGTCCGATTGCTCTTATCGATGAAAACATGCCCATCGTAATCATCGCGCCGAAGAAAGGACACTATGATAAGATTGTAAGTAATGTTCAGGAAATCAAAGCCAGAAAAGGAAAAGTAATAGCTGTTGTAAACAGAGGAGATACGCAGGTAAGTGAAATGGCAGATTATGTTATTGAAATTCCGGAAACCTCAGAATGTTTCTCTCCGATCGTAGCATCAGTGCCGCTACAGCTACTGGCATATTATATCGCAGTATACAGAGGTGCTAATGTTGATCAGCCGAGAAACCTTGCAAAATCTGTAACTGTGGAATAAAAAATACTTGTAAATAAAATAAATTTAGATTTCTTTCGTTATTTCAAAAAAAATCTTAAAAGTTTCTTAAAAAAATTATATATTTACGGCTTAATTATAAAAATTAACATGAAAAGGATATTTCTTTTATTATTGTCTGCGTCAGTAGCGTCGGTATCTTGTTCAGGTGGTGGTACTTCTTCTGTAGGGAAACCAGGAACAAAAGGAGAGTTGATACCAAGAGAAAAAACAAAATCATTTGTTGCAGAAAGACCATACGGCATGGTTGCAATTCCTGCAGGATCGTTTGTTGCGGGGCTTACTGATCAGGATTTTACAGACAGTCCTGAAAAAGCTCAGGCTAAAACCGTTACTGTTTCTTCCTTCTTTATGGACGAAGCGGAAACTACCAATGCTGAGTACAGAGTATTTATCAATTATGTAAGAGATTCTATTGCAAGAACCCTGCTTGCTGAAGCTGCCGGAGAAGGTGGTGAAGGTAAAGGAAGAGGAACAAGCATAGGAGATTACGCATACCTTGCTCAAAAAGAAGAAAACTTAACACCATATCAGGAATATTTAGAAGCACAGGGAGGAGGAGATGAAAGCTCTTTTGATCCTACCAAAAAAATTGACTGGAAAGTTCCATTGCATTGGAATACGACCAAGTATCCGGACGTAGAATATGCAGAAGTTCTTGAGTCAATGTATTTACCTGCTTCTTCAAGAATTGGTAATGAAAGAATCCTTGATGTTAGTAAACTTAAATACACTTACCGATGGGGAGATATGGATGTCGCTCTTGCTGAAAAAGAAAGAGGGGTAAACTACCTTAGAAGTGAGAGTATTGCTATTTATCCCGATACCACGGTTTGGGTTAAAGATTTCCACTTTGCTTATAATGAGCCTTTATTTGAACAATATTTCTGGCATAAAGCTTACAAAGATTATCCTGTAGTAGGGGTGACTTGGGATCAGGCCAGAGCTTATTGTAACTTCAGATCGAAATTGAAATCTGATTATAACGAAAGTTTAAAAAGAAAAAAACAAAGACCATTGCAGTTCAGACTTCCAACGGAAATCGAATGGGAATTTGCTGCAAGAGGCGGAATGGAAAATGCCACTTATCCTTGGGGTGGTCCTTACCTAATGGACGACAGAGGTTGCTACCTTGCCAACTTCAAACCTAAGAGAGGTGATTACATGGAAGACAATAAAAAAGGTACTTACACATATACTGCTCCGGTAAAGAAATTTAAGAAAAATGGGTATGGATTGTATGATATGGCTGGAAACGTTTCTGAGTGGACATTATCTTCTTACGATAACTCTTCATACGGATTCTCATCTACTTTAAATCCATCTACTAAAGACTTGGCTGATAGTAAAAAATCAGTGAGAGGTGGTTCGTGGAAAGATGTAGGATATATGCTGATGACTGGTGCCAGAGACTGGGAAAGAAAAGATTCAGCAAGAAGCTATATCGGATTCAGAACTGTACAGGACATTCCTGAAGCTGCTGTTAAGCCAAGAAAAGTTAACAGATAATTCATCAAACCCTTATTTTTCAATATTTTTTATTTAACATTAAAAAAAACTAACTTATATGTTTAAGACTAAAGATGCTTGGATGAATTTCTTCTATTCATTCGGTGCCGCAATTGTAATTCTTGGAGCTTGGCTTAAAATTACTCACATTAACATTGGACCGATCACTGGTAACGTTGCTCTTACAGTAGGACTTATTACGGAAGCGATCATTTTCATTATCTTCGCCTTCGACCCGCCAAAAACTGAAGAATCTTATGCTTGGGAAAACGTATATCCGGAATTGTTAGACAAACATGCAAATCCTAATCCTTTACATTCTAATGTAACAACAAGAAATACAGTAGACCATTTTGCTGAACTTGAAAACTCTCTTTCAGGAAAATTGGATAAAATGCTTCAGGATGCCAAATTGGATGTTCAGTTATTCGAAAGATTAAGAACAGGTATCGATAAATTCTCAAGTTCTGTTGACCAGATCAACCAGACAGTAGATGTATCTGCCTCTACTCATAAATATAACGAGCAGTTAAACAGAGCAGCTCAACACATGGAAAGCATGAATGCCCTTTATGCAATGCAATTGGAAAACGGACAAAAACAGTCTGATTTTGCTAAGAAATATGTGGAAGATATGCAGAAATCTGTTGAACATTCAGAAAAATTCAATCAAGAATTACAAGGTTTAACATCTAATTTAAATAACTTAAACAGAGTTTATGGTGGTATGTTGACTGCTATGAAGTCTTAATTCCTTAACCATTTCTAAAATTTAACTACTTAATCTAAAACAAAAAGAAAGAATGGCACAAGGAAAACAGACACCTCGTCAGAAGATGATCAACCTCATGTATTTGGTGTTCATCGCGATGATGGCTCTAAACATTGATGCGGAAATCATAAGATCGTACTACGACTCTACGGTAGCCTTAAAGGAAACTCGATTATTAACGGAAAGAAAGAACGAAGATATTTTTGAGAAAACCCTTGAAGCTAAAGCCCAGCAGGTACCTGATACCTATGCTCAGCCTTGGCAGCAGTATCAGCAATTGAAGCAGAAAATTAATGCTTTGGTTTCACATGCTGACGATATCAAAAATAAACTTAAAAAAGAATCTGAATTCGTAGAAAAAGATCCTAAAACAGGAAAATTAATTGATGTAAGCGAAAACTTCTCTGCGTTGAATAACAATGAAGCAACTACATCTTACTTCTTTAAAGACGGAGATGAAAATACAGCTTCTAAAGGAGCCATGGAGTTAAAAGCTAAAATTGATGATGTAAGGAACTTTATCAACAAGACTTTCGGAGGTAACTCCCAGCTAAAGGATTTGATCGACAGAGCCAATAAATCATTAATAGCCGAATATCCAAAAGGACAGTCTCCTAATAATAAAACCTGGCTTCAGAATAAATTCTATCATCAGCCACTTATCGCGGCATTGTCTAATCTTGAGATTATTCAGAATGATGCCCGAAACGTACAGTCTGATGCATTAGCATTGTTATTACAGGAGAAAGTAGATGCAAGCATTAAATTTACAAGCTATGAAGCAATTGTATCTGCACCTGTAGATGTCGTTGCTGGTAAGCCTGCAGAAGCTGTCGTAATGTTAGGAAATTACTCTAACAGTAATAAAATCAACATGACGGGGGTAGGAAGACAGGAAAACGGTAAAGGTTATGCTACTTTAAATACAAGCGGAATCGGTGAACATACTTTAAGCGGAAATATTACATTGACAGATGCAACAGGTAAGGCACAAAACTTCCCTTTCACGCATACTTATAATGTCATTGCAGGTCCTCAGGAAGTAAAACTTCAAAAAGGTTTATTGCTTTCAGCGGATAAAATGAATGTAATGTATAGAAATCTCGATAATCCTGTTTCCGGGTCAATTCTTGGAGCAGACAATGCGAAGCTTTCTTTATCGGCTCCTGGAGCTGTTGTGAAAAGTACAGGTCCTGGTAAATGGAATGTTAAACCAGGTGCAGGAAGTGTTGTGAAACTTACTTTATCTGGAACTGATCCGTACGGAAAATCAATTTCTCAGGTATTTGAATACAGAATTAAAAATGTACCACCTCCACAAGGCCAGATCAGAGGAAAGAATTTGTTAACGTTACCAGCTTCTTCTGTTGAAAATCAACAGCTTCAGGCTGTAATCCCTGACTTTGATTTCCCTGTATCGTTTAATGTAACTTCATTTATGGTAAGGGTACCAGGTAGAGCATCAATGCAGGTCCAAGGTAATTCTTTACAAGCGGCTGCAGGAATGTTCAGAAATTTAAGACCTGGTGATGGAGTTTATATATTTGATATCAAAGCTACAGCTACCGGATTAGGAAACACTATTGTTCCAAATATTTCACCTGTATTAATTAATGTTCAATAATTACAATTATGAAAAAATATATTAGCAGTTTTTTAGTATTGGTTTCGGGATTTGTATTTTCCCAGACTATCCTGAATGCTTCTTCTCCTGAGGAATTCAGAAAAATGAGAGCTGAGAACAAAATGAAAGTAGGAGATACCGTTATCGACAAAAAGGTAAAGCCTCTTGAATATGGCTATGTCGAAGAAAAGGATATCCTGAAAAGTATGTTTGTTTGGGAGGTTATTGATATGAACGATAAAATCAATCAGCCTTTCTATTATAACAATCCTGACGGATTATTATCTACAGAGACAAAATCTTTATATAAACTTTTATTGGATGGTGCCTTAAATGGGGATATTACAGAAGTTTATGACGACGAGAATTTCGTGCAGAGACTTACTCCTGAACAAATTAAAACTAGACTTGTTGATGTGAGAGTTGATGACGAAGCCATTAATATCTTAAACAGTGGTCGTCAATTGACTGAACAAGAAAAAAAGGAGCTTACCGATGTTTATGAAACAACTACTGAAAAAGTTAAAGTTTTAAAAGTATTCGGAATGTGGTTTATTGACAAAAGAGATGGTCAGTTGAAATATAGACCATTAGGGATAGCTGCAATGGGTCCTGATCCAAAATTGATAGGTAGAGTTGGTCCTGACGGGCAGCCTATTGAAGGAGCTAATGATCTTATTGATCTTTTCTGGGTATACTATCCGAATGCAAGGGATATCTTAGCTAACAACTATGTATACAACAGAAAAAATACTTCTGCAGATCTTTCTTTTGACGATTTGATCAACGCAAGAAGATTCTCTTCTGTGATCTTCAAATCTTCTACAGGTCTCGGAGATGGAGTAATCAAAGATTATATCCCAAGAGATGCTGATGATCAGATGGAGGAAAGCGACAGAATCAAATCGCAGATCCTGCAAATGGAAAACGATATGTGGAATTATTAAAATTTCACTTGATAATTATAGAAAACCTGAGTACTTTTACTCAGGTTTTTTTTATTATGAAAAATGTAGATTACATCATTGTTGGAGACGGATATGCCGCACTTTTTTTTGCGCATCAGCTAATCAGGAATAATAAATCATTCGTATTGTTTTCGGAGAAGAAAAAAAGTGCTTCCCAGATATCCGCAGGCATCATAAACCCTGTTGTCCTTAAAAAATTCACCACGTTTTGGAAAGCTCAGGAGCAGATCGATTTTTTAAAGCAGACTTTAATAGAGATAGAAAATTATACAGGGCAAAATTATCTCATCAATGCACCCATTCACAGAATTTTTCATGATGAAAAAGAAAAGGAACTCTGGCTTAAAAAGTCACAGAATGATGAGCTTAAAAATTTTTTAGATAAAAATTTTGATCCTTTAGAGGTGGTAAAAAACGATTTTCAAGCCGGAAAGGTGAATCAGTCTGCCAGACTTGATGTGAGTGGATTTTTCACAGGTATATTTGATTTTTTACGAAAGACTGATGGTGTCGTTTCTGAAAAATTCAGTTATTCCGATTTGAATTATTCTGATAATGTTTACCGGAATTTCAGATATTCTAATATCCTGTTTTGTGAAGGAATGGGAGTGAAGCAAAATCCTTTTTTTTCGGAAATTCCAGTTAATGCAAATAAAGGACATCATATTAAAGTAAACCTTTCAAAACCGATTCCGGGAAATATAACAATTAAAAAGAAACATTTTCTTTTTCCTTTAACGGAAACGACATACTTTTACGGGGGGACCTATGACAGAGAACAACTTCATAATGAGATTGATCAATCTGCTGTAGAACAACTGAAAAACGGACTGAAAGAATTTTATCCTTATGAATTCAGCGTAGAAGAGGTAAACTTCGGATTCAGGCCTACCGTAAAAGACCGCCGTCCTATTATCGGTCAACATCCGGTTTACAACGATCTATACGTTTTTAACGGCCTTGGCGCGAGAGGGATTCTTAACGGATGCTATTTTTCAAAGAGCTTATTTGATTATATAGAAAACGAAATCCCTTTACCGGAAGAAGTTTCTCTGGAAAGATTTACGATTAAATAATTCAAATCATTGCATTGGTCTGCATAAATTTCTTATCTTGAATGAAATAGATAATTTATGGACGAAAATATTTTAGGAATTATCGCAGGGATTCTTACATCTGTATCAATGATTCCGCAACTGGTGAAAGTATTGAAGGAAAAAAATGCGGAGGATCTTTCCTGGGTGATGATTCTGGTGCTTATTTCCGGGCTTTCGCTTTGGGTATGGTATGGGTTTTTGAAAAATGAACTGCCTATCATCCTTTCCAATGCTTTTGCAGTTGCAGTCAACATTATATTACTGATCTGTTGCATGATTTATAAAAAGAAGAATAAAGAACAAAAATGAGAGGTTATCATATAGAAAACACTTCTGCCAGGAGCAGAAGTGTTTCGTTTATATTGGTGAGTCTATTTTCTGAATTAATTGGAAGCCATCCCGGCGCCGGAAGACCCCTTATTTTTCTTGTGATGAAATAAAACCATATTGTAGCCTTTTCTCATAAAGGTCACTTCTCCTCTCACATCGGAATATTGATAGTCGGCATCGGCTGCAGTATATTCCGGAAGCTCATGGCTTTTTTTCAGTTCATAGGTTTTTCCGTCAAGGTGTATGATAGCTGTATTTTGTGTTTCATTGACGGCTACTTCAAGCTGATCTCCGAAATCATCAGTGAATACATCTTTAACAATTTTATCATTGCTGACAGTTTCTTTCTGTACAGGAATCTCATGCTGTACCTCTTCTTCTTTAATCTGATGGCTGCAGGAAATTGACGCGAAGGTCATTAAAATGGTAATAATCTGAAGTAAGTTTTTCATAGGTTGTGATTTTGGCGTATTTCATTTATAAGGTATTTAATATTTATAAATGTACAATAAAATTGAAAATATTGTGTTAATAATTTATAAAATATTAAAAATAATTAATTTTAAAAAGTTTATAAAACGTACGACATTGTCAATATTATATGATTTAATGTAAAAACTGACCTTTTTAAATGTTAATGAAATTATGAATTTTTAACATTTTAACTTGTTTTATAATGTTTGAATTTTAAGCAAAATGAATGCCATAACAGAGTTTTGTGCTAAAAATTATTCGCAAATGGTTTAATAATAAGTGGTTAACGATCCTTGAAAAATAGGATAACGTTTAATTCAGCTCTTTTAAAGGAGTGTTAAATATTGTTAACAATACGTCTTGTTGTTATAAAATTCGGTCAATTACTCAGGGTAATACCATACATTTGTGCCTTGAAAATCATGAGAAACTATATAGTGTATTTTTTGACGGCTCTTTTTCTGCTATTCGTAGTAGAAAGTAAGATTAATGTCAGAACGCTCAATAGTAATTTTGTCTCTCATTCTTCTCAAAAACTCCCTAAAAGAGCCAACCGGCTCAATCAGACCTATGAA
Organism: Chryseobacterium endophyticum; assembly: GCF_056333165.1. NCBI lineage: Bacteria > Pseudomonadati > Bacteroidota > Flavobacteriia > Flavobacteriales > Weeksellaceae > Chryseobacterium > Chryseobacterium endophyticum. Next base: position 272,201 of record NZ_JBWGXE010000005.1, read on the forward strand.
AAGCTTTCTATACAGCAAAGCTCTGATGATGTAAGTGATGCATACTCCCTGGAACTGTATGAGGAAGATTTCCAATTTTCGGATACCTTACAGTCCTTCGCAGAATTAGCCTGTGTTTTTACGCTAATCTATGTGTATGGTCTTGAAAGTTACAAAAAATTAAAGCCTACGGTTCACGGCTTTTTATCCAAACTTTTCAATAGTAAAAGATTCATTCTTATTCGTTCAATCAGAATTTAATTTAGTTTCCAGTCCGTTTTGGCGGGCTTTTTCTGCGTTGTAATGCCGGTAATCATTACATCGTACTTATCCCTTTTACCATTTTCCTATTAAAACATTAACGATTTATATAAACTCTAAAATTATGAAAAGAGTTGTCGCAAGCATTGCGCTAAGCAGTCTTTTATTGTTCAGCTGTAACAAGAAAAAAGAAGAAAAAGAAGAAGCTGCAGTTTATCCGGTAACGTCGCCAGTTGTCATGGACACGGTGATTGACAAGGAATATGTAGCCCAGATCAGATCTGTAAAGAACATCGAAGTTCGTGCACAGGAAAAAGGTTTTCTCGAAAAAATCTTTGTGGATGAAGGTCAGTTCGTACATCAGGGACAGACATTGTTCAGGATTATGCCCAAACTCTACCAGGCAGAATTGCTGAAAGCCCAGGCCGAAGTTGCCCAGGCTACGATTGAATTGAAAAATGCCAGTACATTGGCCAGTAACAACATCGTTTCAAAAAACGAAAGAGCCATGGCTAAAGCAAAGCTGGATGCCGCAAACGCTGAAGCAAAACTGGCTCAGATTCACTTGTCTTTTACAGACATTAAAGCACCGTTTTCAGGAATTATCGACAGAATTCCGTTAAAACTGGGAAGTCTGGTTGATGAAGGAGACCTGTTGACATCGCTTTCGGATAACAACGATATTTACACGTATTTCAATGTCTCAGAACCTGAATACCTGAATTATCAGAGAAATATCGCATCAAGGGGAAGCAAAATGGTGGATCTCGTGATGGCAAACGGTGATGTTTTTCCTCAGAAGGGCGAAGTTCAGACCATTGAAGGAGAATTCGACAGTGAGACAGGGAATATCGCTTTCAGGGCAAAATTCCCTAATCCTGACAAATTGTTGAGAAACGGCGAAACCGGAAAAGTAAGAATGACTTTACCGATGAAAAATGCCTTAATTATTCCTCAAAAAGCAACCTACGAAATTCAGGACCAGAAGTATGTTTTTGTCGTAGATAAAAACGGTGTGGCCAAATCCAGAAACATCAAAGTGGCTTATGAGCTTCCGGATGTTTATGTGGTAGGGTCAGGACTGGCTTCTGGGGATAAAATTCTGCTGGAAGGGGTACAGAAAGTCAAAGATGACCAGAAAGTTCAGACGAAATTCCAGGATCCGAAAAAAGTTCTTCAATCATTGAAATTAAAAGCAGAATAAAAATACGATAACTGATAAGTGACAGCTGATCATATCAAATGTTCAGGTCATCATTCATCATTCATCATTAATAATTTATCATTATTTTATGTTTAAGAAATTCATTCGCAGACCTGTTCTGTCTATCGTAATCTCTTTGATTATCGTATTTATGGGCGTTTTATCTTTGTTAAAATTGCCCATCACACAGTTTCCTTCGATTTCTCCTCCAAAAGTAAATATTACTGCAGAATATCCGGGTGCCAACAACGAATTGCTGATCAAATCAGTGGTTATTCCTCTGGAAAGAGGGTTAAACGGAGTGCCGGGAATGAAATATATGACTTCAGATGCCGGAAACGACGGTGAAGCATCAATACAGGTGGTTTTTGATCTTGGAACCGATCCGAATGTGGCGGCCGTAAACGTACAAAACCGGGTTTCGTCGGTAGTAAATAAACTTCCGCCGCTGGTCGTTCGTGAAGGGGTAAAAATTACCCGTGAAGAGCCGAACATGTTGATGTACATTAACTTGTATAGTGATGATCCTAAAGCCGACCAGAAATTCCTTTTCAACTATGCAGATATTAACGTAATGTCCGAATTGAGAAGGGTGAGTGGTGTTGGTTTCGCAGACATCCTCGGTACCAGAGAATACGCCATGCGTATCTGGCTGAAGCCGGACCGTCTGACTGCATACAGTATTTCTGCAGATGAAGTAATGGAATCTCTGAATCAGCAGAGTTTGGAAGCTTCTCCTGGTAAAACCGGGGAAAGTTCCGGAAAGAGATCCCAGTCATTTGAATATATCCTGAAATATCCCGGACGTTTCAATAATGAAAAAGATTACGGGAATATTATCCTTAAAGCAAAACCGGACGGAGAATTTATAAGGCTGAAAGATGTTGCCGATATCGAATTCGGATCATCAATGTATGATATTTATTCAACCTTAAATGGAAAACCTTCCGCAGCGATCACCGTAAAACAATCGTATGGATCCAATGCCAGCGACGTTATTAAAAACGTTAAGTCATTGATGGAAGAACTTCAGAAAACCACTTTCCCAAAAGGAATGCATTATGATATCAGCTATGACGTGTCAAGGTTCCTGGATGCCTCCATCGAAAAGGTGGTACATACCTTATTTGAGGCCTTTATTTTGGTGGCCATTGTGGTATTCCTCTTCCTGGGCGACTGGCGCTCTACATTGATTCCTGCTTTAGCGGTTCCGGTTTCATTGGTGGGAACTTTTGCGGTAATGTCGGCATTTGGGATCACTTTAAATATGATCTCACTCTTTGCCCTCGTCATGGCAATCGGGGTTGTGGTCGATGATGCGATTGTGGTTATCGAAGCGGTTCACGCCAAGATGGAAGAGAAGCACCTGTCACCTCTGAAGGCCACAGAAGAAGCCATGCATGAAATCAGCGGAGCGATCATCGCAATTACTTTGGTAATGGCTTCCGTATTTATTCCGATTGCATTCATGTCTGGTCCGGTTGGGGTTTTCTATCGTCAGTTTTCCATTACCATGGCTTCTGCAATTATCCTTTCGGGGGTTGTAGCATTAACGTTGACGCCGGCTTTATGTGCTTTAATCTTAAAGAACAATCACGGCAAACCGAAAAGAAGAACACCGGTTACGATATTTTTAGATAAATTCAATAATTTATTTACCAAAGGTGCTGGAAAATATGAGGGAATGCTGAATAAAACGGTGAAGAAAAAAACAATCACTTTACCTTTATTACTGGCATTTTGTGCATGCACTTTCTTCTTAAGCAATTCACTTCCTTCAGGATTTATTCCTGCGGAGGATCAGGGAATGATTTATGCCATCATCCAGACACCTCCCGGCTCTACATTGGAAAGAACCAATCAGATAGCAAGGGAATTACTAAGAGAGTCTGAAGATATCGACGGCGTACAGTCTGTTTCTTCACTCGCAGGATATGAAATCTTAACGGAAGGTACCGGCTCCAACTCGGGAACCTGTCTGATCAACCTTAAAAGCTGGGAAGACCGTAAAGAATCCGCTGCCGAAATCATCGAAAAGCTTGAAGAAAAAGCCAAAAATATTCCGGGAGCCAATATAGAATTCTTCCAGCCGCCATCTATTCCGGGTTACGGGGCAGCCGGAGGTTTCGAACTTCGTCTGTTGGATAAAGCCGGAAGTGGTGATTATCACAAAATGGAGCAGGTAAGTAATGATTTTGTAAAAGCGCTTAAAAAACGACCTGAATTGGGATCTGCATTTACCTTCTATTCCGCGAGTTTCCCTCAGTATATGCTGAAAGTCGATAACGATCTTGCCGAGCAGAAAGGGGTGACGATTGAAAATGCAATGGATAATTTATCAACCCTGATCGGATCCAATTACGAAACAAGTTTCATCCGTTTCGACAGGCCTTACAAGGTGATCGTTCAGGCGGGACCGCAATATCGAGCATTGCCAAGTGATTTGCTAAAGCTGTATGTTAAAAACGATAAAGATCAGATGGTGCCATATTCCGATTTTATGCATTTGGAAAAAGTATACGGTCTGTCTGAAATTACCAGACATAATATGTACAACTCATCCGAGGTGAGCGGAACGCCGGCACCGGGATACAGTTCCGGACAAGCCATTGCAGCCATTAAAGAAGTTGCGGATAAAACGCTTCCCAGAGGTTTCGGTATCGACTGGGCCGGTATTTCCAAGGATGAAGTAAGCAGGGGAAATGAAGCTGTTTTTATTTTCCTGATCTGCCTTGGATTCGTTTATCTTATTCTTTCTGCACAGTACGAAAGTTTCATTCTGCCATTGCCGGTTATTTTATCGTTACCAACGGGTATTTTCGGAGCTTTCTTATGTTTAAAATTGTTAGGATTAGAAAACAATATCTATGCTCAGGTAGCCATGGTAATGCTGATCGGGCTTTTAGGTAAAAATGCCGTATTGATCGTAGAATTCGCGGTACAGAAAAAAGCTGAAGAAGGAATTCCTGTAGCGCAGGCCGCCATTGAGGGAGCAGCCATCCGCTTCCGTCCGATTTTGATGACTTCATTTGCTTTCATTGCAGGTTTGATTCCGTTGGTAATGGCAACAGGACCGGGAGCTATCGGTAACAGGACGATCGGTACGGCAGCAGCAGGAGGGATGCTAATCGGAACCGTTTTCGGATTAATGATTATCCCTGGGTTGTATTATATCTTCGGAACGATTGCTGAAAAATCGAGACTGGCGAGATATGAAGAAGAAAACCCTCTAACAGAACAAACAGAACCTTACCAACACGATGACAAACATGAAGATTTATAATAAATATATAGCAGCCATTGCCTTATCGCTTGTTTTAGCAGGCTGTAAGGCGCCTATGGCGACCGTAATAAAAGACGAGGTAAAAGAAAACGTACCTCAGAACTTCAATCAGGAAGATCAGGGAGACGCAAACAATAACAGCGGAACAACACCCTGGAGGCAATTTTTTACTGATCCTAATTTAGTATCATTAATTGAGACAGCCTTAAAAAATAATCAGGAGCTGATGATCACCCTTCAGGAAATCGAAATTGCCAAAAGCGGGGTTTTAGCTAAAAAAGGAAGACTGACCCCCACTGTTTCTGCAGGAGTCGGTGCAGGTATAAAAAAAGCAGGCCGGTATACCAGTGAAGGTGCCGGTGATGCCACCACCGAAATTGAACCCGGAAAGGAAATGCCTGATCCGCTGGGAAATTTTGAAGGAGGCCTGATGGCCAACTGGGAAGTAGACATCTGGAAAAAGCTGAGAACAGAAAAAGAATCTGCCGTAGCCCATTACCTGTCTACCGTGGAAGGAAAGAATTTTGTGCTTTCCAACCTCATCGAAGAAGTTGCGGACAATTATTACGAGCTGCTGGCTTTAGACAACCAGCTGGATATTATTCAGCAGTATACGAAGCTTCAGCAGAAGGCTCTTGAAATTTCGAAAATCCAGAAGGAAGCCGCCGCTGCCACAGAATTAGCGGTAAAGAAATTTGAGGCCGAACTGGCGAAATCCAAAGCGACTGAGTATACGATCCGCCAGCAGATCACGGAAAAAGAAAATGAAATCAATGCCCTTTGCGGAAGATATCCGCAGCCGATCGTAAGAACGAAAGATGATTTTATGACTACTCTTCCGCAAACGGTCTATACAGGAATTCCTTCGCAATTATTGGCAAACAGGCCGGATATCAAGCAGGCTGAATTAGAATTGAAATCTGCAAAATTAGACGTAGAAGCCGCGAGAAAAGAGTTTTATCCTACGCTGGAAATTTCCGCAACCTTAGGATTAGAGGCTTTCAAACCGTCTTATCTGGTGAAACTTCCCGAATCTATGGCTGCCAGTCTGGTGGGAGAGCTTGCCGGTCCGCTTATCAACAAAAGTGCGATCAAAGCCAATTTCCAGACGGCAGATGCAAGACAGATCCAGTCTTTGTACGAATACGACAAAACAATCCTTAATGCCTACCTGGATGTTGCCAATTTAATGTCTAAAGTAAAAAATATTGACCAGTATTATAAACTAAAGTCGGAAGAAACCAAGGCTTTGGAACAATCGATAGATATAGCGAATCAGTTATTCAGAAACTCCAGGGCAGATTACCTGGAAGTGCTCCTGAACCAGAGAGATGCCCTTGATGCAAAAATGGAACTGGTGGAAGCTAAACAAAAACAGCTGAGTACAGTTGTGGATATTTATAAGAGCTTAGGCGGAGGCTGGAAGTGATTATAAATCTTTAATGTTTTAAAAGAAAAGAGACTGCCCGTAAGGGACCAGTCTCTTTTCGATTTAAAATTGAAACGTTACATTAGCAGAAAGAGGTTCAGATAGAACCTCTTTGTTAATTTATCTGCAGGATATGCGGCAGTAAATTTATGATATGGTTATTAGTTTCAGAAAATGGTTATTAGTTCAAAATTAAATTTTAAAAAAAACCAGCCTCCCTAAAAAGTAATCTCCCTGTTAAGGAAGGCGGTAAGATTATTATTGAATCATCATGTTTTTTTGCTGGTTATTAGCTTTACCCTGTAGCGTATGTTTTTATGGTTTTGTTTTTCTTTACTTATGTATTGATAGCTCAAAAATATAAGCTTGATTTCAGATATAAAAATGTTTGTTGTCTTTATTCATAAATTATGACAGTACATTTCGGTGGTCATTAAAATTTAATAAGCTGATTATCAGTTTTTATATTTGTAAAATAAAAATAATCCGATATTGAATATTAATTCATACTTGTTTGATAAATACCGCCTTTTTTTTGTAATTTTGAGCGCTGTTTATAACCAACTATACTAAGGTGATCAAAAAACTATTTCTTATACTATGTAGTGTATGCTTCCAGTTTATCCTTTCGCAGGAGCCATATACTGAGTATTATCAGCTGAGAAAGAAGTATGAAAATTTCGATGAGAATGACGAAAAAGCCTTACCTTATATTCAGCCCTATATTAATAAAGCCAGGCGGGAAAAGAACTATGAAAAGCTGGTACAGGGATATAAAGATGCTGTTTTTTATTCATTTTTAGATGATAACAAGCTGAAATATGCCGACAGTATGGTCTGGGCAGCCACACTTTCCCGCGATAAAGATCTGCTCATCACGGCCCATATTGATAAAGGCGTAATTTACTATTACAACTACAAGAAATACCAGCTTGCACTCAACGAATACCTCGAAGCCTATCAATATTCAAAAAATACAAAAAACGATTATCTTAAATACCAGAACCTTTACCATATCGGTGTAGTAAAAAGCTATCTTGGATACTATGACGAAGCCGCCGAATTATTCAGTAGGTGCCTGGCCTACTACAGAGAAAGATCCTTATTAAAGCTTCATCCTAATGAAATTTATAATAATAAAAAAGGATACCTCAACAGTCTGCACCAGTTAGTTATTTGTTACAGGCATTCCAGGAAATACAAAGAGTCGGATGCAGCCATAGAAAAAGGCCTTGCTGAGACCGGAAACGATAAGGAATATGCACAGGAAAAAGCGTATTTTCTTTTATCTAAAGGCATTTCCGAGTATAGGAATAAACGTTATCAGACAGCTCTCGCAGCTCTCGGCCAATCGCTTCCCGCCATAAAAAACAGCAGGGACTTTGCAAGACTTTCCGTGAATTATTTTTTCATCGGTAAAAGTTATCTTGAGCTTAAAGATTCTAAAAAATCGGTTGGTTATTTCAAAAAGATCGATTCCATTTTTAATAAGCACCAGTTTATTCTGCCTGAGCTCAGAGAAAACTATGAAATCCTCATCAGCTACAGTAAAAAGAACAACGACCAGTCGAAGCAGCTCTATTATACCGGCCAGCTCCTGAAGGCAGACAGCATTATGTCCCGGGATTTCAGCTATCTCTCGCCGAAAATCCATAAGGATTATGACACCAGGTCGTTGCTGGAAGAGAAAAATAAACTCCAGAAGATCAATTACCTGGTTACGGTAATTATTATTCTCCTTGTTATCTGGGCGATCGGGCTTATCATGCTTTTCGCCAGGAAACAGAAAAAAGCAAAAGAGATTAAGCAAAAATATATCCTGCTCGAAGAAAAGTTTGTGAAAGACCAGGATGTTGACGATATTCCTGACTTACCCGAGATCCTGATTATGCCGACGGAAGAAAAAAGGGCAAATCTTCATGAGAGAAAAGTAGAGGAACTTCTGCGGAAACTCAAAGTATTTGAAAACAAAAAGGGCTTCATCCAGAAAGGCCTCACCCTAAGTAAACTGGCCTCACAATTGGGAACGAATTCCAATTATCTTTCGCAGGTGATCAATGAGCATAAAGGAGGAAATTTCAACAAATACCTCAGTCAATTAAGGATTCACTACATCACCAATCTTTTGTTTGAAGACAAAAAATACCTTAAATACAGCATAGAAACCCTCGCCAGAGAATGCGGAATGGCTTCCCGTCAGAATTTTTCAGACCTTTTTTATGAAATCAACGGAATACGCCCCACAGATTTCATCAAGAAGCGAATCCAGGAATTGGAAGAACAAAAAGGATGTTGATGAGAAACTTATACTAATCGTTATTAATTTTTTATTATGGCTGTACTCCAGATAGATATTAAATACTGAAAAAGCGTAATTTTAATGATCAATACAGAAATGAAACTTTAATACAGGAAGAACAGTGATTAAGAATGATTTAAGTGTAAGATTTGAAATATGGGATTTTGAGGATATTACCTGTGATGATATTACAAATTCTCTCAATTTGCAACCTTTCAAAACCTATGTAAAAGGAACAGAAATTCATGAGAATTCTCCGAAGAAATCTCAAAGAAATGGATGGATTTATGGAGCCGGATATGGAACAGGAAAAGATTTTAGTGGGCAAATGGAAGATATTTTAGAAGTTTTAATTCCCAAACTAAATTTATTGAAAGCGTATTCGGAAAAATATTATTGTGAAATTTCCTGCGCCTTATTTTTAAACAACCGGGAAGAAAGCGTACCCTGGATTCATCTTGATAAAAGACAAATTATTTTTATGAAAGAGGTGAATGCGGAATTTGATGTGGATATTTATTATCCGCCACTGGAGTAAAATGTTTGTATGACCTGATAAAATATAGATGTCACATAATGAGAGTAATAGAAGAATATTCCAAAAGTGATGATTTTCTGTATCATGTGCAATTAACCAAACAATTTTTCAGACTTACGGGATTAGAATAATGGAATATTTAATAATAGATGCTGCCTTAACTGCCGGACGACTAGAACATTGACCTTTGGTATAAATGCTTCCCGATCAATGTATATCTTAGGTGTTTCAATTACTCACTAAACAGGTAATACTTTGAATATTTTCTCTTACAAAATTTCTAAATTTAATGTCTTTCAATATACCTATAACCATATCCAGACACAACTTGCAAAGCCATAATCCATGAAAACACTTACCTATTTATTTTGGAGCTTGAGAAAATATTATGAGAAAGTTTGGTTAACAAAAGGACAGTATAACTGGACGATATTAGCTTTTAGTCTCCCTTATAATATTCCTATAATGCTTTTTTCGGGAGCCTTTGTTAAGGTATTTATTAACCCCTATTTAGAAATGGAGATATTGCGAATAATAATATTTTTATTATTTACTTTATTAATATTCTTTTTATTAGCGCAGCCTTTGAAGTTAATTTTCCCAAGGAAAAAGATAGAAAGCTTATCCTATACAAAAGAGGAGGTAAAAAAATATCGGTTAAATATTTTATACTTTTTCCTGGGTCTTATACTCTTAATTGTTTTATTAGTGATCTATAAAAAGTATGTTAGCTAATCGGGGACAAAGGTAGTGTGAACTATTGTATTCGGAGCTATTTACTGAAGTATACCCTAAGCTGGTGCGAGCGTCTCGCTCGAGCTCCCTTAAAACAACCACTGCAATTTGCAGTGGTTTTTCAATTCCCATGAAAACAATTCTTTAAAACTTACATAAAGAATGAAATATTCATATAATTATGTAAATCAAACGATTAATTTTCGTTTTCCGTAAAATGATAAAATAAAAATATATATTTGTACGGTAACTTAAAACATAAATATGAAAAACACAAAAAACTCTGTCAGCGAAACAGGACACTCTAAAAACGTTGCTAATCTTCAGGATCTCATCTCTTTTTGTACAGCCTATGGCCACAGGTACAATCCCGTAAAAGAAGAACTGACAATCCCTAGGCTGGAAGCCCTCTATAAAGAGGCCACGGTACAATTAAATGAAGCCCAGACCAAAAAAACACTGTTTGATAATGCCACCAACCAGCGCGCTGAAGTTTTTAAAGAATTGAATTCGCTCGCGACAAAAGTCATTAACGCACTGGCTGTGTCAGAAACAAATCCTTTGATGCTCAGCAATGCCAAATCCTACAACAAAAAGCTGCAGGGAAGAACAAAGGCAAAAACAGAAGCCGTAAAGTCAGAAGAAGAAACGGAAGCCCCTGCAAGAACTATTTCAACGTCACAACAAAGCTACGACAGCAAGATCAATAACTTCTCCGGTTTAATTCAGGTGCTCGAACAAAGTGCTGCCTACAATCCCAATGAAGAAGAATTAAAAATCACAACCTTACGGGAGAAGCTGGCAGAAATGAAAAGAAGGAACACTGCCCTTATTCATGCCAATACGGAGTATTCCAACGCCAGGTTATCGAGAGATCAGGTGTTGTATAATAACCTCACCGGACTTTGTCAGATCACCAAAGAGGTAAAGCAATATGTAAAATCCGTGTTCGGAGCGACAAGTCCTCAGTACAAACAGATTTCATCCTTGCTTTTTGTGAAAAGAAAGCAGTAATTAAACTCTTTATGCATTTTGATTAACATTCGTCCCTTCGAGTAGATTTTTGAAGAAAATCATATCGAGAAGCTTGTGTTTGGGGGTATAATTTTTGTCACTAGTATTAAATAAACTCCTTTATGAAAGAATTTTCGTAAAGGAGTTTTTGTTTTTCATCATGTTGGTTACTCTTTTTCCAATGTATTAATAAAAGTAAGCTATGTAGTTTTGAATATGAACGTTGTAAAAGTAAAATCTCATCATGTTGTTTTATATTTTAGCGATGTCAAAATAGATGTAGGCGGTGTTGACTAATATTTTAGCAATGTAAAAGTAGATGTGAGCATGGTCGTTTAATATTTTAGCTATGTAAAAGTAAATCTGATCAATGTTGGTATAGATGTTTGCGTAGTCGGACAAGATTCTTATAGTGTAAAAGTATTTTCTTTCAATGATGTTGATGAATTTTTGATTGTAAATTAAATTTTTTCTCAGGCTGTTGATTATTTCAATACCTTAGAAATTCGAAATAGGACCATCGTGAAAGCTGTTAAAAATCCTTAAGTCAAACCCTATATAATATTTCATCCTATAAAAACAACCCAATCCGGAATTCCCATGAAAAAAATCATCTTTATCATAGCAGGCATTGCGATTCTCCTCCTCGTTATTGTTTTAATTAAAACATTGACTTATCCTTTTAAAAAAGCGACCGCCAATACCTCCGGCGGTTGGAAAATGACAAAAGATGATTCTGCCATTCAGAGGCTGTCAGGCGGACTGAAAATTCCTTCTGTGTCATCAGGCGAGCTTGGGGAATTTAATTACTCACCGTTCGATACCATTAAGGAATATATCAAAGCCTCTTATCCGTTAGTCTATCAGAATACGGAGTTCGTAGAGGTCAATACCTATGGTTTGGTATTCAGGCTGAAAGGCAGCAACCCTTCCCTTAATCCCATTCTATTTCTTTCCCATACCGATGTCGTTCCTCCGGGAGAAGCTGAGATAAAAGATAAAAATGAAAATGTTTTCAGGCCCGAAGATAAACCTTTGCCTGCCGTATCAGAAGTTTCCGAAGAATGGGATTTCGGACCGTTTTCCGGGGCAGTTGCTCACGGAAGGATCTACGGCAGAGGAGCTATCGATATGAAGGGAATGCTCTTCGCACTCCTTGAATCCATGAACAATCTGATTAAAACAAAGCACACCCCTCAAAGAGATATCTACCTTGCCTTCGGATTTGATGAGGAAGTCGGCGGACAGCAGGGAGCTGAAAAAATAGCTGAATATTTCAAAAGAAAAAATATTGTGTTCGATGCCGTCTACGACGAAGGCGGCTTAATTCTCGAAAAGGGAAGTGTCAACGGGATCAACGCAGATATCGCGGTGATCGGGTGTGCCGAAAAAGGCTTTCTCTCCGTAAAAATTAAAGTGAAAGGACTTGGCGGACATTCCTCCATGCCACCCACAGAGAGTGCCATCGGAAAAGCCGCCGTCATCATGCAACGTCTGGAACACGACCAGATGAAGCCTGTTGTGACCCCGCTTATTAACCAGTTCTTCACCAACGTCGGTGGATCAATGTCTTTTATCAACAGGATGGCCATCGCCAATCAATGGCTGTTGAAGCCCGTGCTTCTTTCCCAGCTAACCAAGAATAATTCCACCAACGCACTGGTACGCACCACGACTGCCCTCACCATGATGAAGGGCAGTGATGCCCCTAACGTCCTTTCCCCCGAAGTGGAATTCGTCGTCAATTTTAGGCTGCTCCCCGGAAATACCGTAACAGACGTCAAACAGCATATCGCCGAAGCCACCAAAGGATTTGATGTCGAAATTGAAGAAATTGACACGGTCAAAGAAGCTTCAGCCGTTTCACCAACCCATACAAAAGCCTTCAGGTTGATAGAAGCTGCCATAAAAGAAATTCATCCGTCCGCGGTCGCTACTCCCTATCTCACGGTAGGTGCTACCGATGCGTACAAATACCAGATCGTCAGCAGGAACATCTACCGTTTCATGCCCATCAAAATAAACAACGCCGAAAAACAATCCATCCACAGCACCAACGAATACCTCAGCATCGAAAACTATATAAAAATGATCCACTACTTTGAGTACATCATGAGAAATTATGATGAGTAATAATTGATAAAAGATAAATGATTCAGTGATGAAAGATCATTGATAGGCTGTAAAAGTGATAGCAAAAGTCGGTAATCATCACTATCCCGCAGCAGGAAGACTCCCTCAACAGAAGTACATTAAAGCCAAAAAGTATATGGTCATATGGCGATCTTAGCTGAGTGAAACGCCTTTGCGAACGAAAAATATGCAGGATGATTTAAAAGAAAAACTTAGCGCCCTCCGCGTTAGAACAATTTCACCACGATCAATTACATAGCGATCTTAGCTAAGTGAAACGCCTTTGCAAAAGAAAAAATACGCGCAATGTTTTAAAACAAAACTTAGCGCCCTCCACGTTAGAAAAGGTTCACCACGATCAATTACATAGCGATCTTAGCTGAGTGAAACGCCTTTGCGAACAAAAAATATGCGCAATGATTTAAAACAAAACTTAGCGCCCTTTGCGTTCAAAACAAACACTTCGAAAAAAAGTTTTCCATAAAAAAATAACACGTCAAGTTTTGTCGCATTACCCGATTAGCTTTGTCATATCAAAACAACGAAGCTATGGAACTGCCATTATATTTAAGTTTTAATGAATTCGACAAACACTACTACGACAACCTTGAAAAATGGTTCGAAGAATACAGCAACACCTCCGAATCAGATTACCTGAAAGCACTGGCGGAACGGTATAGTCCCTATGTTTACTATAACTTTTCCCATGACCGGCTTCAGGCAGACGCTACCATTCAGATCAAAGACTGCTTTTTCCCTTCGTACGATAAAATCGGGCTCTCTTTCTGTACAGGCTGCGAAAATACCAGGAAACCCAAAACCTCCAGGAATATGAATCATGTTTTTGAGTGGAAAACCATTACCATGATGGAATACGCCCAGCATATTTTAGACAAGATCAACAAACATATTTCCGGAAACAAAAATAAAAAAGAGCTAAACATTATGGATCTGATCAACGACCAGGAAGTGATCACGGCCAGAGATGGAGCGGGATATTGTGTCAACTATATCCGGCATCAGTCGACCCTGCCATTCCTCAAAGCTTATCTTCCGGTGTACGGACAAACCGTTAATATTGCCGTTTACAGGGATTTTATCATGTCGGTTGCTCAGATCGCCGAATACATAGATTTTAAATTAAAAGAAATACATGCTTTCGAGAGCACGATTTATGCTAAGCTGAAATCCGATGCCAAATTCAAAATACAGATAAACCACCAGTTTCTCACCATCTGTAATTAACTAATACACCATCATTCATATAGCTAAATTATAGTTTGAAAAGAGGTTGAGACTTTTCAGACGCAGAACTCAGTCGCAAGACTGGGTTTTTTATTGAAAACCATTTTGGTCATCACCCCGATAAATAAAAAAAAGCGTTGAAATAATCAACGCTTTTCCTGGCAGAGAGGAAGGGATTCGAACCCTCGATACAGTTACCCGTATACTACCTTTCCAGGGTAGCTCCTTCAACCACTCGGACACCTCTCTATTTGAGATTGCAAAAATAATGGAATTTATTGAATAACCAAATTATTATTACAATTTAGTTCGAAATTTCTCCACAAAGGCTTTTGGTGAAATTGTCAGCAAAACTTCCCCCGTAGTTAGCATTGTCGATTAAATGCATTGCTTTTGTTATAGCACATTCAGCCGTCATATCCCTTCCGCTGATGGCCCCGATCCTGGAAAAGATATTGCTGTTCTCATACTTTCCGAAGGATATTCCACCGGAAATACACTGGCTTACCACCACGATCTCCGTACCCTTATCTCTGATCTGCTGCAGGGTTTCCACCGTTTTTTTACTGCTGAAAATAGTACCCGAGCCAAATACCTGCAGAATCAGGACTTTCATGGCAGGGATTTCTTTAAGATGGCTGAGGTTCATCCCCGGAAAAATTCTCCAGAAAATAATATCCTCCGAAATATGATCGTCAACATGGAAATCAATTTCCGGAATGGAGCGGTGAAGATTTTCTTTGATAATATTTAAATGTACTCCGGATTGTCCGAGGATAGGGTAGTTCGGGCTTGCATAGGCATCAAAATACTCCGCAGAATATTTCAGGGTGCGGTTTCCTCTCAGTAATTTATATTCAAAATAAATCGCCACTTCCTGAATCACTGCCTCATCGTTTTCGTACAGACTGGCGTAATATAAGCTTGTCAGGAGATTTTCTTTGGCATCGGTACGCAAATCCCCGATCGGAAGCTGGGAACCGGTAAGGATGACAGGTTTTTTCAGTCCTTTCAGCATAAAACTCAATGCTGAAGCTGTGTAAGACATGGTATCCGTTCCGTGGAGGATCAGGAAGCCGTCATAATAATGATAGTTTTTATGGATATAATGGGCAATAATCTTCCACTCTTCGGGTCCCATATCGGACGAGTCAAGTGGTTTTGCAAAAGGATGAACGAAAACTTCACATTCCATGAGCGTCATTTCGGGCATTTTTTCAAAGATGTTTCCAAAATCAAATGCGCGAAGGCTTCCGGTTTCATAATCTTTTTCCATACCGATGGTTCCGCCGGTATAGATCAAAAGGACTTTTCGTTTCATACATGAATTTTATTAGATTTCCGTACCCTGTTCGGGAGGATTCCTCAAAATTACGTTAATTTGCAAAGATTTGAAAATGAATGGAAGATTTAGCAAAAACTTTTGAATATTTAAAGCAGTTTTTAACGGAAGAACGTTTGGCAAAAATTGAACATTTTTCTCAGGAAAGTTCAGATTTTGTGCTTCCTGTCGTAGAAGATATTTACCAGTTTCGAAATGCGGCAGCTATCGTGCGCTCCGTAGAAGCCTGCGGTTTTCATAAAGTGGTGGCCTTGCAGGAAGAATATAGTTTTGAGCCGAATCTCCGCGTCACAAAAGGCGCCGATACCTGGGTAGAGGTCGAAAAACTTCCCCGGAACATGGAATCTTTCCAAAATATTAAAGACAGAGGTTATAAGATAGTAGCTGTTTCGCTGGAGAATAATGCTACCATGCTTCCCGATTACGAAATCACTGAACCGGTTGCCCTGGTTTTCGGAACCGAAATGGAAGGCGTTTCCCGGGAAATTCTTGATTTTGCTGACGAAACCCTGGCTATTCCGATGTATGGCTTTACCCGAAGTTTCAATGTTTCGGTAGCAGCCTCGATCTGCATGTATGAATTAAAGCAAAAGCTGATAAAATCCGGTATCGATTATAAACTGGATGAAGAAAAGCTCCTGAAAATGAAGATTCGATGGGCTGTGAATTCCATACGAAGCGGACAGGAGATTTTTGAGAAGTATCTCAGAGACAATAATCTTGAAGATGTTTTTTCCTAAATCATTAGAAAAATCTTTACGATTCCATACGATAATAATTCCACGCGGCAACGAAAATCCCGGCGGTTTCGGTTCTTAATCTTTGATTTCCCAGGGAAACGGCTTTTACATCATGTCCGGCCAGTAACAGGATTTCCTTTTCAGAAAAATCGCCTTCAGGACCGATCAGGAATGTAATCTGTTCAGCCTTTGGAATTTCTTTCAATCCGATTCTGTGGAGATTTTCATGACAATGAGCCACAAAAGTACTATCGGGGGTAATGGTTTTTAAAAAATCCGGAATTTTAATGCTGTCATTGATGATCGGAAAGTGAAACCTCAAACTTTGTTTAGAGGCGGCTATAGCCTGTTTTCTGAGTTTGTCGATGTTGAGGTTTTTACGTTCTGTTTTTTCGGTTTGTAAAATAGTAATTTCAGAAATGCCCATTTCCACAGCCTTTTCGATAAAGAATTCAATACGGTCGATATTTTTTGTCGGAGCGATGGCAATATGCAGCTTCGGCTGAAAGTCGGGCAAATTGGTTTGGATTTCATCGACAGAAAGAATCGCTTTTTTGCCTTCAATCATCAGAGTTCCGGAAGCAAGATTTCCTTTTCCGTCTGTTACGTGAATGGCTTCACCTTCCTTCATACGAAGAACTTTTATCATATGTTGTTGTTCTTCGTCGCTGATCGTTACTTGATTTCCTTCGATTTTTCCGTAGAATAGCTTCATATATCTTGCGTTAAAAAGGCAACTCCTGTTTTTATTGTTGTGTAAATGTCCGTATCACAATCACGGTAAGAGCACATGAAAATTTCTTCTATCCAGTTGTTGTTTATGAAAATCAGATTTAAATATTCCTGTTTTCTCAAATTGTTTTTAATGGATAAATAATCCCCTTCTTTAGGTTCGTAGGGGAAACTGAAGATATTTTCAGAATTTATTTTTTCTATAACTTCTTCTTTTATATCCTGAATATAACCCTTTTCAGATGAGGATGGGAAATAGTCCATAGAAATATCCGATGCATCATTTTTTCCGGTAACGGTTTCTAAAATCCAATAATACTTTGAATTTTTCTTAGACTGCGTTCCCAGTACTTTTTCTTCTAAAAGAATTTTCATAGATCGTATTTTGATGTTGCACTGGTTCTTAAATCCGTAAATTCGCCTCGTTCAAATTTCAGTTGGGCCACCATGGCGATCATCGCCGCGTTATCCGTGGTGTATTCGAATTTTGGGATGTAAATATTCCAGCCTAGTTTTTCGTGGTTAATTTCCATCGCTTTTCTCAATGCCGAATTTGCTGAAACACCACCGGCAATAGCCACTTCTTTAATTCCGAGATCTTGTGCGGCTTTTTCCAGCTTGTTCATCAGGATTTCAATGATTGATTTTTGTACCGAAGCACAAAGATCGTTCAGGTTATTTTTAACAAAATCCGCATCCTTGCGTACTTCTTTCTGAATAAAATATAACACAGAGGTTTTTATACCACTGAAAGAATAGTCGTAATTTTCGAGTTTCGGTTTATTAAATTTGAAAACATCGGGATTTCCTTCTTTCGCAAGCCTGTCTATGACAGGGCCTGCAGGATAATCAAGGTCAAAAATTTTTCCGATCTTATCGAAAGCTTCCCCGGCGGCATCATCGGTTGTTTTCCCGATGATCTCCATGTCAAAATAGTCCTTTACCAGGACGATCATCGTATGTCCACCGCTCACGGTGAGGCACAGAAAAGGGAATTTAGGCGGCATAGGATTTGCATCGTCAATGAAATGCGCTAAAATATGCGCCTGGAGGTGGTTTACTTCAATCAGGGGGACGTCTAAGCTCATTGCCAAAGACTTAGCAAAGGAAGTTCCCACCAGGAGTGATCCTAAAAGTCCGGGTCCGCGGGTAAAACCTATCGCGGAAATTGCATTTTGTTGTATATTTGCTTTAGTTAAAGATTTTTCAACAACGGGGATGATATTTTGCTGATGGGCACGCGATGCAAGCTCAGGAACAACACCTCCATACTCTTTATGGATTGCCTGGTTTGCAGCAATGTTCGACAGAATAGAATTTCCCTTGATGATAGCTGCTGATGTATCGTCGCAAGACGATTCAATACCTAAAATTATAGAGTCGCTCATAATAATGGCAAAGTTAGAGAATAATAACGAGAATGAGAACAAAAAATCAGTAGCTGAAAACCTAGGTAATCAGGTACAGAAGGCCGTTGAAAACGCCGGAGATAAGGTAAAGGAGACGGTGAAAGAAGCTTCCGAACTGGCTTCCGATGCCATTAAACATCCTGTGGAAACTGCTGAAGAGTTCGGAAAACAGGCCGTAAAAGATGTTACCAGCTACTCTTGGTGGGCACGTCTTCTGCTGATTCTTTTCTGGCTCGGTCTCGGCCTTGTGGTTTCTATTTTCATCATTATTAATCTTCCCGTGACCAAACAATGGGCGGCAGACCAGGCGCTGCAGGTTGTCAATAGGGATTTTAAGGCGCAGATGTCTACCGAAAGCGTTGAAGTCAATTTTTTTGGAAATGTAAAGATCAAAGGATTGAAAATCAAAGACTATAAAGGATATGATTTTATTCAGTCAAAAGAATTTATTGCCAATTCCAACTGGCTTTCTCTGGTTAAAAATATCACCAAAAACAACTCTTTAAGCTTTAATTCTTTAACCTTAAAAAATGCCGACGTAAAAGTCATTACCTATAAGGGCGACAGTATCTCAAATTTCATCCGCTTCACACAATTATTCGACAGCGGTAAGAAAAGGGATCCGAACAAGCCTCCTTTTCAGCTGGATTCAAGACTACAGATTCTGGATTCCAAAGTTTCTATTGTCAATTTAAATTCACCGGGCGAAAAAGGGAAGTGGCTGACCGCTACCAACTTTAATCTGAAAGCGCCGAATGTAAAGGTAAACGGAAGGAACATTTCAGCGCTCATCAATAATATGACTTTCACGACGACAAGATGGGGCAAGCCTCATTTTGTCGATACTTTCTCTACGGAACTTTCGATGACGCCGGATTACCTTTCATTGAAGGACCTGACCTTAAATACGGACCATTCGCTTTTGCAAGGAGATATTAAATTCAATCTTCATGATGACGGATCGTGGTCTGATTTTGCAGATAAAGTAAAATGGGAAATGAATCTTATGCAGGGAAGCCAGCTAAGCGGCTATGACATCAGTTATTTTGTGACGAACTGGGACAATTTTAAACCGTTTAATATTTCAGGGAAAATGGCAGGCCCGCTGAATGATTTTAAACTGGATAATTTCCTGATCAGAAATCCGGATGTGAATATTGCCACCAAAAGCATGAAAGTGAACAGATTGCTGAAAGGTAATTTTTTAATCGAAACCAACAATCTTTCGGCAGACTTTACCTATAAAGATCTGAAAGCAATGATGCCTTCATTTATTTCCACAAAGATGAAAAATTTTGCCGATGACTTCGGAAAATTGAAATATAACGGAACGGCAAGCGTAAATCCAAATCGGGTATATGTTTCCAGCGGGAATTTAATGACAGGAATCGGACAGGCAAAAATCACGCAGTTTTCTTTAACGGATTACAGTTCATCCATGCCTAAATACGTCGGAATTGCCGAGGTTAAAGATCTGAATACGTCTGTTATTACCAAAAACAAATCCGTCGGCTTAATTTCAGGAAGATTTGATATCAACGGGCAGAGCTTTGACGTCAATACCATGAGGCTCACCACCAAGTCCAGGATTACCAGTATTGAGATCATGGATAAGGAGATCAATAATGTATATCTCGAAGGCCTTTTGGATCATAAAAAGTATAACGGACTCATCACCGTCAATGATGAACAGGCAAAAGCCAATATTAAAGGATTAATTGATTTCAGCACTTCAAGAGTTTCCATGAATGTGAATGCGGATGTGAATTATCTCAACATGAATTACTTTACCAATAAACCCGGAACTCAGGTTCTGAGCGGAAGGGTAAACGGTAAAATGTCGATGTCATCCATCAACGATCTTACATTGGATGTAGAAGCCAATGGAATTAATTTTGCCACGGCGACCCAGAAATATTCCATTCCGAGTGCAAAGCTGAAAACGTTTATTGAAAACGGAGGCCGGGTCATCGATGTCGATGCGCCGGGAGCAGCCAACGGTAAGATTTCAGGAAGATATAACCTTGGAGATCTCGCCGGAATGGTAGAAAACGGATTAAACAAAATTCTTGTAGGACCTGCCCCGAGAAAAATCTACAGGGGGCAGAGCTTTGCCATGAACTTCGATGTTCAGCAAGGCCTGATCAGCTACTTCCTTCCGGATCTTAAATTGCCGCAGGGAGCGAAGGTTGAAGGCCAGTACGACGGAAACTCCAATAATCTTATTTTAAACCTGGATGCAGCGTCTTTAAAATATATCATGACGAAAAAAGAGGAAATCACCGAAGCTGATAAAGCTCTGGCTGCAGCCAATCCTGCTTACGCGATCAATGAAAGAAGCAACATCACGAGAGACAGCGCAATGGTAGACAGCGTGATGGTAAGAATCAATACAGCCAATCTTGATGAGCAGATTTTTGCGAAGATCAACAGGGTACAGTACAATAAAAATATTATTAAAGACCTTACACTGAGCGGGAGAAATGAAAACAACACTGTTCTTCATCTCGCTGCAAAATTCAGACATGGAAGTCCGGAAGATGAGCTGGATGACAACCTTAAGGAATATGCCATCAATGTGAACCAGTCTACCAACGAGGGGGGGGATTTTGTTTTTCGGTTTGAGCCGACTGAAGTGAAATTTAATGAGGTAACATGGGCTATCGATACAAGCCCCGAACTGAATCATTCCATTACCTACCGTAAAAAGGAGAAAGATTTCGATATCAGGAATCTGAGGATATATTCTGATAAAAGTGCTTTGCTGATAAAAGAAGCGCAGTTCAAATCCGCCAAAGATTTTTACGTCGATGCCGAAGTCAACGATTTTGCGATAGAAAAACTGATGGAAATGCAACCCGGCGGAAATTCAATGAATATCAAGGGCCTTGCCAACGGAAATGTGAAAATCCGTATGGATAAAAGTACCCTGCAGCCTTTGGTCGACATGACCATAGACGATATCATGATGAATGGAAATGATATGGGAGATATTACGATTTCTGCAACCAACGGATTCTCTCTGAATGTGTATGATGTCGATATAAAAGTAAATTCAGCCGGCGTTATCGGAAACAACAGCCTTCATGTGACCGGTACGGTCAATAACAATACTTCTTCGCCGACGATAGATCTTACGGCCGAAATGAGAGATTTTGATATTGCTTTTGCCCAGCAGTTCGTTACCACCGTGTTCGGAAACCTGAGAGGTAAGGCAACCGGAGATCTGAAGATCAGCGGCAAATTCAGTGATTTGGATTACAGTGGCGATATTGCCTTAAAAGGGTTTGGGTTAAAACTGCTCTTCACCGGTGTGGATTATTCATTTGATGATACGGTAATTCCATTAACCAAAGGTTTAGCCATTCTCAATAATATAGAAGTTCACGACGGAAGAACGAATTCCAAAGGAAATATCTCAGGAGCGGTACAGTTTGAGACACTTTCATCGATGGGGGTTAACCTTGTAATGAGGGCAGATAATTTATTGGTTTTAAATACAACTCAGAAAGACTATGACCTTTTCTGGGGCAGGGTTTACGGACAGGGAGATCTCTATGTGGATGGTCCGGTCTCGGGCTTAAGCCTTTCTACGCCGAATATGAAAGCTTTAAGCGGAAGTACGTTTACATTCAATTCAGGATCAACGTCTAATGTAGAAGAATTTAAAATGCTGAGATTCCTCAAAGAAGGGAAGGACGGTCTTGTCACTTTGGAGGATAAAAAGAAAACAGGCGCTAATATGAACATTGATTTTGCGCTGGATGTTGATAAAGGAACGACCGTAAACGTCCTGATTGGTGACGATGTCGGAAATATTACCGTAAAGGGGGCTGCTGAAAAGTTGCGTTTCCAGATGAGCAGACAGGGCAATATTGCCATGAATGGAACCTATAAAGTGGAAAACGGAACATTTGTTTCCAAAGCAATCCTCAATAAAACTTTCCAGATCGAAAAAGGAAGCAGCATCAGATGGGACGGCGATGCGATGAAACCTGCGCTGGATATTACGGCAAACTACGTAAGAATGGTTTCCAATGCAGGAGAATATCTGAATATGGGAAGTCTGCAGCCGATCAGTATCTTGCTTCAGGCTAATATTACACAGTCTCTCGTAGATCCGAAAGTCGATCTTGACGTGACGGCCCTGGATGTTTCCAGTCAGGTGAAAGAGACGCTTGCGGCCAAGATGAGCCAGGAAGGAGAGAAAGTATTGCAGTTCGGTTCCGTGTTGCTTTTAAACAGCTTTAATGTTTCGAAAACCGGCGGTGTGGATGTAGACGTAGCGGGTGTCGCAGAATCTTCCGGATATAATATGCTTTTGAAGCAGTTAGGCTCTGTTTTGAATACCATGAGTAATGAATTCCAGATCGACCTTAATTATGTAAAAGGAGACCAATATTCCAATACCGGAGACCGGGCCAATGCCGGGGTGAGTTTCGCCCTTTCACCAAGGGTTAAAGTAAAGACCGGATTGGGAATTCCTCTGACCAAAACAGAGAATACGGAAGCCAATTATCTCTCCGGGGAGGGAACGATAGAATATGATATTTCCAAGAAAAATGATGGAAGCCTTATCTTAAGAGGCTACTCAAAACCGTCGAATATCGGTGTTATTAATGGTGCCGGATCAAACGGGACTGCTAATCAGGCTTATGGCGGAGGGATCGTTTGGAGTAAGAGTTTTAATTCTTTTTTCAAAAAGAAGAGAAAAGACAAAAAATCCGCCGGGAATAGAACTGAAATAAAAACAGATTCCACAAAATCAGTAACCAAATAATTTTGATTCTTTAATGATTTTTATCATAGGTGTTAATTATTGTTAATATTTGATATAATTTTTTTTGTTAAATTATTTTTTATAAATTTGCAAAAAATACATTGTTTTTTTAAGAAAATTGTAATTTAACTAATATGAACTATCAACTGGACGAAATAGACAAGAAAATTCTTGATTTCTTAGTAGAAAACACAAGAATGCCTTTTACAGAAATTGCTAAACAGATGGATGTTTCCGCTGGTACAATTCACGTAAGAGTGAAAAAGATGGAAGATGCAGGTATTATTTTGGGATCATCTCTAAACATCGATTACGGAAAGCTGGACTACCATTTCACCGCTTTCATCGGAATTTTATTAACGAAATCAAACCGTACACAAGAGGTATTGAAGGAGTTGACAAGCATTCCTAACGTAATTGAAGCCAGCGTTATTTCAGGGAAATATAACATTTTCTGCAAAGTAAGAGCGAAAAATACGGAAGATGCCAAAAGGATTATTTACCAGATCGATGATATTCAGGATGTCATGAGAACCGAAAGTATGATTTCTATGGAAGAATACTTAAGCGACAAAAACAGACTGATCAACGCGATCTCTGTATAATCCGGATTTTAAAAAGAATTATATAAAAGAACTTATGAAATCTCTCATAAGTTCTTTATTTTTGTACCTATGGAAGAATACAGCTATTTTGACGAGGATCCTAAAAAAGGATGGGGATTTATTCTGGCTTTTGCGGCATTGATGATTTTTACTTTAATGGGATTCGGAATCGATCTCGATGAGTATCTGCAACACGAATATCTTCATATTCCCAGATGGTATTTCTTTGTTATTTTTGCCATTGATGCTTTAATGGCAGTAAGCCTGGTACTGATGTATTTCTACCGCAAAATAGGCATCTTTGCCTTTCCTGCCTTATTGGTGCTGCATTTCTTTATGCATAGTTATTATCTTTCGACGTTCCTTTATACGGATGTCACCAATCTTTTCCTGTTTACAGGTTTTGGAATGCTGGCCATTATTCCGAAGTGGAAGTTTTTCAGATAATTTTTTAAAGACAAAATATATTTCTTAATAATATCAACACGAGCGGACTTAGTCCGCTCGTGTTGTTTTGGCCATTGATCAGCATAATAGACATATCTATAAAATAAATATAGACAGACTGGTCTGTCTGTTTTAAAAATTAAATTGTACATTTGCCTTGTTAATAAACAGAATATGCAATCACCAAAAGAAAGAATCATTAATACCACCTTCGACCTCTTTGCGAAACAGGGATATAATTCTACGGGAATTAATCAGATTATTTCTGAGGCTAATGTTGCTAGAGCAAGCTTCTATCAATATTTTAAATCTAAAGAAGATTTGTGTGTAGAATTTTTAAATGTAAGACACGACTATTGGTTTAATGAATTGCATCAATTCATTTCAAAGAAAGAGGATGTGAAATCTAAACTCATTTCTTCTTTCGATTTTTTAATATACATGAATCAGAAAGAAAATTTCAGAGGCTGCAGCTTCCTGAATATTTTGTCTGAAATTCCTGCAGATCATGTGAAAATATTAAAGGTAATTCAACATCATAAAAAAGATTTGAGGACTTATTTTTCTGAATTAATGGAAGATAAAGATCTTTCGGATCATATTTATCTGCTGTTTGAAAGCTGTATTGTTGAAAGCCAGCTTTTCAGATCAAATGAATTGATAGAAAAATCAAAAATAATCATCAACCAACTAATTAAGTAATATTATGGAACAGAAACATCCACTTCCACCCTTTACATTTGAAACGGCTTTAGAAAAAATCCAATTGGCAGAAGATGCATGGAATAGTCAGGATCCTGAAAAAGTTTCCAGGGCATATACCGTAGACAGCGAATGGAGAAACAGAGATCAATTTGTGAACGGCAGAGATGAAATCGTAAAATTTCTTTCTAAAAAATGGGAAAGGGAGCTTAACTATCAATTAAAAAAAGAATATTGGGCACATACCGAAAACCGGATTGCCGTTCGTTTTGAATACGAATATCAAACCAAAGAAGGGAACTGGTTTCGGGCTTATGGAAACGAAAACTGGGAGTTTGACGAGAATGGTTTAATGAGAAAAAGATTTGCAAGCATCAACGATCTGGAAATACAGGAAGAAGACAGAAAGTTCAAATAACAAAAAAAGCATCCGGAAAGGATGCTTTTTTTATTATCTCAAAAGAAATTATTTATCTAAAATTCTCTTTACCGCTTCTTGTACCGCAGTAGAATCGATTTTATACTTCTTCATCAGTTCAGCAGGCGTTGCAGATTCCCCGAAGGTATCATTCACCGCAACGAACTCCTGTCTGGTTGGTCTTTTTCTGGCAAGCATTCCCGCAATAGATTCTCCAAGGCCGCCAAGATAGTTGTGCTCTTCGGCAGTTACGATCTTTCCGGTCTTTTCTACCGATTTTAGGATGATTTCTTCGTCTAAAGGTTTAATCGTATGGATATTGATCACTTCGCAAGAAATACCTTCTTTTTCAAGCTCATCAGCCGCTAATAAAGATTCCCAAACCAAGTGACCTGTTGCCACGATGGTTACATCAGTTCCTTCCTGCAGCATAATTCCTTTTCCGATTTCGAAAGGCATATTTTCCGGGATGAAAACAGGAACCACCGGTCTTCCGAATCGTAAGTAAACAGGGCCTTCAAAATCAGCAATGGCTAAAGTAGCCGCTTTTGTCTGATTGTAATCACAAGGGTTGATGACCGTCATTCCCGGAAGCATTTTCATCATCCCGATGTCTTCCAGAACCTGGTGGGTAGCTCCGTCTTCCCCTAAAGTAAGTCCGGCATGAGATGCACAGATTTTAACGTTTTTGTTGGAATAAGCAATAGACTGACGGATCTGATCATATACTCTGGATGTGGAAAAGTTAGCGAAAGTTCCCGTAAAAGGAATTTTTCCGGTAATGCTTAATCCTGCCGCCATCCCCATCATGTTGGCTTCTGCGATACCTACCTGAAAAAATCTTTCCGGCGCTTTCTCAATGAATTTTTCCATTTTCAAAGATCCGATAAGGTCGGCACAAAGTGCTACAACATTAGGATGAGTATCTGCGAGTTCAGCAAGTCCGGCTCCGAATCCTGAACGGGTATCTTTTTTTTCTGTATATGTATATTTCATTATTAATTTAAAAATTTAAAGATTGAAAAATTACTTATTACTCTGGTAATTAATAATCAGCAGGTGCTTCTAAATACAATTGTTTGATGGCTGTTGCCAATTGCTCGTCGCTAGGCGCTTTTCCGTGCCATGCGTGAGACCCCATCATAAAGTCAACACCGTTACCCATCTGCGTATGAAGAATAATCGCTACCGGCTTTTCTTTTCCTGTTTCGGTTTTTGCCTTTTCAAGAATAGCAATGACTGCTTCAAGATCGTTACCGTTTTTCTCTTCCAGAACCGTCCATCCGAACGCTTCCAGCTTGGCATGAAGATTTCCTAAAGAAAGTACGTTGTCTGTACTTCCGTCAATCTGCTGCCCGTTATAGTCGATTGTTGAAATGATATTGTCAACTTTTTTGGAAGCTGCATACATGAAAGCTTCCCAGTTCTGGCCTTCCTGCAGTTCTCCGTCTCCCTGTAAAGTATATACCAAAGATTGATCTCCGTCTAATTTCTTGCCCTGAGCTGCACCTAAAGCAACCGAAAGTCCCTGTCCCAAAGAGCCTGAAGCCACTCTGATCCCCGGAAGCCCTTCATGAGTTGTCGGGTGTCCCTGTAATCTCGAATCCAGTTTTCTGAAAGTCCCCAGTTCACTCACCGGGAAAAACCCGAATCTGGCTAAAGTAGAATAGAATACCGGAGAAATATGTCCGTTTGAAAGATAAAAATGATCTTCATTCTTACCCTCCATCGTGAAAGGCAGTTTATAATTCATCACCTTTCCGTAAAGGGCTGTAAAGAATTCAGTACAACCTAAACTTCCACCTGGGTGACCGGAATTCACAGCGTGAACCATTCTTAAAATGTCTCTTCTGATCTGCGTAGTAAGAGATTTCAACTCTTCGATGCTTTTACTCATTGCTTAGAATTTATATGCACACAAATCTACAATTTTTTAGTGGCTTACGGAAATGTAAAAACCCGGATTTGCACCCGGATTTTAATCTTTTAACGTATTTTATATGATAAGTATTTTTAAATCTAAACAAATTGATTTTATATTGATAACCTTACCGAGCGCCCGCCTGAATGCAGTCACATTTTTATCATTACTTTATTTTTTAACTGGAAATGATAAGTAAAATGCAATAAATCTGTATTAAATGAAAATTATTTCCTTCTGATCAGCCAAAGTCCGATAAACGTCAGCAAACCGTTAATGATGAGCAGTTCCAGCCCGATTTTAAATTCTCCGAAAAGGGTTTCCTGGTATTTGTCGATAAAGAAAGAAATCACCGGGGCAGCGATGCATACAAAAGGTACCAGATTATCCTTCACCTTGTACTTCGTGAAAATACCAAAGGCAAAGAGTCCTAACAGAGGCCCGTAAGTGAATCCTGCAAGCTTAAGGATCAGACCGATCATCGAATTGTCATTAATGACTTTAAAGATAACCACCATGATCAGGAATGACAACGCGACCAAAAGGTGAATGTTCTTCCTGAATTTTTCTTTTTTCCCGTCGTCCCAATGCTTTTTTTCCCGCATTCCGAAAATATCGATACACAGTGATGAGGTAAGCGCAGTCATGGCCCCGTCTGCACTTGGAAATAAAGCTGATATCAATGCAATGATGAAGATTATAGAGATAAAAGGCGGCATGTGGTTCAAAGCAATATCCGGGAAAAGCTGATCTCCCGCGCTGGCCACGTTCTCTTGTGCGCCATAAAGATGAAGAAGCCCGCCCATATAGAGGAATAGCGAAATTACGCCCAGAAGGATAAATCCAAGAGTCACCATGTTTTTCTGGGAATCTTTCAGTCGGGTTACCGATAAGCTTTTCTGCATCATTTCCTGGTCGATACCGGTCATCGTAATCGTTATAAAAGCTCCGGCAAATATTTGTTTAATAAAAAAGCTTTTCTGGTGAGGATCAAAATCAAAGATCCGGGTGTAGCCTTTTTCGTTCATGGCGGTAAAACTGTCACCAAGGCTTAATCCCAGATGGTTGAGCATATAAACGGTGCAGATGATTAACCCCAGCAGCATACATGAAGTCTGAAGCGTATCGGTCCAGACGATGGTCTTTACACCGCCTTCGTACGTATAAAGAATAATCATGGCCAGAATGATCAGGGTCGTTACAATGAAAGGAACCCCGAGGCTGTCCAGGATGGCGACCTGTAAAATATTAACCACAAGATACAATCTCGCTGTGGCACCCACCAATCTTGACACGATGAAGATCCAAGCACCCGATTTATAAGATAGCTGTCCCATCCTCTGCTGGAGGTATCCGTAGATGGAGGTCAGCTTAAGCCTGTAGTATAAAGGCAGAAGAACGTAGGCAACCACGATATAGCCGATCAGGTATCCCAGGGTGATCTGCAGATAAGAAAACTTATCATTTCCTACCGCTCCCGGAACACTTACAAAAGTAACGCCCGACAAAGATGTACCGATCATCCCGAAGGCCACCAGCATCCAGTTGCTCTTCCTGTTCCCGATAAAGAAACTTTCATTATCACTTCCTTTTCCGGTTTTGTAGGCCACCCAAAGCAGCAGTGCGAAATAGATAATGATAATGGATAATAATATAATCGGAGACATGTTCTGTTAAATTAAAATTTTAGCAAATATAGTTTTTTTATATTCTGCTCAAAAAATAAAAAACCTTCCGGATGTGTCCCGAAAGGTAGTCTTTTTAAAAATTTAGATAGAGATAAAATTAAATCTTAATCTCAACCTTAATCCCAATTAAGCCTGTGTTTTATTCACCAGTACATCCTGAAGATCTTCATGCTTCTGGAAAGTAGCTTTTGCAAAAGGACAGAGCGGAATAATGGTCTTATTGTTCTTTCTTGCAAAATCTACCGCAGAAAGCAGCATTTCCTTGCCAACGCCTTTACCGTTGTAGGCTTCTTCCACTTCCGTATGGTCAATGATAAATCTTTCTTCTCCGGCCCAGGTATAGGTCATCAGGCCGGCATGGTTTCCATCGATGAAGGCTTCAAAGCTTCCGTTTTTTTCGTTGTTGTTTTGTTTTACTTCAATCATATTATGAAAATTTGGTTAATATTTCTATGTCGTTGGTCAGTATTTTATGAATAGGACAGGCATCCGCTATGGTGCGGAGTCTTTTGATACGTTCCTCGTCAAGAACTGTGCCTTCGAACGTAATATTCCTCTTGAAAATCGCTCTTTTGGTGAGCGGGAAATTCTCAAGCTCCACTTCTACATTGATGGTTTCGATATCCCATTCTTTTCTGTCGATATACATTCTGAGGGTGGCTGCCGTGCAGCTTGCCAGTGATGTTGCCAGGATCTCAAAGGGGTTGAAGCCTTTGTTTCCGCCGCCTTTATCTACCGGTTCATCGGTGATCAGGGTATTCTCACCGGCGACCACTTCCGTGTAATATTTCTCTTTGCCTAAACTGGCTTTTACGGTGATAGCCATTATATTGCGGTATTGAATGTATAACTTAATGCTCCGGAAGGGCAAAGATCAATCTGTTTTCTGAGCTCTTCGGCTGTTGCATTTTCAGGTTTCAGCCACGGTCTTTCTTTGGGATTATACACTTTAGGAAGTGTTTTTACGCACACTCCTGCGTGAATACATTTTTTAGGCTGCCAGATGACTGTTATTTCTCCTGCTGCATATTCGTGTGTTTCCATATCAATTTTTGTTTAAAGTTTTTTTATTCTTCTGTCAGGAATCAGTTGCTGATCTGATTTTTAAAATTTAGTATTTTATCCTTAAGCTCCTTCAGCATTTCAGGATTGATGACACCGGTTTCCAGATCGAAGTTTTCGTAGAACTTGGGAAGGGAGAACGTCTCTTTTACATCGCCGCCAAATTGAGGGAAGAATGTTTTTGCCGTATTCATAACATTTCCGCCGCCGTATCCGCCGGGAGAAGTAGACATCAGCAGCATCGGCTTATTTTGGAAGACTTTTACATTGATCCTCGACGCCCAGTCGAAAACATTCTTAAAGGCAGCACTGTAAGACCTGTTATGTTCAGCAAGCGAACAGATAATAACATCACATTGCTCAATTACTTTCAAAAAATGATGGGCCTCATCCGGAAATCCTTTCTTTTCACGGTCTACGGAAAATACGGGCATATCGAAATCATTTAAATCAAGCAAATTGATCTCCTCATTCCGAAAATCCTTTAAAACAAATTTTACGAGTTCTTTATTGATAGAAGTGGAAGAAGTACTTCCTGCAAATGCTAATATTTTCATAGTATAATTTCTTCCTAAGGTTTCCTGTTTAATATCGCTTTGGGTAGCGGTACATATTCTATTTCGTCTCCCGGCACCAGCGGGAAAGCCTCGTGATTCTGGTCGTTCCAGTTTACTTTGGCCTGCTCGATCCGTTCTTTGTCGGAATTTACAAAATTCCAGAAGATAAAGCGTTCTTCATCGAAGGGCTCGCCGCCGAAAAGATACACCGTTCCGTTTTCGCTCATGTCAAACTCGCAAAGTTTGGTATCCTTAGCGATCATAAGCTGCCTCGAGCCGTAAGAATTTCCGTCCGTCGTTACCGTTCCGTCCAGGACATACATCGCGGCTTCCCCGTAAAGATCTTTTCCGATGCTGATTTTTTTGGCATCTTTTGTTTTAATTTCGATAAAAAATAATTTGCTGTGAACGGGAACCGGCGACTGTCTGCCGAAAGCTTCCCCGGCGATCAGCTTATACTGAATGCCATCTTCCTCCCAAACCGGGATTTCATTAGCTTCGGTATGATGGAAGGTAGGTTCCGACTGCTCCAGATGCTTGGGAAGTCCTACCCAGATCTGGAATCCGTGAAGTCTTTTGTCCGAATGTCTGAGGTGCTCAGGGGTTCTTTCAGAATGTACCACTCCTTTTCCTGCCGTCATCCAGTTTACTGCTCCCGGCTGGATTTCCAGTGCGCTGCCGAGGCTGTCCCTGTGAAAGATCGACCCTTCCAGGAGATAGGTAAGGGTAGAAAGCCCGATGTGCGGATGCGGAGGAACCTCCAGGTTCTGATAATCTTTAAGGTCTGCCGGCCCCATGTGGTCGATAAAAACAAAAGGGCCAACCGCTCTTTTCTCGCGGAAAGGCAGAAGTCTACCCACCAGGAAGTTGCCGATGTCGGCCGATTTCTCTTCTATAATAAGTCCGATATTTGACATGATGATTAATTTTTTATTAAAGCTGATATGATTTTATTTATCAATGTTTATAGCTGGTCGTATCCGT
Source organism: Chryseobacterium endophyticum (assembly GCF_056333165.1). Classification (NCBI taxonomy): domain Bacteria; kingdom Pseudomonadati; phylum Bacteroidota; class Flavobacteriia; order Flavobacteriales; family Weeksellaceae; genus Chryseobacterium; species Chryseobacterium endophyticum. The sequence continues at coordinate 303,708 of NZ_JBWGXE010000005.1, forward strand.
GGAATCTTTCATCCACCACGCGTTTCCACTCGGGGTTTTTCCTGATGAAGGCCTGTATGTAAGGGCAGAAGGGCAATGCTTTCTTCTGATGGTCTTCAATATACCGGAGTGTCTTTTCCACAACGGCTTCTGCGGCACCGGTCCCGGCGATCAGGAGATCAGATTCCGTATGGTTCAGAGCAATCTGGCTTCCCATTTTACGATAATCGATAAAGGCCGAGCTTCCGTTGAATTCTATTTCAAATCGATCTCCGGTATCCTGCAAGGGAATGTTTTTGAATTCAGGCTTCATCGTTTTTATGGTTTAAGGATAAAGCTCAGATCAATTAAAACAAATTTTTACCGATCTGTTTTTCTGACAAAACTTTATCAACATTTTCCATAAAAGTAATGAAAAATAATAAATTGAATTTAAATTAAGGTTAAATTAATCCGGCAGATACCCAAATCTCCCCATGTTGTAATCTTCGAAAGCCTGCATGATTTCTTCCCTGGAGTTCATCACAAACGGGCCGTGTGCATAGATCGGCTCGTCAAGAGGCATGCCGCTTATGATCAGGATAATGCTGTCTTCCTGTGCGCTGACGGTAAAATTTTCGCCATCATTTCTGAATAAAACCAAATGGTTAACCGCTGCTTTCTGTTCATTAACAGTGATGCTGCCTTCGATCACCAGCGCAGCCGTATTGAAACCGGAAGGAAAGCTGAACGCTGCTTTTCCGTCCTTCTTAAGTCTGGCATTCATCACATGAACAGGGCTGAAGGTGGAGGCAGGCCCTTTCTGATCTTTATATGTCCCGGCAATAATTTCAATGTGGCCGTTTTCGCCAAGGTCAACATTGGTCATATCACTGTTCCGGATGGCCTGGTATTTCGGGCAGCTCATTTTGTATACGGACGGAAGATTGATCCACAGCTGAACCATCTGGAAGATCCCGCCGGTCTTTGCCCATTCTTTTTCATGATATTCTTTATGGAGCACGCCTTTCGCCGCCGTCATCCATTGTACGTCTCCTTCCCCGATGATCCCGCCGCCGCCCGCGCTGTCGTGGTGCTGCACCTTTCCCTGATAGGCTATCGTTACGGTTTCAAAACCACGGTGCGGATGTACCCCTACACCCCGCGGCTGTTCGGTACCATTGAAATGAAACTTCGAATTGTAGTCGAGCATGATGAAAGGATCCATTCTTTTCATATCCATCCCCGGAATCCCCGGAATGAAGTTGTGAACTCTGAAGCCGTCACCCACAAAATGCGCCGGCCTGGGAGAGACGATCTTTTCTACTGTTTTGGTTGCCATAATATTGTTGGTATTATAAAGCAAAGGTAAATCAAGTAAAAAACGGGTGCATTGATCTGTGGTAATATCGGGAAGGATATTTTTTACGAAAGGTCATGCGTAAAGCTTTCAAAAATAACTTCGATTTTTCGCTACGGAAAAAACTCGAGCAGATATTTATTTTAACCTGAATCTGGTGTAACTATACTATCCAAATATCAATAGAAATGGGCTTTAGCCCATTTACCCTATATCGGATCATGATTGGCTTTAGCCGAAACCTACCATAAATTTAGGTTAAAGCCCGACGCAATTGGTAAGTATAACATGAATTTCAGTCAGCTAACTCTATTTTTATGTCGAATTCACATTATTAAAAAGATGTCGGGAGATGTTCTTTAATTGTAAAGGCAGATTCGAAACATGTCAGTATATATTTAATATGTATCATTATACGCTTAATGCGTATTTCTATATATTTAATACGTATAATTCTATACTTAATACGTATAATTCTACGCTTAATGCGTATTATTATATATTTAATGTATATTTTTCTACGTTTTAAGTATATCAATATACGTTTAAGATATATAAGTATATATATTAGATGTATAATACCGGTCCGGGACATCTCCGGCCTGTTGTTTTTATGTTTTATTCAGTTAAATAACCCTTGGGTGACTTTAAAAAGACCGGTACTGACAGAATCTGCCAGGTCATCCTGCATTAGTCTCTAAAGTTTTATTTAATTTTTGATTTAAATAAAATCTGCCTATCGGTAGACACTGTTTGAATTTGATCTGATCATATTTAGGATTTCTGCTTAATGTTGCTTCATCTCCATAAACTAAGTTTATTCTTAAATAGTAATAGGAAGAAATCTTTAGATTCAACGTAGTCAAATTCACTTTATTGAGCGGAGAAAAATTAAGAAATTAAAGCTAAATTCCTTAATGTTAAAATATATGCACTGACATATCAATCTCCTTGGCAAAGCTTATTTCTATGGAACGGTTTTATTTAACCTGAAAAATTCTACTAAAATCATAAGACATCCCGCTATGATTCTTTGGATTTCATATTTTTCCCGTCCGAAATATGGAGCCTGCGGAAAACAAAACCTGAAATGATGGTGAGGATCCCGATGGTCAGAAATGTATAACGGAAGGCATTGTGGGGTTCACCGTGGATAAGGTCGGTGTTTTCGAAAATCTTTAAAACAATCAGTCCGAATGCAATCCCGAATCCGATCGCCAGTTGCTGGTTGACGGAAAGAAGGGAGTTTCCGCTGCTGGTCTGGAAATTACGCAGGTCGGCAATGGAAATGGTGTTCATCGAGGTAAACTGGATGGAGTTGAAGAATCCGAGTACGGCAATGATCGGCACAAACCAGTACAGGGAAGTGTGGATATCGGGAATGGCCAGCAAACAGATCAGGGTCCCTATAATAAAGGTGTTGGTCATGAGGGTCTGACGGTATCCGAATTTATCTAAGATCTTGATAACATACGATTTCCCAAAGATGGCGGTGAGGGCCATCGGTGCAATGATCCATCCGGAAGTAACGGCCGATTGTTTGTAGGCGATCTGGATCATAAGCGGTAATAATAAAGGAACGGAACTGATCCCGAGCCTTGTCGCAAGGTTTCCTACGATTCCTACACGGAAGGTTCTTACCTGGAAAAGATTCAAAGGGAAAATAGGACTTTCATCTCTTTTGGCATGACGGTAATAGTAATACATAAAAAGGAAGCCGAGAATGAAAACCACGAGCACCGGGGTGGTATTCTGAAGATCTCCGAACAGCTCCAGCGAAACGGAAAGCAGGAGGGAAGCCGCGGCAAAAATCAGGAACCCCTTAAGGTCGAAATCGACATCCGCCGATTTGTAATTCGGCATAAACTTTAAACCCAGCGTAATTCCCACAAGACCGATCGGAATGTTGATCAGGAAGATCCAGTGCCAGGAAAGGTAATCGACCATATAACCTCCGACCAGGGGCCCCAAAACAGGTCCGATGAGCGCGGGGATAATGGCGAAGTTCATGGCTTTGAGCAGTTCGTTTTTATCAAATGTTTTGATGAGGGCCAGTTTTCCGACCGGCGTCATCAGGCTGCCTCCGATTCCCTGAAGCACCCTCGAAATAACGAGGTGGGTAAGGTTTTGGGATATGGCGCAGAATAAAGATCCGAGGCTGAACAATACAATAGAGGCGATGAATACTTTTTTTGTTCCGAACCGGTCGGCCAGGAAACCGCTCGCCGGCATGAAGACGGCTAAGGTGAGCACGTAGCTGATGATGGCATTCTGCATATTGAGCGGCGATTCCTTCAGGTCGCGGGCTATTGCCGGCAGGGAAGTATTGAGGATGGTAGAATCGAGCATCTGCATGAAGATGGCCGTCGCCAGGATGAGCGGTAATATTTTTTTTATCGAATTAGGTTGTGAGACTACTTCTGACATTTTTGATTGTTACTGGAAGTCAATGCCCAGATTTATTTGGTTGAAAAATAGAATGATGTTATGGAATAGCAATATTTGTTCCTTTGGGGAAGAATTTAAAAACTTTGTGCGGTGCGGCGTGACAGGGATAAACCGGCTGGTCGTTGTGGACAAAGAAAAAGTCCTGCGAAATTTTCGCAGGACTTTCAGATTATTTTCTTGGTTTTTCAACCCCTTTCCACTCGTCGCCGGCTTTTCTGTACTGGCTCAGTTCGAAAGTTTTGAAATCCTTTGTTTTATACTCGATGTTGTCTGTATTTTGCTCAAACGGCATGATGTAGTAATAGTCGGCATCTGTTCTGTCTGTCTTAGTTCCTTTTTTTACGGAAGGAACATACTTTGAGAATTTATAGCTCGGAAGATACTGTTTCAGTCTTGCATAGAAAGCTTTGTTTTCTTTTTCTTCAGGAATGATGTCTACAATATTGAAAGAATCTTTCTTTTTGTCGATCCACAGGTAATAGGTTTTTTCTTCGCCGGTATTTCTGTTTACCGAGTTGAAAGCGAAAAGTTCTTTCGGTACCAGTTCCTTGATTTTTTCTGCATCGATCTTGGTGTAGTATTGTCCTTTTGAAGGGTCTACATACGTTTCCAGGTTGTACATCAACACAGAATTGTTTTCAAGATTTTTGTTTTTGAAATACTGGTTCAAAGATAATTCTGCGGTTTCTCTCAGTTCTTTTCCTCTCGCATCCAGTTTTTTAGTAGGATTCTGAGGGTTTACTTTTTTTACGAATTCGTATAAAACTTTAGGTTTTATATCTTTAAGGTGAGGGTATGTTTTCAGCTGCTCGGCTTTTACCAGCCAATAGTATTGTTGATAAAAGTCGTCTTTTTCAGCATCCTTCACACTTTTATACACCATTGCAAGTTTTTTGGAGCTAAGATATTTGCCATATTTTCCCTGCCCGAAAGCCAAAGTCATGGATAATAAAGCAAATAAGAGAGTAATGTTTCTTCTCATTTTTTTATAATTGATTTTTCGTTTTCCAAATATAATTATTTATTAGATAATATATTTGATTAACGGTTAAATTCTGACAATATTATTAAGGTAAATTCAAAAGAAAATCCTGTATTGCTACAGGATTGATAAATATTTAAAATTCAGGCGGAAGAAAATGAACACAATTTATGATTGATCAAGTCAGGATTGGTATGATGTGAATGGTCAATTCCTGCGGGTGAATTCGCTACGCTTGTCAATTTTAATTTGTCTGAAGTTCATCATTCTTTCTTTGTCGATAGTAAATTTTTTTTTGCAGTTTCAAATTCACTTGCGTAGCAAAATTGAGTCGCAAAGCGAAATTCACTATTCACCTTTCCCAGCGAATGGTCAATTCCTGCGGGTGAATTCGCTACGCTTGTCAATTTTAATTTGTCTGAAGTTCACCATTCGTTCTTTGTCAATAGTAATTTTTTTTTGCAGTTTCAAATTCACCTGTGTAACAAAATTGAGTCGCAAAGCGAAATTCACTATTCACTTGCGCAGCAAAATTCACCATTGACCATTGATCATTCACCTCTACGCTTCGCCGTAAGACGTTTCATGTACCTTTACCGCTCTTCCGCTTGGGTCGTTCATGTTTTTAAAGGCTTCGTCCCATTCCAGGGCGACCGGGGTGGAGCAGGCTACGGAAGGTACGGAAGGTACGGTAGCGGCGGCCGTTTCGCTTGGAAAAAGTTCCTCGAAGATGGTTCGGTAGCGATATTCTTCTTTATTCTGCGGGGTGTTCAAAGGAAATCTGAATCTGGCATGGGCCATCATTTCATCGGTGACTTCTTTTTCGGCGACTTCTTTTAAAGTGTCGATCCAGGAATAGCCAACCCCGTCTGAAAACTGTTCTTTTTGTCTCCAGGCAATAGATTCGGGAAGAATATCTTCGAAAGCTTTTCGCAGTACCCATTTTTCTATTTTCCCTTTCTTTACGTTGACCATTTTGTCTTTAGGATTGATGGTCATGGCAATATCCATAAATTCTTTATCTAAAAATGGTACCCGGCCTTCAATTCCCCAGCTCATGAGGGCTTTATTGGCTCTCAGGCAGTCATAGAGATGGAGCTTGCTTAATTTTCTTACGGTCTCATCATGGAATTCCTTAGCATTTGGCGCTTTGTGGAAGTACAGGTAGCCTCCGAACAACTCATCGGATCCTTCGCCGGAAAGGACCATTTTAATTCCCATGGATTTAATAACCCTGGCCAAAAGATACATCGGCGTAGAAGCTCGGACGGTTGTGACATCGTAGGTTTCCAGGTGATAAATCACATCCCGGATGGCATCAAGCCCTTCCTGGACGGTGAAGTTAACTTCGTGATGCACGGATCCTATGTATTCTGCCGCTTTCTGAGCTGCCGCAAGATCCGGCGATCCGACAAGTCCTACCGCAAAGCTATGCAAGCGTGGGTACCAGGCTTCCTGGGTGTCGCCGCTTTCCACTCTTTGTCTGGCAAATTTTGCGGTTACCGCTGAAATTACAGAAGAATCCAGTCCTCCGGAAAGCAGTACACCGTACGGAACATCGCTCATCAGCTGCCTGTGAACGGCGTCTTCAAGACCTTTCCGTAATGTATCGATATCGGTTTCGTTGTCTTTTACCGAGTCATAGTTTTCCCAGTCTCTTTTGTACCATTGCTGAAGTTCGTTGCCGTCTTTGCTGTACACAAGATGGCCGGGTAAAAATGTTTCGATCTTTTTGCAGACTCCTTCGAGTGCTTTCAGCTCGGAAGCGATATAGTAATTACCATTCTTGTCCCAACCCTGGTAGAGCGGGCAAATTCCCATGTGATCGCGGGCGATGAGGTAGATGTCATTTTCGGTATCATAAAGAGAGAAGGCGAAGATGCCGTTCAGTTTTTCCAGGAAATCTTTGCCGTGTTTACTGTAGAGGGCTAAGATCACTTCACAGTCAGACTGTGTCTGAAATTCATAATCAGGAAATTCTTCCTTTAATTCTCTGTGGTTATAAATTTCACCGTTCACGGCGAGTACTACTTTTCCGTCTTTGGTAAAAAGCGGCTGTTTTCCTGACGTAGGATCTACGATAGCGAGCCTCTCATGGGAGAACACCACTTTTTCATCCTGAAATACGCCACTCCAGTCCGGGCCTCTGTGGCGGATTTTCTTTGACATTTCAAGGATCTGAGGTCTTAATATTTCAGTTTTCTGTTTGGCATCAAACAAGCATACAATTCCACACATTTTTTTATCATTTAATTTGAAACAAAAATATAAGTGTGGTTTATAATAAACAATAAAAAAAATCATTTAGTTTATATTTTTAACTAAATAATATTATTTAAAGAAAAATTTTAATTATAAATGAAAATCAATAGGATTTTAGTTAAATTTTTTCACCGGGTTAATGTATGATTCATATACAAAATAAAAATTTAATAATCATTAATATATGATAAGTTATTACCGGAAATTTTATCCTTACTTTGTTGCTCGAAATAATTTTTTTTCATCATTTGTGTTTTTACCTTCTTGCAGATCCAATTTGCAAGAAGGTTTTTTTATTCAGTACCCAGCAGAACTCCTGAAACATTCCATGAACTGAAACTTGTACCTTCAGTAGGTCCCTGAGGGATTTTCACCTGAATGCTGTGTTTTCCTGCTTTAAGATCTCCAAGCGGGATAAAATCGGGATTGGTTACGGTTCCCGGGCACCAGTTGGATCTGCTGAGGTCTGAGGAGGAAAGGCCATCGGGGAAGTTTCCTGAAGCCGGGTTGTACAATCGGTACGATCCGCAGTCGGTTCTCCACGGAACAAATGAGAAGGCTGTTTTTCCGTCCAAGAAAATCGAATTCAGTTTCGGGACAAACTCATCGCCGTTCTCCCAGCCGCCGTGGCCGGTAGTGGTGTATCTCAATTGTGCATTTTTAAGATCTTTTTTCAACGTAAACTCTACAAGCAGCCCTTTGTCTTTATTAAACATCGTTGAATATTCCTGATCTGCCATTTCCATAATATTCAGCGTGTTAAATAATGGAATAACCGTATTGTGTTTGTAAATGGCCTGATCGCTTTTATGAATGGTGATTTCCAGGCTTACTTTGTGTCCGCCTTTATCATAATTCCCGATAAATGCGCCTATCCAAAGTTCCTTTTCGCTCAGCGAAGGTTTCAGTTCCGTAATATCCTGGCGGTACGGACTTACCATTTGCCAGGTTTTATCCTTTAACTGAAGATTGTTGAATTCATTGATTCCGAATGCGGTAAAGAAGCGCATCATTTCAACGGCAGGACTGTAATTTTCCGTTGCTGTGACTCCGAAATACTGTTTTCCGTTTCCGTTATCGTATACGGGGAGTGTTTTTACGCCTTGTTCAAGCCCATTCAGGAAAGATTCTTTTTTGTCCTGAGGAATAAAAAATACCGTTCCTGTTCGGTCGTAAGCGTCACCATTGGACTGCTGTTTTAATTCAACAAAAATATTTTCTCCCTGTGAAATTTTAGGGAATTTAATTTTTTTAAGGATCACTGTTCCTTTAGCGAATCCTCTTACTTCCTTGCCGGATACCGATTCGTCTGAAAAATTGATGATTTCATTTTCAAACACTTTTAAAGTGGTAAACCTGCTTTTCCAGACAAGATCTTTATAGCCCAGCGGATCGGTAGAAGTAATATGGGCGTTTAGAATTTTGTCCATATCGGTTTTTTTTACCTTTTTGATTGAGGTGGCTGTAATCAGGCTGTTTTTATTTCTTTCAATTTCGAGGACAAATCCCAGGCTTTGCCCCAGTACTGAAGGCCCACCCTGAATTTTAAGGTCATTGGTATACCAAATTTCAATAGTATTGGAATTGATCTTGGTGATTGCCTTTTTACATACATATCCTAAGATCTTTTTTGTTTCGCTGGTGAATTCAAAGGTTTGTTTGCCAACAGATGCCGAATCGGATGTTGAAATTGTTTCGCCCGGTTTTAAAAAGGCGTAAGAAATGACGGTGTTGGAGGGTTTCTCAATTTTAGTTATTTCAAAAGGATATTCTTCTTTTTGGTTCCTGATTTTTGTGTTTAGGATAAAATTTTCCTTTTCGTCGGCCCAGACCAGAGTGAGGGGCTGCTCTGTATTTGTTTTTCCGTTGTATGAGCTTACGTACTGAACTTCATAAATTTGTGCGAAAGTAAATAGGGATAAAAAGATAAAAAAAATGAGTGAAATTCTCTGATACATATTGGTTGATGGTTTTCACAAAGATATATTTTAATATCAGTTCCTTGCACTATGAGTTTTTAAAAGTAGGTTTAGATCTTAATTAAAAAAAACTACCCTGCGTGGCAGAGTAGTTTCTATATTGTTGTTGAGGTTGTCTGTTTTTAGGAAAGTCTTTCAATCAGAGCCATGTAAAAACCGTCGTATCCTTCGCTCGGCATTACTTTTTCATCCTTGATCATTTTGAAATTCGGATTGTTTTTCAGAAATTCTTCTACCTGTCCGTTGTTTTCGGAAGGAAGAATTGAGCATGTTGCATAGACCATTTTTCCTCCTACTTTAAGCATTTTGGAATAATCCTGGAGAATCTGCTGCTGCTCTCCCTTGATCCTGTCGATGAAATCCTGGTTGATTTTCCACTTGCTGTCCGGGTTTCTCTTTAAAACACCCAATCCTGAACATGGGGCATCGATCAGAAGGCGGTCTGCTTTATCGTGAAGCCTTTTGATAACTTTATTATCGGAAATCAGGCGGGTTTCGATGTTGTGGGCTCCGGCTCTTTTGGCGCGGCGTTTCAGTTCGGCCAGTTTCCATTCGAAAATATCCAAAGCGATAATCTGACCTTTATTCTGCATGAGCGCGGCTAAGTGAAGCGTTTTTCCGCCGGCTCCGGCGCAGGCATCCACCACCCTCTGTCCTTCTTTTACATCCAGAAAATACCCGATTTTCTGCGAAGAAGCATCCTGGACTTCGAACAAGCCTTCTTTAAAAGCGGTTGTAAGGAATACATTTTTTTTCTCCTCCAGCTGAATAGCATCAGGATAGTTCCTGATCGGATACGAAACCACATTCTCATCCGAAAGGTCGGAAATCAGTTCTTTGGTTGTCGTTCTCAGGGAATTTGCTCTCAGAACGGTTGGTGCCTGTTCATTCAGAGCCTGCATTTCCTTTTCCCATTTCGGGCCCAGTTCTTTTTCAAGGGTTTCCGCCAGCCATTCCGGGATGGAATATTCGATGGCTTTGGTCGGAACGGTTCCTTTTTTAAGCTTGGTCAGGATATCGGCGATCTTGATGCCGTCGAATTCCTCAAATTTTTTATAATTGGTTTTGCTCCAGAGAAGATAAGCGATGATTAATTTATAAACGTTGTTGGGTTTTACGCCTTCCCCCATATAATATTCCAGGCGTTTTTTCCACCGGATAATGTTGTAGAAAATCTCTGAAACAACAGCTCTGTCCTGGCTTCCCCATTTTTTATTCGCCTTCAGAAGTCTTTCGATTACTTTATCGGCGTATTTATTTTTCTCGAAAAACGTTTCCTGCAAAGCATCGTGAATTCCGATGGCCAGGTTTCTGTGTATCAATTCCATAAAATTGGGTTCTGCTATTTTGAATCTGCAAAAATACGAATTAAAGTTGATAATTCTAAATTCAAAGTTTCAGGTAATTAAATCTGACTTCCATCATGCTGCTGCCGGCTTTCATCACAATTTTTAAAATCTTACCTTTGCAAAAAAATTAATACATATGAGTGATCCTGTACTTTGTCCGAAATGTGGCTCAGAGTTTACTTATCCGAGCGATAATATGATGGTGTGTTCCCAATGCTTTTACGAGTGGAACCCGGAAGAAACGGCTGCCGAAGCATCTGCTTCAGGAAAGATTTTAGATTCAAACGGAAACGAACTTCAGGATGGGGATTCTGTGGTAGTGGTGAAAGATCTTCCGGTAAAAGGAGCACCGAAGCCGGTAAAAGCCGGAACAAAAGTGAAAAATATCCGCCTGCGTCCGGACAGCGACCACAATATCGACTGTAAAATTGATGGTTTCGGGGCAATGGCCCTGAAGTCGGAATTTGTGAAAAAGGCATAAAAAAAGGAAAGAGTTGGACAGTGTAATCTTTCAAAAAACTAGATTGCAGAACTGCTAATTTTCGTTTTAGGAGGCAGAAAGAGAATTAACCAAAAATTTCCTTATGCTGTGGAAATACAAATGTAAGAAAAACTTTTAAACGAGATTCCTGCATTTGTATTTTTTTTATACACATTTCCACAATAAGTAGTGGATAATGTGTGATTTATATTTTTAGAGAACGTCTGTTAATTTTCAGGCAAGCGTTTTCAGGAGATATTGCCCGCTTTCGTGATCCGCCATTTTTAATTAATCGGGACATGCCGTTCAATAGGATTTAAGATTTAGTTATTAGGTAAATATTCAATTCTAAATAAATGAAACCCTGACTTTATTTCCGATTTTGTGGTCTGTGTAAATTATCAGTTCTTTATTGTTTACCATTACTTTGTTCCAGTAATAATTTCCGGCAAACCGGCTCTCAAGAATTTCAGCTTCCATACCATTTTCCGATATTTTTATTTCTGTGGGGTAATATGAAAATTTACGAAGAGCAAAACCTGCCATTTCGGTATCGCTGAAAATATTTACTTCACCAAAAAGCTTTGCTACATAAGGATTGTAAGGATTTTTGAAGGTTTCTTCGGGCGTGTCGTTCTGAATTAATCTTCCGTCCTGAAGCACAACAATCTGATCCAGCCAGGGAATAACATCCTGAAGTTCGTGCGTAGAAATAATCAAGGAAATATTCTGCTGCCTGACATACCGGAACAGCTTTTCACGCAGCTCGATCTTTCTCGGAAAATCAAGGTTGCTGAAGGGTTCATCCAGAATAAGCAGCTTTGGAAGTACGGAAAGTGCTCTGGCAATGGCGACCCTTTGCTGCTGTCCGCCACTGAGATATTTGGGAAGTACATTCGCAAACTCTTCGAGCCCTACGACTTCCAGCAGTTCTGAAACGGTTTCTTTTTTCTTTTTTAAATTGATATTGGAAATAAACTTTCCCACGTTTTCGGCCACGGTGGCATAGGGCATCAGGTCGAAATTCTGGGCCACAAATTTCATGCGGGATTCTCCGGGAACGAGATTCCCTTTCGGGCCGAGGAGCTTTTCGCCGTCAAAAATAATATCACCACGCTGCCAGTCGAGTAATCCGTAGACCAGGCTGAGCAACGTCGACTTTCCGCAGCCGCTTTCCCCTGCAAGTGCAATGATTTTGCCTTCTTCAAACCTCAGGTTAAGGTTCTCAAATAAAGGTTTTTCTTTCGAATATGAAAAGTATAAATTGTTTATTTCTAATAGCATATTACAAATGTAATGAATTGAAATGTTTCTAGGAAAGAACCGATTTTTTTATTATTTTAGCAGAAGTAATAAAATTTTTAAAATTATGAAAAGAAAGCTATTTTCGATAGTTTTTTCTGTGTTTTTAGGAGCATTGGTCGTGATTTCCTGTAAAAAGGAAAAGCCTGTTTCCGGACAAAATGATGAAGCTGTCGCTTCTAAAGAGGGTGTACAATATACAGTAGATACTTTAAACAGCAAGGTAGAGTGGAAGGGATATAAAATTTTTAAATCTGAAAATACAAGCCACTTCGGAACCATCAAATTTGAAAGCGGTGACGTTACGGTGAAGGACTCAAAGCTGGAAAGCGGAAAGTTTGTAGCGGATATGACTTCCCTTACTTCTGAAGATCTTAAGAGTAATGCTTCCCAACTGGAAAAATTAAATACTCATCTTAAAAGCAATGATTTTTTTGAAGTAGAGAAGTTTCCAACGGCCTCGTTTGAGATCACAAAAGTGACTCCTTCTGCTGAAGGTGATTACAATACTATTCTGGATGGGAATTTAACCATAAAAGGAATTACTAAACCCACTCAGTTCAAAGCCAATGTTTCCGTGAAAGACGGCGTAGTAAGTATTGCCACGGAACCTAAAGATATCAGCAGGGAAGAATTTGGTGTCGCTTTCCAGAGTCCTGTTGAAAACGGAGTGATTAAGGATGAAATCACCATTCAGATCAATGTGAAAGCTTTAGAGAAAAAATAATTTTTTTATTTAAGTGAAATAAGTGATTGGAATCTGCTTCCCGATGGGGCAGATTTTTTTTAACAGTTTAAGGAAAAATATTTCACTGAAAAACCGTATTTTTGCAAAACATTTTGAAAGGGTAAAACAATGATAGAAAAGATAGAAGAGTTACTTGTTGAGGTAAACAGCTTCAATGCCACATCAAAAGAGGAGATCGAAAACTTCCGGATCAAGTACAATGGAAAAAAAGGAATTCTGAACGATTTTTTTGAAAAATTTAAAGAAGTTCCGAATGACCAGAAGAAAGATTTCGGGCAGAAGATCAATACCTTGAAACAGGCGGTTAATGTAAAACTGGAGGACCTGAAAAATGCTTCAGCATCTTCTGTTGTGGTTGAAAAAGAAGATCTTACAAGACCTGCGTTTCCTTTGGAACTGGGCTCAAGACACCCTATCAACCTCGTGAAAAACAGGATTATCGAGATTTTTAAATCCATTGGTTTTGCCGTAGCAGACGGTCCGGAAATTGAAGATGACTGGCACAACTTTACGGCGCTGAACCTTCCGGAATATCATCCGGCAAGAGACATGCAGGATACCTTTTTCATCGAGCAGAACCCGGATATTCTCCTGAGAACACATACCTCTTCGGTACAGATCCGTTATATGGAGGAAAACCAGCCGCCGATCAGGATTCTTTCTCCGGGAAGAGTATTCAGAAATGAGGCAGTATCTTCACGTTCGCATTGTATTTTCCATCAGATCGAAGGTTTATATATTGATGAAAATGTAAGTTTTGCCGATTTAAAGCAGACCATCCAGTTTTTTACAACGGAGCTTTTCGGAAAGTCTAAGATAAGATTGCGCCCTTCGTATTTTCCTTTTACGGAACCGAGTGCAGAAATCGATGTTTACTGGGGGTTAAACTCTGAAACAGATTACAGAATTACGAAAGGAACCGGATGGCTCGAAATTATGGGCTGTGGAATGGTAGATCCGGCAGTTTTAAAAAATGTAAATATAGACCCTGAAAAATACTCGGGATATGCGTTCGGAATGGGAATTGAAAGAATCGTAATGCTTCTTTACCAGATGAGCGACATCAGAATGTTTTTTGAAAATGATATCAGAACACTGGAACAGTTTAAAAGTCTCTGATTATTGAATATAATAGACAAAATTTTAGAAAATCCTGTAAATTATTTTACGGGATTTTTTATTAATTTTACAATCTAAATTACACTAATGTTTGAAAAATTAAGTTTTAGATCTAGGAGAATCGTTCATTACTCTCTCATTGTATGCATTTTACTTTTGCAGTTTATCATCGCGGGATTTTTTTATAATGAGTTTGTCAGCAAGAAAAATTTAAAGTTTCTGAAGGGCCAGCTGGAAGAAATCCATTCTTTGGAGAATCTTGCAGACGAATCTAAAAAACATCTTATTAATGCACAGGTTGATTTTGGGAAATATATTTTAAATAATGATACAAAATTCCTGAAATCATACTTCGAGTCTATAAACAAGCTTGATGAAAATTTGAACCGAATCGGGAAATATGAATATAAATATCCGAGACTAAAGAAGGTTGAAATCGCTGAAAATAACTCAAAACAAGCGGGCACACTGAAATCTCTTATCGATTCCAGCTATGAGTACTCTACAAAGGCTAGTTTAAAAACGAAAAACGATTTTCCCATGCTCAGAAAATACCATCTGGATTATCATTTCAATAAATTTGATATCGAAACTAAAACCTATTCGGATACGGTAAAAAAGAAAGGACTTTTCGGTCGCTTGGGGGACGCTATTTCAGGAAGAGAGAATGTACGTAAAGAAAGCACGGTAATTACGGTAAAGCACGGTAAAACTCCTGATACGGCTGTTATAAAAGCTGAATTCGACAGTATCTTAAATGTGGTAAATAATCATTACACGGGCCAGATTAAAAAAATGAAAGTGAGCGTCATCCGAAAACAAAATGATAAAGCAGAATCTTATGAGATATTCAGCAATCTGCTGACGTATGGAAACAGTATTCTGAATATGTACGAACATGCGATCAAAAATTCCCGGACGGACCTGGAAAAAGAATATTACAGGCAAAATTCTACGAATAACAGAATCAGAATGAATATTATTTTCGGTGCCATCATTCTTATGGCGGCTATGTCTGTGTTGATTATGCTGCTTACCAGAATAGCTTTTTCTTATGAAAAAAAATTAAAGACAGCCAATGTTCAGATTATTTCAAACCTTGAATTTAAAAACCGGATCCTGGGAATGTTCAGCCATGAGCTGAGATCTCCATTAAAAATCATGAAGATCCTAATCAGCAGGATTAATGAAAAAACCAATGATGAGGAGGTGAAAGAATATCTGAAATCCTTTGATTTTACCAGCAACACATTGCTGATACAATCGAATCAGATACTGGAATATGCCAAAAATCAGCATGTTAAAAATAAATTGATGCCTGTCAGATTTAATCTTAATCATCAGATTATTTCAATATTAAATTCTATAGAAACCTATATAAAAACAAGGAATAACGAACTTATTGTTGAAATTGATATAAATCCTGACCTGAATGTTTTTTCTGATAATGCAAAAATCAATCAGATTTTTATGAACATTTTGGGGAATGCAAACAAGTTTACCGAGAGAGGTAAAATTGCCGTAAAAATTAAAACGGAAATGGTAAATACCGAAACGATTTCTCTAATAGCAGAGGTCAGTGATACGGGAGTAGGGATCAAAGAGTCTGATCTCAGGAAAATTTTTGAGCCTTATTATCAGGGTGTTTTATCAGAAGATATAGAGAATATCGGGGCAGGGCTGGGGCTTAGCTTATGTAAAGAGCTGGTAGAGCTCTACGACGGGAAAATATACGTAGAAAGTGAAGTAGGGAAAGGAACAACCGTTAATTTTTCGCTTAAT
This sequence comes from Chryseobacterium endophyticum, assembly GCF_056333165.1. Lineage (NCBI taxonomy): Bacteria > Pseudomonadati > Bacteroidota > Flavobacteriia > Flavobacteriales > Weeksellaceae > Chryseobacterium > Chryseobacterium endophyticum. The sequence continues at coordinate 319,478 of NZ_JBWGXE010000005.1, forward strand.
TTAAAAGTAAACAATGACGAATAAAGAAAATCGGCCTCTTTATTTTTTGTTGGCAGACGATCACAGTCTTATCCGCCAGGGAATGACGTTTTTATTGGATGACATCGGCATTAATTATAAAGTCTTTCATGCTTCCAACTTTCAGCAGCTGATGGAATGCATAAATCTGCACCCCATTGATATTGCGGTTGTGGATGCTTATTTTCCGGAGGGCAGCAGTCTTGAGCTTATCGCTAAAATGAAAGAATGCAGACCCGAAATGAAAATTCTTATTTTTTCCGGAATTGACGAAGTTCTGAATGCCATAAAATTTATTAACGAGGGCGCAAATGGTTTTTTAAGTAAACTGAATGATGAAGAAGAAATCAGAAAAGCATTAACCTCCATCATACAGGAAGGAGAGTATATTTCTCCGGTGACAAAAGGTTTATTAATGAATTCTTTAAGAAAAAGAAAACTGGTAAACCCATTGTTATCCCTTACGAAAAGAGAGCTTCAGATTGCCCGCATGTATGCTGCCGGTCGTGGAAATTTAGAGATTGCCAATGTTTTGAACGTCAGGCAGAATACCATTAGCACTATTAAAAAAAGAATATTTAAAAAGCTGGGAATTAATAATATATTAGAATTGGTCGAAATCCTTAAAAGTAATTTTTAAGTGTTTTTTGTAGATAAATATCTACAACTTTGTCGACAAATATCTACAACTTTTATGATGATCTATCGTATCGGGAGCAATATCTTTGTAACATAATAAGTTTCATTATTATAGAGATTATAAACGATCTTTGATTCTAATAACACAAATGATGAACACCAAAAGGATCAAAGATCAAAAAAGCAATCTCACGATATGATAAGAAGAATACAGGGGAAGAGTCTACTTAAAACCATCTGAGATTGCAAAATTAAGCCTCCGGAAATTTTCCGGAGGCTTTTTGTTTTTAATTACTGACCTAGAAACAAAACGTAATTAAAAACGATATGCATTTATAAAAGTTATATTTAGATCTATTTAAAAGACAATCAAAAGCACTCGTTCGTTACATGAAAAATAAAAAAGCCTGCAAGTTTGCAGACTTTATAAATGATTATTTTATTTTGTAAACTTCAACGGATATTTCACGTTTTTATATCCATCGATGCTTGCTTTTAATGATCCTACGGCCAATTCTGCTTTCAACAGCATCGGCAAGTGATTAGCATCGTTGGAAACCCACATGGTAACGCCTTCTTTTTCTTTAAATACCCTTCCGCTTTTTACAGAAGGTATTATTTTCAGACAATTAATGGTTCCGAATTTTGTTTTAAGATTTTCTGTTCCCGTTACCTTTAGCTGAAAAGGAAACATTTCATCATCAATCCATACGTTCATATTGATGACCGCTCCCACCCGCAATTCTGCTGCACTTTTGCTTCTTAGATAATAAAAACATGAAAGCATATCCTGTACGCCTTTCACAGATTTGATCACTTTAGATCCATTGGCAGGAGTTTTCTTATCCGTGAGAACCAACGTATTGTTGTCGTGATTAAAAACCGTCTCAAGATGTTGGCTGTAGCTTCCTTCCTTCACATTTCTCACATAAAAACTGGGAAGCTCTGTATTCATATTGATATAGCTTTCATAAAGATCATCCACTTTAAAGAATGCTCTTACCGCCCCGGTCGTTTGCCCCGTTCCTCTTACATATAAATGCGGAACTCCTTTGTAATTCGTTTTTTTTGCTGTCAGATTAGCCGTTCCTGCATTAAGGAAGCCGTAATGAATCCTCAGGGTAATTGACTCGCCGTCAGCAATATTGGTAATCTGGCCGAAGCCCAGACAGAATATAAAAAGGAAAATTACATTAAAAAGTTTCTTCATAATTACAATTTTACAAAAAGGTTACCAACTTAGATTAAAAAAAATGCTAAAGGTTTGATAAATCTCAGTTTTTTATTTAGACTGAATTAAATATGCTTCGCATTAAAATTAGTAAATTTGCAGCCACAAGTATAATTAAATTATCTTATTATTATGATAACGACCGATATATTGATCATAGGAGCCGGACCTACCGGGCTTTTTGCTGTATTTGAAGCAGGATTACTGAAAATGAAGTGCCACATTATTGATGCACTTCCTCAACCGGGAGGACAGTTGGCTGAGCTTTATCCTAAAAAGCCTATTTTCGATATTCCGGGGTACCCGTCTGTCAATGCCGGAGAGCTTATCGATAATCTGATGGAGCAGATCAAGCAGTTTCAGCCTGGCTTTACCTTAGGGGAAACAGCCGTTTCATATACCAAAGTCGATGATGAGTGGTTTGAGGTAATCACGAATAAAGGAACCGTTCACAGAGCGAAGGCAATTGCCATAGCAGGGGGGTTGGGAACTTTTGAACCGAGAAAGCCGGCTCTTGAAAATATTGCAGAATACGAAGAAAAAGGTCTTGAATATTTCATAAAAGAACCTGAACATTTCAGAAATAAAAAAGTGGTAATCGCAGGTGGTGGGGATTCTGCGCTGGACTGGAGTATTTTCCTTTCCAACGTGGCCAGCGAGGTAACGTTGATTCACAGAAGAAATGAGTTCCGTGGTGCATTGGATTCTGTAGAGAAAGTTCAGGATCTTAAAAACCAGGGAAAAATTAAATTAATTACTCCTGCTGAAGTTACTGCCATCAAAGGTGACGGAAAGGTAGAAGCCATTACCGTAGCGGTAGATGGTGAAGATCCTCGGGACATTGAAACAGACTACTTTATCCCGCTATTCGGATTGACGCCAAAGTTAGGTGAAATCGGAAACTGGGGACTGAATATCGAGAAAAATGCCATTGTGGTAAATAATGCCCTGGATTATCAGACCAATATTGATGGAATCTACGCAATCGGTGATATCAATACGTACCCTGGAAAACTTAAGCTTATTCTTTGTGGTTTCCACGAAGCAACTTTAATGTGCCAGAGTGTTTACAACAGACTGAATCCCGGGAAGAAATTCGTTCTGAAATACACAACCGTAAGCGGTGTAGATGGGTTCGACGGAAGCCGAAAAGAAGCTGAAAAAGCAGTTGTTAAAAAAATTGACTAATTTAGTTGCCGGTTGTAGGGTCACTATACAAGATGACCGATAAAACCATCAACAAAGAACGATCAACTAATATGAGCGATATTAATATAAAAATCACCGACCGAGAAGGGGTAACCCACGATGTTGTAGCACCGACGGATATGTCTATGAACCTGATGGAGATTATTCGTTCGTATGAACTGGCAGAGGAGGGGACGATCGGAGTCTGTGGAGGAATGGCCATGTGTGCTTCCTGTCAGGTTTACGTGGTTAATGATCCCGGGCTTGAAGAAATGGGCGACGAAGAAGATGCGATGCTTGGAGAAGCGTTCCATGTAAAAGGAAACAGCAGACTGGGTTGCCAGCTGCACATCGTTCCTGAAATGGAAGGCCTTGAAGTGGAAATTGCTCCTTATCCTTAGGGAATTCAATTTTAAAGCATATAAAAACTCTCGAAGATTTTTTTCGGGAGTTTTTTATCTTAAAGGATTATTATTTTGTTTCATTTAATTTTGAAGGATTCTGTCTGGAATCAAAACTATTTGCAATAATAATTTTATTGATTTCTTTGTTCATGTAGTAAATGATTTTATAATTTCCGGAAACAAGATATCTGAATTCATATTTTCTGTCAAGCAATAATTCTTCAATTTGTCCTGCTTCACTATTTTGCTCCAATATTAAAGTTTGGTCGACAATTTTGAAAAATATCTTGCAGTTTTTCTTCTGCAAGCTGAGTCCAGAATACTTCTAATGCCATTTCTGGATTTTTTTTTTTAAATCTACAGCGTTGGTTATCCTGTTATTATTTTCATCATCAATTGCTCTGTCAATTTCATCATTGAATTCTCCTAAAGACATAGGTTTTAAATTTTCATCGAAATTTTCAGACTTAATCTTATGAAGCGCATTTTCCAAAGCATTGATAATTTTCTCGTTATCAATGCTTAAAAATTCCTGAACGAGCAATATTTTACGTGCCTCTAAATTCATAACCTTTAATATTTGAATCAAATTTAGTGATTTTTATACTAAACAATACTTAAATTATTTTTCTCTACAAGTAGGTGTATCATAATGAAAATTAAACTTCATCCTTCGAAATCCACTTCCCAACTTTCGGAGCCTGATAATCTCTCATCATTTTAAGTAGATCATCGATATTATTATTGATCAGCAGCATATCACGGTTAATCGGCTTTAAAAAACCCTTGTCCACCATGGTTTGTACCAGGTTTAGCAGATCATCATAAAATCCGTCAATATTCAGAATGCCGATCGGTTTCTGATGAAGACCAAGCTGTGCCCAGGTGATCATTTCGAAGAATTCTTCCAATGTCCCATAGCCTCCCAGAAGTACGATGGCCCCGTCGCAGAGCTCATTCATTTTGGTTTTTCTTTCATGCATGGTTTGTACCAGTATCAGTTCGGTCAGCTGTTTATGGGCAATTTCTTTAGACTGTAGGAAGTGGGGAAGAACACCAATAACTTTCCCGCCGGCGTCCAACGCTCCGTCTGCCACAGCGCCCATCAGACCAACGTCCGCACCGCCATAGACCAGCTGTATATGATGATTGGCAAGCGTTTGTCCAAGCAGTGTTGCCTGTTCCTGATAAATAGGATCAGAGCCGAAACTCGACCCGCAGAATACAGTGATGCTTTTCATAATTAAATAGAATTAAATTTTTCTCTTTTGGAGAGATTGTCTGTTAAAAAAAATGATAAAATTTCAATGTCGTTATCATTTACACGATAATACATGGTGTTGAATTGAAGAATAACGGCCTGGTGAACACGTTTGTCTTCGGATATTGGGAATATAAAAGGGTTTTGAGAAATAATTTCTATCAAGCTTTCAATTTTATCAACAAGCCTTCCGATTTCGCTGTCCGTAAAATTATTTTGAAGATATTCTATGGTCTGGTGCAGCTCCTTTAAGGCCATTTGGAGTCTAGAAAATTTTATAACCACTTTCCATATAACTGTCTGGCTTCAGAATGAGGTTTCAATTCTTCATTATCAGCTTCTGATATTCCTTTTTCAATAGATTTTTTTTCTTCTTCCGAAATCGAATTCCACCAGTCTTTGGTTTCATCTTTCCTGAATTGAATCAGTTTTTTAATAATAGAAGCATCCTCCAATGTAGATAACCATTGAATTAATTCAAGTTTTTCATTGAGAGTCCGTATATTCATAATTTGTATTATTTATTCAAATTTATAAATTTTTTATAACAAGCTATAAAGATTCAAAAACAAAAATATCCAAAGCCATCAAAACTTTGGATACTTAATATAGTAATTTTAAAATCCTATTTTAAAGGAATATTCGCTAAAATATCCTTTGTAAAGCTCCAGAATTTCTGTGCTGAGGGAATATTCGCTTTTTCATCCGGAGAGTGCGCTCCACGAATCGTCGGTCCGAAACTTACCATTTCCATTTCAGGATAGTTTGCTCCTATGATTCCGCATTCCAGGCCGGCGTGGCAGGCTACTACCTGAGGCTTCTCACCAAATTTCTCCGTATACAGATGTTCCATCAGCTTTACGATTTCGGAACCCGGTTTTGGTTTCCAGCCAGGATAAGAACCGCTGAAAACAGTCTTCATTCCCGCCAGTTCGGCCACCGATTTCAATTGCTCAGCTACGGAATCTTTCGATGATTCTACAGATGATCTTGAAAGGTTCAGGATTTTTAAGTTTCCTTCTTTCAATACCACCCTTGCTACATTGTTGGAAGATTCTACCAGATCCTGTACATCCGGGCTCATCCTGTATACGCCATTGTGAAGGGATTTCAGGGTAAGAATGATCTTTTTGGAATCTTCCTCGGAAAGCGCTTTATCTGAAGTCGTGGAACTTTCAACATTGATATGAAGATTAGGTTCTATGGTGGCAAACTCTTCAAGGATCTCTCTTTTAAGCCCGTTGGATACCTCATCGATAAATTCCTGTGCATTTCGTACAGAAACAACAGCAACGGCTTCTCTTGGAATTGCATTTCTCAATCCGCCGCCATCAACAGAGACCAATTGGATATTCTCTTTTTCAAGACCTTTATAGAGGATTCTTCCTAAAATCACATTGGCATTTCCGAAGCCTTTGTGAATATCCATTCCCGAGTGCCCGCCCTGCAGGCCTTTTACTTCGATCCTGATGATTTGCCCCTTCGCTACTTCTGTATTGTAATCCTGTGAAATCGTCACGTCAATCCCGCCGGCGCAGCCGATGTCGATTTCATCATCCTCTTCCGTATCAAGGTTGAGAAGAATCTGGCCGGTAAGCTGTCCTGGTTTTAAACCCAGTGCACCCGTCATTCCGGTTTCTTCGTCGATGGTGAAAAGTGCTTCCAAATCAGGATGCGGAATATCGTTACTTTCTAAAATTGACATGATCGTCGCCACTCCTAAGCCGTTATCTGCCCCCAGTGTGGTTCCTTTGGCTTTCACCCAGTCGCCATCCACCTCCATTTTGATTCCTTCGGTATCAAAATCGAAATTAACATCATTATTTTTCTGGCATACCATATCCAGATGCGACTGAAGCACCACTGATTTACGGTTTTCCATTCCCGGAGTAGCCGGTTTTTTAATGATGACATTGCCGACTTCATCAACCGTAGTCTCCAATCCTAAATTTTCACCGAATTCTTTGATGAACGCAATGACTTTTCCTTCTTTTTTTGATGGTCTCGGAACAGCATTTAACCTGGAAAAATTTTTCCAGATAATCTGCGGTTCTATAATAGATAATTCCATTGAATTTATTTTTATCAAAATTACAAAATAAAAAATGCTTCCGATAATACGGAAGCAGTATTTTTGTCAGAAGCCAGAGCCTGTTAGCATCCGCATTCTCCGTAGATAGGCGTCTTTACGATCGTACCGTCAGGTTTTTCAATCATCAGGGTACCTTCGAAGAGAAGTGCTTCTTCGCCTTTTATTTTCTTTCCTTTCACGGAAATTTTATAATCATCATTTTCTATTTCCTTGCTCAGTTCTTCATCCGCTTCCATATCACTTGAAGAGAGCAGGTTAAGCGCCAGCCTTTTACCGTCCAGTTTCATATAAGCTGTTTTTCCGGCATCGTCTGCATAAATATATTTCTCCGCCAGGAAGTCGGCTTTGCTTTTTGCAAAATAGCAGGAACATTCTTTAATCTCCGTTGGGAAAGGAAAGGTATCAATTGAAATTTTCCCTGTAGAAGGATCAGTTGCTGCAGAATCCTGAACCGTTTTTAAGGAATCTTTATTAGCTGAAGACTGAGCACTTTGCTGTTGCTCCTTTTTACAGGCTACCAACAGAAAAGCAGAAAAGAAAATGATAAGATATTTCATTGTTTATAGTTTATTACATTAAAGGTTTATCCTCTCGCTCTTTCCAAAAGCGTCATCATCAGCAATGAAAGGATGACAAGGCTTTCCTCTTCATCATCTATATCGATCAGGCGATCCAGCTGGAATCTTCTTCCGAAAAACGAAGGCATTTTTTTCAGTTTAAAATAAGCCTTTCCGTCTATACCCGTCACCGTGTAGGAAGGATTCAGGAAATATCCGGTAAACATTCCGATGAGTGGGATCTCGCCAACCATTCCGTCAAAAAATCTTACCCATGCATTGTCTTCCTGGATTTTGAATTTCGGCTGATCATTGGCATCCAGGATGTCGTAGCTGGCCTTCCAGATGGAACGCATTCCTTTTCTGGCCATCCTTCCGAAGTTTCTGCCTGTAGCAATTTCTGTTAAAGAATAGGATGCGTTGAAATCGATCCACTGATTGGCTTTGATTCTGAAAAGTTCTTTAGACTTGCTCTCATCATTAAAAACAATAACGTCTTCCTTCAGCTTAAACATTTTCTGACGAACATACGCGACATAATTACCGTTCTTATCCGTGATATTGAAATCACTGGCTAATGTTGTCATCTTAAATTTAAAATCCAGAGGATAATTTAAATTGTTAAGTACCATTTAGTTTATTTTTTCAAGTTAATATTTAGTACCTCAAAGATAATATTATTTGTTTTAAATGTGGGGTGCCTTAACTTCAATTTAAGCTTAAAAATAGGATTTTTAAGAAGATTTAAGAATTAAATTAGCCTGAATTCGGGGTAAGTTTATGTAAAACGAAAGCTAAGCGAAAGAATTAATCAACAGGTTTTTAAAATTTAAGATAGACAAAGGCATGAAACTTATCAAAGTAATGCAAATTCTTCCACTACTTTGATAAACGAAGTGGCATTGTTTAACTTAAAAGCGTTTCAAAAATTAAACATTTCTTTGTTTCTCTTTATGATAAATGATTTTATTTTGAAAATCAGTTATTTAAATATCTTTTATTCTGAATCAGGTTAAATTACTCCAACACCGGGAAAGTTCAAAATACCCTTGCAACATGTTTTCCCGGTCACCGGAAAGTCTCCTGCACCCTCGCAACAAACTTTCCGGTGACTTGGAAAACTTCATGCACCCGTGCGGCAAACTTTCCGGAAACGAAATCCCTGTAAGGATCTCAACTTAAGGCAGCTTCTTAAAAGTATTCCGAATCCGCATCTTTTTGTTTATTTTTGTGTCATGGATTACCCAAGTAAAGTTCTGGCAAAAGCAGTGGATGAAATTTCCGGATTGCCGGGAATAGGCAGAAAAACGGCATTGCGCTTAGCATTACATTTATTAAAGCAGCCCGCTTCAAGAGCGGTAAGCCTGGGAAATTCCCTGATCAGCCTGGTTAATGACATCAAGTACTGTAAAGAATGTCATAATTTTTCGGACTTTGAGGTGTGCGAAATCTGCAGTAATCCGAAAAGACATGACGAGCTGATCTGTATTGTAGAAGATGTCCGTGATGTGATTGCCATTGAAAATACCGGGAAATATACCGGAAAATACCTGATCTTAGGGGGCAAAATTTCCCCAATGGAAGGGATTGGCCCGGCCCAGCTGAATATTCCGAGCATTGAAAAGAAAATCAATAACGGAAAGGTGAAAGAGTTCATCTTTGCGCTGAGTGCTACTATGGAAGGAGATACCACGGCGTACTATATTTACAAGAAATTTAAAAACTTTGACATCAGCTTCTCCAGTATTGCCCGAGGAATTTCCGTAGGTGACGAACTGGAATATGCAGATGAAATATCCCTGGGAAGATCGATTGTAAACAGGTTGCCGTATAACGAAGAAAAGTCCTGATGCCTTCCGATATGATCTCTGTGATAATACCCATGTTTAATGCTGAAAATACGATCATCAAAGCTTTGGATTCCGTGAGAAATCAGAATTACGATCTGAAGCGGTTTGAGGTGATCATAATTAATGATGGCTCTACAGACCGGAGCGGAGGATTGGCAGAGAACTACAGGGATACACATCCTGAACTGAATATAAAAATCATCAACCGGGAAAACGGTGGCGTTTCCAAAGCGAGAAATGCAGGTCTGAAAGCCGCTACGGGAGATTATATTGCCTTTCTCGATTCGGATGACGAATGGCTGCCGCAGAAGACCGCAAGACAGATGGAATTCCTGCAAAACGAAGACCTGAATGTCGATTTTATTACCAGCCTTAGAAACAGCGAAAAAATCTGGTTTCCCTATAAAGAAAATGAGCTTAATCTTGCTGAAATCACTTTAAAAAAACTGCTGATAAGAGTGGATGGGCAGACTTCCACCGCTTTATTTAAAAGAAAAGTATTGGAAAATACAGGTTTTTTTGATGAAAACCAGAGGTATTCTGAAGATGCCAATTACTGGATGAAGATTTCCCGGAACAATTCAATGTATATTCTCGGGGAAGAGCTGGTCTACACCGGTGGCGGGAAGAAATCTGTCGGAGTGTCCGGTCTTTCGGCCAACCTTCCTGAGATGGAAAAAGGGATACAGAAAAATCTTCGCGAAATGTATCAATTAAAAAGAATTAGCTATTTCGAATATGCTTTATTTTTTATATTTTCAAAATTAAAATATATTGTAAGGATTTTTAAAAGAAGGCTATGATCTATAAACTATTTTGGGCGTTACGGGCTTTGCTGTATGCACCGTTCTTCGGAAAGTTCGGTCTTCCTTCTTATTTAGGGAAACCCTTATTTCTGATGGGAACGCGAAATGTTTTTATAGGTAAAAAAGTACGTATCTTTCCTCATCTCAGAATGGAGGTGCACTGCGGCGGAAATATTCATATCCAGGATGATGTGGTGATTTCGCAGAATGTTCACATTACGTCTGCGGGAAACCTCAGCATCGGAAAAAGCACCCTGATACTGGCCAATGTTTTCATCACCAATATCGATCATGATTATGAGGAGCTTGATAAGCATGTGGTCAATCAGAAATACATCATCAATGACACCACCATCGGCGACAATTGTTATATCGGAATGGGTGCTGCCATCATGGCGGGAACGAAGCTCGGAAAGCAGTGTGTCGTAGGAGCAAATTCGGTCGTAAGGGGCGAATTTCCGGATTACTGCGTGATTGTGGGAGCTCCGGCAAGAATGGTGAAAAAATATAATTTTGAAACCCAGAAATGGGAAAAAGTAAACTAAAACTATGGAGAAGATTCTCATCACGGGAGGAGCCGGATTTATCGGCAGCAAATTGTCTTTGGAACTGAAAAGAAAGGGCTATGAGGTCACCGTTCTGGATAATCTTTCGTGCCAGATTCACGGCAATAACCCCGAAGAAGATTCTCCGCTGTACAGAAGCATTTTAGGGAAGGTACATTTTATCAAAGGAGATGTCGTGAATTTTCAGGACTGGGAAAGAGCGATTGAAGGACAGGACGTGATCGTGCACCTTGCTGCGGAAACCGGAACCGGGCAGTCGATGTATCAGATCGAGAAATACACGGAAGTAAATGTTTCCGGAACGGCCATGATGCTTGATCTCCTGGTGAATAAGCCGCATCGTGTAAAAAAGGTGCTCATCGCGTCTTCCAGAGCGGTGTATGGCGAAGGGAAATACCTTCATCCTGAGCTTGGGCTTATTTATCCTAAACCACGGAACGTAGAAGAGATGCGCAACGGTATTTTTGAGATTATTTATCCCGACGGACAGATGCTGCGTGCTTTACCAACCGATGAAGAATCGAAAATACATCCTACTTCCATCTACGGAATTACAAAATATACGCAGGAACAAATGGTAATGACCGCCTGTTCTTCCATGGGGGTTGCGCCGGTAGCCCTGAGATTTCAGAATGTTTACGGGGAAGGACAGTCTCTGCTAAATCCGTACACAGGCATTTTATCGATATTTTCGTCCCAGATTCTCAACGGAAATGATATCAATGTTTTCGAGGATGGGAATGAGTCAAGGGATTTTATTCACGTTGATGATGCTGTAGAAGCTACGATAAAGTGTATTGAAAGTAATTCGGCCAACGGAGAGATCTTCAATGTGGGGACGGGAGTTTCAACATCAGTGACCACGGTAGCGGAAAATTTAAAGAAGTATTATCAGATCGACTTTAAGATCAATATATCGGGGCAGTTCCGTCTCGGAGATATCAGGCATAATTTCGCTGACATCAGCAAGATGAAATCAAAATTAAACTTCCAGCCGAAGATTTCTTTTGAAGAAGGAATGTCGAAATTTACCAACTGGGTGTTGCAGCAGAATATCCAGGATGTGAAATTCAAGGAATCTCTGGAAGAAATGAAAGTAAAAGGACTTTTACAATGATCGGTTTAAAAGGCAAAAAAATACTTTTCTTATCAGTCAGTTTTTTTAATTATGAAAAGGCCATAGCAAAAAGACTCTCTGAGCTTGGTGCTGAGGTAGATTTTTATGATGAAAGGCCTTCCAATTCAAATATTTCCAAAGGGATCATCCGTCTCAATAAAAGATGGTATCATTTAAAAATAAAGGCTTATTACAACGATATTTTAAACAAAATTGAGAATAAGCGATATAATTATTTTTTACTGATCAAAGGGGAGGCAACTCCTTCGTTTTTCCTGGAAAAGATCAGGAAAAAGAATCCTGGGATGGAAATGATCTATTACAATTTTGATCCCATTACAGAATATCCCTGCCTGATCAGCCATCTCCCGTATTTTGACAGGAAATATACCTTCGAATACAATGATTCTGTCTTTTATAATATGAGTTTCCAGCCTTTATTTTACCTTGACGAGTACAAAAATCTCAATCAAAAATCCGAGCCTTTGGAGTACGATATGGTTTTCATTGGCAGTGCCCATACAGACCGGTATATTGTAGGGGAGAAAATCCGTGAAACGGCCGACAGGCTTGGGCTTACCTCTTATTTTTATTATTATGCCATGGGCAAAATAGCTTTCAGGCTAAAGAAGATCATTGATAAAAATTTAAAACAATTTGATGTAGCCAAAGTAAGTTTTGAGAAGCTGAATCATCATCAGATCATCGGTTTTTATAAAAAAGCAAAGTCGGTTATAGATATCAATAAGCCCTTCCAGAACGGACTTACGATCAGGACCTTTGAAGTGCTGGCCTCGGGAAAGAAACTGATTACCACCAATACGGATATTGTTAATTATCCTTTTTATTCTCCGGAGAATATCTTATTGATCGATCGGGAAAATATACATTTAGATCCTGATTTTTTTAAAACAGACTTTAAAGATATTGATCCGCATACTTTATACAAAATGTCCCTGGATTCCTTCTTAGATTGTCTTTTCGGCGAACCGCAGGACGACTACTGGAATTCTTTCAGGAATAATAAACAGATTTAATTATTACGATCATAAAATAAAAAAGCAACTCAATTTAGAGTTGCTTTTCATTATGTAAAAATATTATTTGCTTATTTGGTCGGAGCAGGAACCTGAACCGGTGTCGTTGCTGGCGCTGTGGTATTCGCAGGTGTCGCAGATTGCTTAGCCGGTGCTTCTTTAGAGGCAGGAACCGGTACCGGTGCTGCAGAAGGTTTGCCTGTAATAACAACACTTAAAAGAATAAGAACGATAATTGTTGCTCCTAAAGTCCATGTTGCTTTTTCCATAAAGTCGTTGGTTCTCTGTACCCCAAACTGAGCGGAAGATGCACCTCCAAAAGTACTGGAAAGGCCTCCTCCTTTTGGATTTTGAGCCATAACAATGATTACCAGAAGGATACTGGCGATCATAATAAGAACCATCAATAGTATAAATATAGAATCCATTAATTTGATATCTTTTTGAATGGGCAAATTTAATCTTTTTTTACCGAACGGCAAAGAAAGATATGATCAAATATCTGATAAAAATAAAAAACGGCAACATTTGTTGCCGTTTTCTTTATCAAGTAAGGAGGTCTTATTTAAAATCGGCATCTTTCGCCTGATTTACTTCGTAAGATTTCACTTTCATGGTCATATCCATTCCCATTTGGTTTATAGAGATGGTGTAAGGCATTTTCACACCGGCTACCTCTTTATAATCCGAATATACTGTAGGGACGGTCATTTCCTGGCCCTGAGCTTTCATGGTCTCGGTTTCTCCGGTTTTCAATCCGGTTTTTACGCTGTAATAGTAGGTTGTATCTCCTCCTTTAATGGCATAAGAATCTTCACCACCGATTTTTTCAATCCCTGCAAGTTTGTAATCTGCTGACTTGGCAAATCCCAGTTCTTCAAAAAGCTGTGTGTTTTTTTGTTTATCGGCAATCTCGTCAGCTTTCATAGGTACTTTTTGTCCCATTTGCTCAGAGTATCCTGTTTTGCCGTCGAATACCTGCTTCTGAACCACTTGTCCCATAGCGGTAACCATAGTAAGTTCTTTTCCACCCTGGGCTTTTACGATTTTGAAATCGATATTCTGACCCTGCATAGACATTGAAGCGTTCACTGTGTAAGAAGAAATTTTTTCAACATTGGCTTTTCCTCCGATAGCATTGATGTATTTATCAGCGATAGAAGCTACGGTTACGCTGGCGTCTACTTTCTGAGCGGTCGGTTTGGCTACCGGATTTGCATCTTTATCGTAGTATTTTACCGGGTAACCTAATTTTTCCAGTCCTTCAGAAATGTCAGAGGCTTTACCCGCGATGAAAACTCTGCTCTTGTTAGGATAAATGGTAGAGCTTACCGCGCTTGAAACATCAGCAGCCGTTACTTTATCGATCGATTTAAGATAATTGGTATAGAAATCGTCCGGAAGGTCCTGAACTTTTTGGTTTACTGCAAATCTTGCAATGGTTGCAGGCTGCTCAAGAGACATGATAAACGCTCCTTTCAGCTTAGCTTTTGCATTTTCAAGTTCTTCAGGCTTTACGGTAGAAATAGAATTAAGTTCGTTCATAAATTCTTTTACCGCTTTATCCGTTACTTCGTTTCTTACACTTGCGCTGGCCGAGAACTGTGGAGAGTACTTGCTTGCCACCATGCTGGAATAAGCACCGTAAGTAAATCCGTTTTTCTCACGAAGGTTCATGAAAAGCCTGGCTTCACCACCACCACCAAGGATGTAGTTGGCAATCGTTGCCGGGAAGTAGTTCGGGTCCTTCATTTTCAATGTATTCAGATTGTTTACGGAAACCACCGACTGTACTGCCGAAGGAACATCAACCACATCGATTTCCGTAGCCGTAACATTGGCAGCCGGCTCAAGAGGCGTGATCGGCGTGTTGGCTTTTTTCCAGCCTCCGAATGCCTTTTCCACCATAGATTTTACCTTGTCGAATTTTACGTCTCCTACGATCACAAGATAAGCGTTGTCCGGAGCGTAATATTTTTTATAGGTATTCTGAACGTCAGCCAGTTGGATTTTGCCGATAGATTCTACCGTTTCAAATTCTCCTCTGGAAGTGTTTTTACCGTACATCAAAGCGTTGGAAACTCTTGATGCAATAGAAGATGCATTTTTCTCGTCAGATTTCAGGCCTTCGATCGCTCTTTCCTTAGAGTCTTCAATTTCCTTAGCGGAAAATTTAGGGTTGATGATGGCATCAGCCATTAAATTTAAAACCTCAGGGAAGTACTTCGAAAGTGTGTTTGCAGAAGCTCCGTTTGAAGAGAAACCAAGGTTGGCTCCAAGATAATCCACTTTTTTGTTGAAATCATCTTTGCTCATGTTGGTCGTTCCGTTTTCGAACTGTTCTGCCATGATCTCGCTTACACCCGCTACGCTTCCTTCATAATACGGAGGTCTGTCCATAGAAAGGCTGGCGCTTACTCTTGGCAATTTGTTGTTTTCTACAACCATTACCGTAAGGCCATTGCTCATCTGGAAAGTTTTTGGCTTTGCAATGTTGATGGCAGGGGTCGGTCCCGGTTTTGGCATTGCATTAAGGTCAATTTTTTGTGCTGAGATCGTTCCTGCGAATAAAAACGCTACAGCTATATATGTTAATTGCTTTTTCATTTGTAAAAATTTAATTTTAATAATCAATTTGGATCACCCGGATCAGCGATTTACTTCTTCTCAGGTACGTAATTGATGATTATTCTTTGGTTGGAATTAAGATATTTTTTAGCAGCGTTCTGAAGATCCTGTCTTGTGATCGATCTGTAGATGTCGATTTCTTTGTTGATAAGATTGGTGTTTCCCATCAAAACATGGTTGGTTGCCAGTGAAGCCGCAATTCCCTGAATGCTGGAGTTGGCATTTACAAACTGGTTTTCAAACTGATTCTGAAGTTTCTGGTAATCTTCTTCAGAGATTAATGTGGTCTGAAGTTTTTTGATTTCTGCATCGATGTCTGCCTGAAGGGTTGCTTTCGTAGTCTGCCCCATAGGAATAGCGAAGAAAGCAAAGATCCCGTAATCCTCAAGACCCTGGTTGAAAGCCGCTACCTGCAATGCTTTTTTCTCCTGGTCTACCAATTTCTTGTATAAAACAGAAGATTTACCGCTGCTCAGGTAAGAAGAAAGCATATCTAAAACATAAGCGTCTTTTTCTTTATTACCCGGCGTTCTGTATGCAAAAACATAAGCAGGAAGCTGGATGTTAGGATCCGTTGCGGTTACCTCTTTTTCCTGAGTGATAGGCGCATCTTTCGGGAAATTTTTAGGATAAACCGTTCCTTTCGGAATTCCTCCGTAATATTCCTGGATCCATTTTTTGGTTTCTTCCGGTTTGATGTCTCCTGCAACCACTAGTGTAGCGTTGTTCGGAACATAATATTTTTTATAAAAAGCCTGGAATTCTTCCAGTTTTGCAGAGTTAAGATCTTCCATAGAACCGATCGTAGGCCAGTTGTACGGGTGGTTGGTAAATAGATTTTTCTGAATGGTTGTGAAAAGATTTCCGTAAGGCTGGTTGTCCATTCTTAATCTTTTCTCTTCCTTCACAACCTCTCTTTGTGTGTCTACCCCAACCTGGTTGATAACGGCGTGACGCATTCTTTCAGCTTCCATCCAAAGTCCCAGTTGTTCGTTATTCGATGGGAATGTTTCGTAATAGTACGTTCTGTCGTTGGTGGTGTTCGCATTATTTTGCCCTCCGTTTGAAGAAACTATTTTAAACCAGTCTCCTCTTTTGATATTGGGTGTTCCTTCAAATAAAAGGTGTTCGAAGAAGTGGGCGAAACCGGTTCTTCCTTTTACCTCATCTTTTGCACCTACGTGGTACATAACACCTGTCGTTACAACCGGTGCCGAATTGTCCTGGTGAAGGATTACGTGAAGACCGTTTGGTAAGTCATACTCTTCAAATTTAATTTGTTGTGCATTAAGGGCCATTCCGAAGAAAGCCGCTGCAGCAACTGAAAGAAGTCGCTTTTTCATAAAGTAGAAATTGTTTTGTCAATTAGTGCCAAATTTACTTTAAATGTTACAATCGGTCAACATAATTTTTTTGGAGCTAAAAGTTGTATATTTATTTAAAATACCATCTTATGTGGTATTCTTAAATTTTATTCTGTTCGGAATATGAATTATTTTTACCTAATAAAACAATAAAGAATGAAAAGCTTTTTAGAGCAAAATGTTTCTCAGGATTCTCTTATTACTTTATTTAGCCAGGCACCTGTGGCTGTAGCCCTTCTCATTGGCGACAATTATCAGATCCATAATGCCAACCCGCAGATGCTGGAGCTTTGGGGAAGAGATGCTTCCGTTATCGGGAAACCTCTGTTTGAGGTACTTCCGGAAATTACTTCACAGGGCTTTTTAGAAATATTTAATAATGTTTACCAGAACGGAGAGGTTTTTAAAGGTAACAAACGGTCTGTATTTCTTGAAAAATACGGTAAATATGAAGAGCATTTCTTTAATTTTATTTATGCCCCTGTGCACAATGACGATAAGAAAATCATAGGAATAAGCATTGTGGCAACAGAAGTTACCGATCAGGTTTTGTCTGAGGAAAAATTAAAAGACAGTGAATACCGGTTTGAAAATCTCATTAAAAAATCCGATTATCCCATCGCGATTTACCGTACAGAAGATTTTTATATTGAATTTGCCAATGAAAAAATGCTGAAAACCTGGGGTAAAAGCGACTCGGTAATCGGGATGAAGCTGCATGAAGCGCTTCCTGAGCTGGAGGGGCAGCCGTTTTTAGGGCTCCTTAAAAATATATTTGAAACCGGTGAAACGTATGCTGCTAAAGAAGACCCGGCAAATCTGGTGGTAGACGGAAAGCTTCAGACGTTCTATTACAACTTTTCTTACAAGCCTCTGAAGAACCAGAACGGAGAAGTGTATGCCATCCTCAATATGGCCGTAGATGTTACCGATCTTGTGTTGGCCAAAAAACAAATCCAGGAACGGGAAGAGAAATTCCGGGAGCTTGCCGATTCGATGCCCCAGTTTGTCTGGACGTGTGATAACGATGGCGAAATTACCTACATGAACGACAGCTGGTACAAATACACAGGCTCCTCGGCAGATGAAAACCAGAGGCAACTTGTAAAAAGCATGATGAAGAAAGAAACAATTCATGCTGTCGATAAACTATGGCGAAAATGTGTGAAAACGCACACCCCTTTCGTGATGGAATATGAACTTGAAGATCCTAAACAGAAAGGGAACTACCGATGGTTTCTGGGAAGAGCCATTCCCAATTTTTCTGAAAACGGGGAAGTAAAACAATGGACCGGAACTTTTACCGACATTGATGAATTCAAGCAACTCGAAACACAGAAAGATAATTTCCTCGGAATTGCCAGCCATGAACTGAAAACACCGTTGACCAGCCTTAAACTATATACCCAATTCATCAAAACAAATCTTGAGAAAGCCGGCGACCCTAAAAATGCCGAAGTCGCCAGAAGGATGGATTACCAGATCGATCTGCTGACAGGCCTCATCAGTGAATTGCTGGATGTTACCAAAATACAGAAAGGCCAGATTCAGCTGAACGAAACCTATTTCGACTTCGATAAACTGGTAGACGAAGTGGTGGAAGAGCAGCAGATGACCTCAAGGCATAAACTTTTTGTAAGCAGGGTCAATAAAGTAGGCGAGGTTTTTGCAGACCGCCACAGGATCTCTCAGGTGATGGCCAATCTCATCAGCAATGCCATCAAATATTCACCGGAAGCAGATCAGGTACATATTTCTTCCTGTCTGAACGGCAATGATGCCCAGTTTAATGTAAAGGATTTCGGCATCGGAATTCCGGAAGATCAGCAGTCGAAAGTTTTTGATCAGTATTACCGCATCAGCGCCTCCAGAGACTATACTTTTCCGGGGCTCGGTCTCGGCTTGTATATCTCATCAGAAATTATAAAAAGAACAGGCGGTGAAATTTTTGTGACCTCCGTGGAAGGAGAAGGGTCTGATTTTTGCTTCAGAATCCCCAAGAATAAAAAATAAAAAGTTTTTACCATGTCTAATGCTGCAAAAATTATGGTAGTGGATGACAGTCCCGCGATTGTTGATTCTATTGAAATGATGTTGGATTTTGAAGGATTTCAGGTTGCTAAATTCTATAAAGGATCAGAAATGTACAGTGCCCTCAATCCTGATACGAAACCTGATGTTATTTTAATGGATATGTGGCTGTCCGGAGAAGACGGAAGAGATTTCTGCAAACTCATCAAAGCACACGAAAATTTTCAGGATATTCCCGTTCTCATCATGTCGGCAAGCCGCGGACTTGAACAGTCGGCACTCGACGCGGGGGCGAATGAGTTTATCGCTAAACCCTTTGATCTGGGGCATATGGTCGAAAGAATAAGACATTATATAAAATAATTCCATACACGGACCGGCAGTATTCTGCCGGTTTTTTTTATGTAAAGAAGGAGAAACTGAAATTTCCGGGAAAACTTCATGCTAGGTTGCGACAACTTTTCCCGGCTTCCCGAAAATCAATTACTAGGGTGCAACAACTTTTCGGGAGTTCCCGAAAGTCTGTTGCAAGGTGCAGGAACCTTTCGGGGTTACCCGAAAACCTGCTGCAGGGTGCGGCAAGCTTTCGGGAAGACCGGAAAATGTTTCTGCTAAAAACAACACAGGGCCAAAGTTTGAATTCTCCATATAATACACTAATTTTGTGTTCCAAAAATTTTTTGCAGCATGGAGGATTATCTGAAAGGACTGAATGAATCACAATTTGAAGCCGTTACCACACTACAGGGGCCATTAATGGTTCTCGCAGGAGCGGGCTCCGGGAAAACGCGTGTACTTACCATGCGTATTGCCCATCTTATTACCAATGGGGTGGATCCTTTTAATATTTTAGCCCTAACCTTTACCAACAAGGCCGCAAAAGAAATGAAGGAACGTATTGCCAAAGTCGTAGGTCAGAGCAATGCAAGAAGTCTGTGGATGGGAACTTTCCACTCGGTTTTTGCCAGGATTCTGAGAAGTGAGGCACATTACCTGGGATATCCTTCCAACTTTACCATCTATGACCAGCAGGATGCCCTGAATGTCATTAAGAAAGTACTTAAAGACATGAATATCGATGCCGATCTTTATAAACCTAAAAAAGTTCAGGCAAGAATTTCCACCTATAAAAACAACCTGATCACCGTAAAAGCGTATTACGCCAATCCCGAACTCATGGAAGCGGATGAAAAGGCGAATATGAAATTTATCGGGCAGATCTACCAGCGATACGTAGAGCAGTGCTTCAAAAACGGATCGATGGATTTCGATGATCTATTGTTAAAAACCAATGAATTATTGACCCGGTTTCCCGAGGTGCTCGCCAAATACCAGGACCGGTTCAGATATATCCTCGTGGATGAGTACCAGGATACCAACCACTCTCAGTATCTTATTGTAAAAGCGTTGGCATCAAAGTTTGAAAATATATGTGTCGTGGGAGACGATGCACAATCGATTTACTCTTTCCGTGGGGCCAATATTTATAATATCTTAAATTTTAAAAAAGATTATCCCGATGCCGTAACGGTTTCACTCGAACAAAACTACCGTTCTACACAGAATATCGTGAATGCGGCCAATGTGGTGATCGCCAAAAACCTTCAGCAGTTTAAGAAAAATGTTTTCAGTGAAAACGAAGAAGGGGAGAAGATCAAAGTGTACCGTTCGCTTTCCGATGCGGATGAGGCCAACTTTGTCGCCGGAAATATCTGGGAAACCAGGAACCGTGAGCAGAGAAAATACAGTGATTTCGCGATTCTTTACCGTACCAATTCACAGACGCGAGCGTTTGAAGATGCCCTGAGACGTAAAAATATTCCTTATAAAGTCTACGGAGGCCTGTCTTTCTATCAAAGGAAAGAGGTAAAAGACCTCATTGCTTATTTAA
This sequence comes from Chryseobacterium endophyticum, assembly GCF_056333165.1. Lineage (NCBI taxonomy): Bacteria > Pseudomonadati > Bacteroidota > Flavobacteriia > Flavobacteriales > Weeksellaceae > Chryseobacterium > Chryseobacterium endophyticum. Next base: position 340,158 of record NZ_JBWGXE010000005.1, read on the forward strand.
GGCTTCTGGTGAATGAAAACGATTCGGAAGCGTTGATGAGGATTATTAATTATCCGGTAAGGGGAATCGGTGAAACGACTCAGAATAAACTGGTGGTCTTTGCCGATGCCCAGAATGTTTCGGTTTCAAAAGTACTCGGCAATCTCCCGATGTATGCGCCGCAGCTGGGCTTAAACAATGGCGTTTTAAATAAGCTGAATGATTTCTGGTCGATGATCAAAGCCTTCCAGGTATTGCTGAAAACCGAAACCGCCTACAGCGTAGCCATGGAGGTGGCTAAACGAAGCGGCCTGATTAAGTTTTTAAAAGACGACCAGACGCCGGAAGGCATTTCCCGTGTGGAAAACGTTCAGGAATTGATGAACTCGATGCAGGGATTCATCGAAGAGCAGATGCAGCTGGAAGACGGAGATCCCAGTCTGCCGAATTTCCTTGAAAATATCGCACTTTCCGCAGATACCCAGGATAAGAATAATGAAGAAGATATGGTTTCATTGATGACCATTCACCTTTCAAAAGGTCTTGAATTTCCGGTTGTTCATTTGGTTGGACTTGAAGAAAACCTTTTCCCGAGCTTCATGAGTTCTGCCACAAGAGAGGATCTGGAAGAAGAAAGACGTTTGTTCTATGTGGCCTTAACAAGAGCCGAAAAACAGGCCTTTTTCTCGTATGCGGTTTCACGTTTCCAATGGGGGAAAATTACCGATGCGGAACCTTCAAGATTCTTAAGCGAAATTGATGATGAATATATCGAGTTTGTAAATCCGGCCATCGAAAAACGCTTTATCAATAATGCAGGATTAAGATCAAATATTTTCGATGAACATCCTTCTGAAATGAAAAGTTTCAAAAAGGTCGAAAAGAAAACTATTGAAAGAAGCGGAGATTCGAAGCCTATTGCCGAACCTAGAAAATTGAAGCCGGTCAGCACAGCCAAGATCATCAACCCGAGCGGTGCTTCTTCACAAGATATTGAAGTGGGCGACAAAGTAAGACACGACCGTTTCGGAGTCGGGGAAGTGACTTTCCTGGATGGTACCGATCCGCAGAATATCAAAGCTAAAGTCGTATTCCAGCACGAAGGCGAAAAGAATCTGATCTTAAAATATGCTAAACTGACGAAGATTTAAGTTTCTTCCTATAGATATCCTTTAAGATTTTATACTAATCTGCGTCATCAGCACAATCTGCGGAAGTTCTTTTTACACTCGCGGATTTTGGAGATTGAGCAGATTTTTTTTGTTCTGATATGTAAAATCTGTGTACTTTGTGTTTAACATCTATAATTACCATAATATCCTTAACCGCCGTCAAAATTCCACTCCCATGGAGGGGTGGCGAAAATTCCGAAGAATTTTTGACGGGGTGGTTTGATCCGCATGATCAGCACGATCTGCGAGAGTATTTTTTACGCTCGCGGATTTTGGAGATTGAGCAGATTTCTTTTATTCTGATCTGGGAAAATCAATGCGATCTTCGGGAAAATACAGATTTCGTATCTTAGCCGTAAAAGTTTTACAATGAAAAGGATTCTCTTATTTTTAGTCATCACTTTATGCAGCGCAACGCTGTTTTCGCAGGAGTACAATACGATTCAAAATATCCATTATTACGACAGCAAAACCAATGTATCCGATGCGTACATCAATGAAAGATGTGTTCTGGATATCTATGTTCCGAAAGATGTGAAGAACTTCCCGACAGTGATTTGGTTTCACGGAGGAGGCCTGACAGGCGGACAAAAAGAAATTCCCGAAGCTCTGAAGAATAAAGGGGTTGCAGTGATTGGGGTCAACTACAGGCTTTCCCCAAAAGTAAATGCACCCAAATATATTGAAGACGCAGCTGCGGCTACAGCATGGGTTTTCAGGAATATTAAAAAGTACGGTGGCGATGAAAATAAGATTTTTATCTCAGGTCATTCTGCCGGAGGTTACCTTGCTATCATGGTGGGTTTAAATAAAATGTATCTCGGCAAATACGGGATTGATGCCGATCAGCTGGCGGGAATTGTTCCTTTTAGCGGGCAGATGATTTCTCATTTTACCACCAGAAAAGAAAAAGGAATCGACGAACTGGATGCCAGAATTGATGATATGGCACCGCTTCATTTTATAAGAGCAGATGCTCCGCCATTACTGCTGATTACCGGCGACCGTGAAAAAGAACTGTTGGGAAGATATGAAGAGAATGCCTACATGGCCCGTATGATGAAGCTGAAAGGCCACAAAGAAACAACGTTATACGAGCTTCAGGGTTTCGATCATGTGGGAATGGCACAGCCTGCATTTCCTTTGCTGCTTAATGAGATTAAAAGGATAGAAAAACTCATGAAGTGACGGATAGCTAAGGTTATTGAATACAAAAAGCCGATCCTCTTTCTGGTGAGAAAAGATCGGCTTTTTATTTAGAATTGATGTTACTTCTTTTTTGAAATGATAAAGTTTACCATTTCATCCGTAACCTGATCTAAGTAGGCTTTGTCGGTTGTTCCAAAACCGTGTATGCCATCTTTTACCTCGACCAATGTAGCTTCGATATTTTCTTTTTTTAGCTTCTTCAGGAGTTTTTTAGATTGTTTCAGGGGAGCAACCTTATCTTTGTTTCCGTGCAGGATGTACGTGGGAACGCCGTGTTCCGTGTAATTAATTGGAGAGACGGTTTCAAGATAATCGATGGCTTTTCTTTTTTCTGTTTTGATGCTGTATCCTGAAATTCCGTAAACCAGCTTTTCCCTGATCTCTACGATGGGCTTAAAGAATAAGCCGACAATAGCCACGGGAACTTTACCCAAACGGGTATGCAGGAGCTTGTTAAGATCGGTCGGACCAAAATTATCCACCACATAATTCACCTTGGCCGAATATAATGCCAGGTCAGGGCTGCCGGGATAATCGTTGTCGCCCGTATACGCGGCAAGCAGTGACAGATGTGCTCCGGATGATACTCCGAAATATCCGATATTGTCTGGGTCAAAATTATATTTTTCTGCATTTTTGCGTACCCATCTTACAGCATCTTTGGTGTCTTCAACCGGTAATGGGAAATGAATCTTATCGCTTACCAATGTATATTCTATGCTGATAACGGCTATATTTTTTTCTACAAGTTTTAAAATAAAGCTTTCGATGTAATTATTGGCTCTCACTGTTTTGTCACCTTTTGCCCACGCTCCGCCGTGTACGTAAATAACGACCGGAAGTTTACCGGAAACTGAATTTTTAGGCTGATAGATATCAAGACTGACAGGGTTTCCGGCCGAATTGGTCTTATAGACAATATTTTCAGAAAACGCTGTTTTTTCAGGGAGTAACGTGCTGGGAGGAATTTTTATTTCGGGTAAATCCTGAGAATATCCGAAATAAGAAAGGTTTAGAAAGAAAACAAAAAACAGGTTCGTCATAAACCTGCTGAATAATTTATGGTTTGTAAAAAATTTCATAGAATAAATTTTGCTGAGTTTTTTATCCCAAACCCCTCAAAAAGTCTACCAAACCCCTCAATTTATTTTAGTTAAAGAATAAGTTCTTCAAAAAGCTTTTCAAAAGTTTTGTCGAGATCTTTCGATTTTCCCGGATGAGGCCTGGAAGTCTGTACCACAGAACTTCTGACAGCGGTAAGCCATCTGAAACGTTCTGGGATTTCCAGTTGTGCAATCGGTCCGCCGTCTTTATTGCCATTCGCAATTTTCTGAAAGCTTTCAAGATTCTGAATGATGTCGTCATAATCAAGCTTATTTCTCATCAGCTTAAATTTATCAGGACATAAATAATAGGCGACCCGGATAAATTTTTCTTTCTTGGAAAACATCACCAGCCCGATATTGAAAAATTCTTCTCTTTCAACCTTGGGAACCAGCCTTATCACAGCGTATTCATATATTTTATCCTCTTGCATTTTTGGCTTCGTTTAAAAAGATTTCAGAATTTTCGAGTCTTGTTTTCAGGAAATTAAAATAAATATCCCGAATCTGCTCAGGGCTTTCATCCGCATCATTCCAGTGAAGCCAGTCTTCAGGGATAAGGTTTACAATTTCCCTGAAAATATTCTCATTCAACACTTCTTTTGCAAACTGGTCGGCTTCATCCAATTTTGTGGCCTGCGGAAGCAGTACATGGTCTTTAACATATTTGAAAGGCGTTTTCGCCGCAGTATCAAAATTTTCCCAGGAGTGGTGGAAATAAAAAGAAGCTCCGTTATCGATCACCCAAAGCTCTTTGTGCCACATCAGTAGATTCGTGTTCCTGAAAGTACGGTCGATGTTGGTGATAAATGCATCCAGCCAGACGATTTTTGAAGCCAGGAACGGATCGATCTTCACGCTTGGATCATAAGCAATTGATTCGGAGAGGTAATGAAGGCCGAGATTCAGTCCTTCAGAAAATTTCAGCAAATCCTGGATTTCTTCGTCGGCTTCCGTTCTTCCGAAATCGACATCCAGATTGACAAAAACCAGCTCAGGAATTTGTAATCCCAAAGCCTCTGTAATCTTTCCTCCCAACAATTCTGAAATCAGCATCTTAACGCCGTGACCCGCACCACGGAATTTTAAGACATATTTAAAATCATCATCCGCTTCTGCCAGCGCAGGAAGAGAGCCTCCCTCACGAAGGGGCAGAATATAACGCATTACAGTTACCGTTCTTAAATCCAACATACCGCAAAAATAAGGTTTTTACTTTGTGTTTATTTCTATTTTTAATATTTTTAAGTAGAATTAAATTCATCATTATAAATTTTCAGTTTACCATTCTGTATAAAATAATGATGAAAAAACAACTGAAGTATGAAAGGTCTTTATGCTTCAGAAGAAAAAATAAAGTATATGGGAATTATAAAAAAGGAAAATATTGTTATTTCAAATCCGCAAACCAGGGAATTTCTTGCTGATGCCTTCTATCCTGAAAAAGAAGGAAAGTTGCCATTGGTGATTTTCGTTCATGGTTATAAAGGCTATAAAGACTGGGGCGCATGGAATTTAATGGGCGAAAAATTTGCGGAAGCAGGTTTCTTCTTTGTTAAGTTCAACTTTTCGCATAATGGTACGACGGTAGATGATCCGCGTCATTTTGCCGATCTTGAAGCGTTCGGGAATAATAATTATTCAAAAGAACTTTCCGACCTGGGGGTAGTAATCGATCATTTTACTACAAATGAAATGGTTGATGATCACAAGATTACGCTCATTGGACACAGCAGAGGAGGAGGGATTTCTATTATTAAAACGTATGAAGATGAGAGAATCAACGGACTGATCACGCTGGCAAGTGTCGATACGCTGGATCGTTTTCCTAAAAATGAAGCTTTCGCAAAATGGCAAAAAGAAGGTGTTTATTATGTGACGAATGGAAGGACAAAACAGGAAATGCCTCATTATTACCAGTTTTATGAAGATTATGAAAAAGATATCCACCGGTTTGATGTGGAACGTGCGACTGAGATGGCTAAAGCTCATGTTCTGATCATTCACGGAACCCATGATGAAAGTGTAAGCATGAAAAATGCCGAACATCTTCATCTCCTGCATCCCAATTCTGAACTCTACCTGATCGAAAATGCCGACCACACCTTTGGGGCCAGAGAACCATGGGACAATGCTGAACTGCCAGGATATCTTGGGGATGCTACGGACAAATGTATTCAGTTTATGAAAGAGAAAATGGTTTTATGATGTTCCTGAAAATTAAGTTTAAAAGGGTCAATTACTCAAATTCATAGGATAAAAAAAGGAGTGAAATGTTCACTCCTTAATTGTTAAAATTTTCCATGCTTCTTCAATTTTACTTTCGAGCAGTAGTTTTTGGGCGTTTCGATGAACGGTTTCATCTGCATGAAAGTCACCCTCAGGCAAAACTTCTGTATTGGCCAGCATTCCCAGGTCATTTCCGGTAAACACTTTGCTGAATTTTACCTGCTCAGGAAGAAGATCAAACCCGATTCCCTTTGTGACAAGCGGTTTCGGCACCTCAAAAAGATTACTTTCGTTATTTCTTGAATACCAGTTACTCCCGAGCCGGGCCACCATATCCAGTTTGGCCTGATCGAGATTTCCTTCTTCATTCAGGTATTCTTCCCTGATATGAATTTTCTGCACTTCGCAAATGACAAGATTTCCTGCACCTCCCTGGTCTCCAAGGGGTTTTACTTCGAGAACCCTGCATTCAAAATTTACAGGGGACTCTTCAATCAGCTTAGGTGTTACCAGATCGGCGTCTCTCATGGTGAGTCCGGATTTAATGAATTCATTTACGCCATCTCCATATTCTGTAGAAGCTAATGAAATCTGCTGTACGATCTGGAAATTTACGGTTCCGATCACTACTTCAGGAACTTCCAGAATGTTTTCCAGGGTATGTTTTGTGGTGTTGTCACGCACTCTTCGCGATGGTGAAAAGATCAAAATCGGAGGTACGGTGCTGAACATATTGAAAAAGCTGAACGGCGATAAATTGCTGTTCCCGTTTTTATCAACCGTCGACGCCAATGCAATCGGTCGCGGCGAGATGGCCGTCTGCATTACAGTCTGCAGCTGTACGGGAGTTATCTCGGATGGAATAAGTGTTTTCATTATATTGTTTTAACGCATTAGTCACATTAGAATGAAAATCAAAGATTTCATTCTAATGTGTTTTTCTCTAACGCTTGTAAGATAAATCTCTTTGTGACTTATGGGTTTACTATTTACTATTTTGTCGGAATAATTTTACCGGAAACTTCACCGAAGCCGACCCTTATGCCTTCTTTCTCAGCCCATGCTTTCATGGTAACGGTATCATTGTCATTGATGAATTTTCTTTCTTCGCCGTTGCTTAAAGTGATCGGATTTTCGCCTCTCCAGGTAAGCTCGAGCATGGAGCCGAAAGATTTCGGATCGCTTCCGGAAATGGTACCGCTGGCGTACATGTCGCCTACTTCAACATTACATCCGTTTACGGTGTGATGGGCCAATTGCTGCGCCATGTTCCAGTACATATGTTTGTAGTTGCTTTCGCTGATGAGGTTTTGCTCTCCGTTTTCCGGTTGGATGTAGACTTCGAGGTTGATGTCGTAGTTTTTATTGCCTTCAAATTTTAAATAATCCAGCACTTCAGGATCCTGTTGTGGAGAAGCTGTTCTGAATGGTTCGAGTGCTTCAAGGGTAACGACCCATGGGGAAACGGAAGATCCGAAATTTTTAGCTAAAAATGGTCCCAGCGGAACATACTCCCAAGACTGGATATCCCTTGCTGACCAGTCATTGAAAACGACCATTCCGAAAATTGCGTCTTCAGCATCTTTCGTAGAAATGCTTTCACCCATCTCTGTATTTTTGTTGATGATGAATGCCATTTCAAGTTCGAAATCCAGCTGTTTACAAGGACCGAATACAGGTTTTTCAGCATCGGCGGGTTTCATCTGGCCTTTAGGTCGGTTGATTTCCGTTCCTGACACAACGATCGAGGAGGCTCTTCCGTGATATCCTACCGGCAGATGTTTCCAGTTTGGTAATAATGCATTGGCAGGATCCCTGAACATTTTTCCGACGTTGGTGGCATGTTCGATGCTGCTGTAAAAATCTGTGTAATTCGGGATGTGTACAGGCATCATCATTTTTACTTTATCAAGATCGTAAAATGCTTCTTCAATTGTTTTTTCATCTTTAGACAGGATAGAATCTTCCTGTAAAAGTTCCTGGATTTTAAGTCGGACCGCATTGGTGATCGGTTTCCCAAGTTCGATGAATTCGTTTAAGGTATAAGCTTCAAAGACATTGTCAATAAGACCTTCGATTTCTTCAAAGTAGCCATAGTCGTAAAGTGTAGCGAGATCAACGATCTGATCTCCAATTCTTGTACAGCACCCGATATATTCTTTATTAAAAACTGCGACACCGAAAGGAATGTTATGTATAGAGAAGTCTGAATCTGCGGAATATTCTACAAATGATTTCATAATTTTTGATTTAATTTTGTTTAAATTTTAGAACAAATGAAGCCTATATTAAATCATTACATTAAAATACGGCTTAGTGAGATTTGTTGAAAATAATTGATTTAATAATTTGTCAAAGATTTACTTTTTGACCTTAGCCTGAGCATTTGCAATGGCTTCTTCATCAATCCATCTCGCTTTGGTATTGATGTCAATCAGGTACAGAATATTGTCCTGTTTGGTTAAAAGTAAGTTTTTGGTGAGAGGGATGGGAATTTTTTTATTCTCTAGCATATCGGCTCTCAGAGAAATCCTGTTGTTTTTTCTGATGATATCTCCTGAAAATACGTTCGAACTGCTTTGTCCTGTCTGTTTATCGTCGAAAACTTCCACGTAAGTGGCTTTGTTTCCTTTGATGACGATAAAATCCCTTTCCGTGTGGTCTGCCTCATCTTTGACGAAAACAAATTTCTTGTTGTCAATATTTACAGATTCGAGATTCTGATTGACCCCGGACTTTTCTTCAAGCCTCGTGAGAATCATATCCATTGTTCCGTACTGCGCTTTTACTCCGAATACGGCTCCGACAAGTAAAATTCCTAAAAATGTTTTCCTCATAATGATGTGTTTAAAAAAAAGTTTTGCCAGGATGCACGATCCTGACAAAACTTATATTGTTATTAAATTTAAAGATTTCCTCTTCTTTCCTGTTCTCTTTCCAATGCTTCGAATAATGCTTTGAAATTTCCGGCGCCAAAGCTTTGTGCACCATGTCTTTCAATGATCTCGAAGAATAGGGTTGGGCGGTCTTCTACAGGTTTTGTGAAGATCTGCAATAAATACCCTTCTTCATCATGATCAATAAGGATGCCTAAGTCCTGAAGTTTCTTAATATCTTCATCAATATGTCCTACTCTTTCAGGAACCATATCGTAATAAGCCTCTGGTGGAGCGGAAAGGAACTCAACACCGCGTTTTTTTAATTCGGTGACCGTGTGGATAATATCTCTGGTCGCCACGGCAATATGCTGTACTCCTTCTCCTTCATAGAAATCAAGATATTCTTCTACCTGCGATTTTCTTTTGCCTTCTGCAGGTTCATTGATCGGGAATTTTGCGTATCCGTTTCCGTTTGACATTACTTTAGACATCAGCGCAGAATATTCCGTATTGATCTGTTTGTCATCGAAGGAAAGAATGTTTACGAATCCCATTACTTTTTCATACCATTCTACGGTTGGGATCATTCTGTTCCAGTCTACATTTCCTACACAATGGTCTACATAAAGAAGACCCGCTTCTTCAGGATTGTAAGCACTTTCCCATTTTTCGTAGCCCGGCATGAAAGGTCCTGTATAGTTTTTTCTTTCGATGAACATGTGTACCGTCTCGCCGTACGTATAGATTCCGGACATTCTTACCTCTCCGTTTTCATCGGTTATGGTTACCGGTTCCAGATAGGGTTTGCCTCCTCTTTTGGTTGTTTCCTCGAAGGCTTTGTATGCGTCATCCACCCAAAGTGCCAAAATTTTTACACCGTCGCCATGCTTCTTTACATGTTCGTTGATAGGCGAATCAGAATTTAATCCTGTCGTAAGCACCAATCTGATTTTTCCCTGCTGAAGAACGTATGAAGCACGATCTCTCACTCCGGTTTCAGGACCGGCATATGCTACAGACTGAAAACCGAAAGCGGTTTTGTAATAATGGGCAGCCTGTTTTGCATTTCCTACGTAAAACTCAATGTAATCTGTACCGTTAATCGGCAGGAAATTCTCTGCTTGAGCAATTTTTTCGGCAAATGTAAGTGTTGACATATTTCTATTTTTACTTTTATATTATTGCATGCAAATTACAAAATTCTGCGAAACCTTTAAAATCGAAAACAAACACTTGTTAGTTAAAGTTTTAATAAAAAAATGCGGGATGAAAATTGATTTTTTTAACCTTGAAACAACAGCGGATTTGGTTTTATTTAAAAATTAACAAAATCATCTGATGGAAGGTTCAAATACAGGATCTTTTAATGTTTAAATCTCTCGTATGCTGCTCTTTCCAGCATCTCTCGGTCATCAGGATGTGCAATGCTGATAAGCTCCTGTGCTCTTTGCTTCAGATTTTTACCATACAAATAAGCAGTTCCGTATTCAGTAACAACCCAGTGAATATGTCCTCTGGTGGTCACCACTCCGGCTCCCGGTTTCAGGTAAGGGACAATTCTGGAAACGCCTTTTTTAGTTCTGGAAGTAATCGCAATGATCGGTTTCCCATCTTCACTTAATGCGGCTCCTCTCATGAAATCCATCTGTCCGCCGATTCCGCTGTACTGCATGGTGCCGATAGAATCTGCGCAGACCTGTCCGGTAAGATCAATCTCAATGGCTGAATTGATCGCCACCATCTTCTTGTTCCGCATAATGTTGATAGGGAAATTCACGGTGCTTACATCGTCAAAGGAGAATACGGTATTGTCATCCACATAATCATAGAGCTTACGGGTTCCGAAGCAGAAGCTTGTAATCGTTTTGTTGTCGTTGTAGCCTTTGTATTTATTGTTGATGACATCATTTTGAATTAAATCAACCACGCCGTCACTCAGCATTTCCGTGTGGACGCCAAGGTCTTTATGATTTCCCAGGCATTTTAAAACCGCATCGGGAATTGTTCCGATACCCATCTGAAGGGTCGATCGGTCGTCTATTAATTCGGCCACATTTTTTCCGACCTCCATTTCTTCCGGGCCTACTTTTGCACCGTAGTCGACGGTCGGAAGCTCTTCTTCGTGCCACACCAGCTTGTTGATTCTGCTGATATGGATCATTCCGTCACCGTGGGTTCTCGGCATCAGCGGATTTACAATAGCCACAATGAGTTTTGCCGTGTCTACCGCTGCTCTTGCCACGTCTACGGAAGTCCCTAAAGTGCAGAAACCATGCTTGTCCGGTGGTGAAACTGTAATTAAAGCCACATCCAGCGGCAATATGTTCTTCCTGAAAAGAATAGGGATTTCACTTAAAAAAACGGGAACAAAATCTCCGCGGTCGGAGTTTACAGCATCCCTTACCGGTGAGGAAACAAATAGGGAATTGACGAAAAATTTATCTTTATACTGAGGTTTGGCAATTTCAACATTTCCCTGCTGGGTAATGGAAACCATTTCCACATTTTCCAGACGGTGAGACTGTCTTGCCAGCTCGTCTATCAGGTGGTTGGGCGTACATGCGCTCCCATGGAAAAATACACGGTTTCCGCTTTTGATGGTATAAATTGCTTCTTCTGCACTGATATAATTATACATACTGAAATTTTTATATATTTTTTCTCTGACTTAAAGATAGTTTATATTGTTTTTATTAAGTCCAAATACGTAAAGATTTTTATCATGTTCGTTTAAAAATCAGCCAAAAAAAACCGGATGCATCAGATCCGGTTTATTATTTTAATGAGAAAACTTATTCCTGCGAACGGTCTTCCATAGTTTTGTCCTGTTCTTCAAGCCACGAAGTTTTATATGAAGGATCTTCAACTTTCAATGCTTCTTCCGTTATTTTTAAAGGACGGAAAGGGTCAACCATCACCGCATATTCTTCAGTGAATTTTTTCCCGATACTTCTTTCCATGGCTCCGGGATGTGGTCCGTGAACAATTCCTCCCGGGTGAAGCGTAAAATCCATAAGATCAATGTGGTTTCGGCTCATGAAATCTCCTTCGGTGTAAAATAATACTTCATCAGAATCTATATTCGAGTGGTTGTACGGCGCTGGAATCGCCATTGGATGGTAATCGTACATTCTGGCGCAGAACGAGCATACTACGAAATTGTGCCCCTCGAAATTCTGGTGTACCGGCGGGGGTTGGTGAATTCTTCCCGTGATCGGCTCAAAGTTCTTGATATTGAATTTATAAGGATAAAAATAACCGTCCCAGCCTACGACATCAAAAGGATGCGTGGCATAGATGAAATCCGTGATCTGGTTTTCTTTTTTTACCTTTATTAAAAATTCACCCTTTTCATCTTTAGGTTCAACAAAAGTCGGGGCAACAATATCTCTTTCGCAGAACGGCGAATGTTCAAGCAGCTGACCAAATTCGTTTCTGTACCTTTTCGGAGTGTAAATGGGCGAATGGCTTTCCAGTACGAAGAAAACCGTATCATCAGATTTTAATTCTACGTGATAAATGGTTCCCCGGGGAATGATTAAATAGTCGCCTACAAAAAATTCAAGATCTCCTACAAAAGTTTTGAGTGTTCCGCTTCCGTGATGAACAAACAGAAGTTCGTCGCATTCCGCATTTTTATAAAAATAATCCATTGATTTTCTTGGCTTGGAAAGTCCCATTTTAAGATCATTGTTGACCATAAGGAACTTTCTGCTGTCCAGGAAGTCATCTTCGGGAGTTACATTCATGCCCTTGAACATCCTTGGCGTTACGTTTTTATCAACAGCAATTTTAGGCGTTACATCTTTTGCTACACCGATCGATTTGATCTGGGTAGGGCGGTGAATATGGTACAGTAGTGAAGAAATTCCATGAAAGCCTTCCGTCCCGAAAAGCTGTTCATAGTAAAATTTATCTTCAGGAGATTTAAAAATCGTATGTCTTTTTTGGGGAATATTTCCCGACTGATGATATCGCATTTTACTTTATATGTAGTTTCTCAAATGTAATACTTTTTCATGAATTGAATTAATAACAAAATTGTATTGGAGTTTTGTTATTAAAAAATAATTGTTAGCTTTGTCTAACAATTTAGATTTCATGAAACAAATTATATTCTTTTCGGTTTTCTTTCCGGTTTGGTGCCTGTCTCAAAATAATGATACTCTGGAGGTAAAATCTTCTCACGAAAAGGATTCGGTAGAACTTGTTCCGCATACCATCAAAACAAAGAATATCGACGATGTCGTCATGACCGGAACTTTAAAGCCTGTCAGCAGATCAAAAAGCCCTGTTGCGGTAGAAATTTACAGCCAGAAATTTTTCCAGAAAAACCCGACTCCGAATATTTTTGAAGCGATTTCAATGATTAACGGCGTAAAACCTCAATTGAACTGTTCGGTCTGCAATACGGGCGACATTCATATCAACGGATTGGAAGGGCCTTACACGATGGTTCTCATCGACGGGATGCCGATCGTGAGCTCCCTTTCCACAGTGTACGGACTGAGCGGAATTCCTAATAGCCTGGTAGACCGCATCGAGGTGGTAAAGGGGCCTGCATCTTCTGTTTATGGCTCGGAAGCCATGGGCGGCGTCATTAACATCATTACCAAAAATGCGCTGACAGCTCCTAAACTGAGTGTAGATCTCATGACCACGACCTGGAGTGAAAATAATGTCGATCTTTCAACCAAATTTAAGGTTGGTAAAAATATAGCTTCCTTATTAAGCCTTAATTATTTCAGCTTTGAAAAGAAATTGGATGAAAATAATGACAATTTTACGGATGCAGCGTTACAGAACCGAATTTCCATCTTTAATAAATGGAATTTCAGACGAAAGGAAAACCGCCAGGCCAGCTTTGCCCTGAGGTATTTATATGAAGACCGTTTCGGAGGAGAAATGCAATGGAACAAATCGTTTAGGGGAAGCGACAGGATTTATGGTGAAAGTATCTATACGAACAGGGTAGAGGCTTTCGGAGTCTACCAATGGCCGTTAAAAGAGGATATCCTCACACAGTTTTCGTATAATTTTCATGATCAGAACTCATATTACGGAACGAGTCCTTTTATGGCTACGCAGAAAGTTATTTTTACACAGACTTATTGGGACAGAAAATTAGGAAATCATGACCTGATGGCAGGAATTGCTTTTAAAAGAACTTTTTATGATGATAATACGCCGGGTACCTTAGCTTCTGACGGTGTTTCCAATGCGCCGATGAAATCACCGGTTTTCGGGATGTTTATCCAGGATCAGTGGGAGATTGGCGAAAGAAATACGGTATTGCTGGGTTATCGGTTCGATTATGACAGGATTCATCATGGTATCCATTCTCCGCGTTTTGCCTGGAAATTTTCTCCAAATCCTTATCACACGCTGCGGTTTAATTTCGGGGCAGGTTTCCGGGTGGTGAATTTATTTACAGAAGATCATGCGGCGCTCACCGGTTCGAGAGAAGTGGTTATCCAGTCCCGCTTAAAGCCTGAAAAATCCGTCAACGGAAATGTGAATTACATCTGGAAGATACCTGCGGGCAAGAATATGATCGGTTTAGATGCTTCCGCTTTTTATACCTACTTCAGTAATAAAATAGTCGGGGATTTTGATGCCGACCCCGGGAAGATCATTTATGACAATCTGCATGGTTACGGGATTTCGAGAGGTATTTCTCTGAATGTAGATTATAGTTTTGATTTTCCGTTAAGCGTCAATGTGGGCGTCACCTATCTTGATGTTTATCAGAAATTTGATGACGAACGCCAAAAATCGCAGCAGCTGCACGCCCCGAAGTGGAGCGGAACGTACAGTTTTACCTACCGGTTTGCGGATAACCTGACCGTAGATTTTACGGGACAGTTTTACGGACCGATGAGATTGCCGGTTTTACCGGATGACTATCGCCCGGAGTATTCACCTTTTTATACGCTGGCGAATATTCAGGTTTCGAAAAGTTTTAAGTCGGGATTTGAAATCTATGGCGGAATCAAAAACCTGTTCAATTTTACGCCGAAAGATCCTTTAATGCGTTCTTTCGATCCTTTTGACCGGTATGTAAATGATCCTGTGGGGAATCCGAATCATTACACTTTTGATACGACTTACGGATATGCACCGATGCAGAAAATCAGGGGATTCCTGGGGATAAAATATATTCTGAAATGAAAAAGTTAATGTTGTTTTTGTGGATCCTGTTGGCGCCGTTTTTCTGTTTTTCCCAGCTCAAAAGAGTCACTTTTCAGGATCTGGAAATCCTGCAGGAGCAAAATCCCAGACCGGTTATCATTCATTTATATACAGACTGGTGTTCGGTCTGTAAAATTGAATCTTTTGAATTGAATAAAGACAAAGACCTGGTTCGTTTGATGAATGAAAATTTCTATTTCATCCATTTTGAAGCGGAGAAAACAATGGGAAAAATAATCTTCCGGGAAAGGGAATTTAATTATATCTCCAACGGAAATTCCGGGATTCATGAGCTGGCGCTGGCTTTATCTAAAAATAAAAACCGGCCGATGTATCCGTTATGGATCATTTTAGATAAGGATCAAGATTTGATCGATTATCATGAAGGATTACTGAAGGCAGGCGAGATGAAGAGGAAGCTGAATGAAGTTTTAAAGCCGTAATTGACCCGAAGATTCTATGATCTTTTTGTAAATCGTTTATATTTTGACAGATAGTTGTACCATTGTCGAATATTTTAGCCCCGATTGCCGCGGCATCCTTTTTTTGGAGTGGGAAAAGCCCGGCAAAAAAAGATACAGCAGAAAGCGGGAAAAAGCTCCTGAAAAAAATCCGGGTGGGGAATTTATTTCAAAAGTACCGCAATAATCCCTAAGATGGCCGGTAAAGCCTGTACGAAAAATATCTTTTTCGTAGCCGAAACAGCTCCGTAAATTCCGGCTACCGCAACACAACCGAGAAAAAATAATGCGATGTTGGTCTGCCATTTCGGATCTTTAATGAAGAAAGACCATATCAGTCCTGCAGCTAAGAATCCGTTGTAAAGTCCCTGGTTGGCGGCCAATCCTTTGGTCGGCTTAAACAGGTCGGCGGGCAATGCTGCTTTAAAAACTTCTTTTCCTTTGGTTTCCCAGGCAAACATTTCCATCCAGAGGATATAAAGGTGCTCGATGGCTACGGCTGCAACTAAAATTTTGACTACGATTTCCATGATCTCTTGTTTTGTCATTGTAAAACTAAAAAAATAAAGTTAAGTTTGGCTATACAATTTTTATAAATGGAAACTTTTAAGCAGCATCTGGATAAATTTATCACCCTGAATGACGATGAGTTTGCTTCCATTATTTCCTATTTTCAGGTGGTGGATGTCAAGAAAAAACAAGATCTGATGGCTGAAGGTGAAATTTGCAGATCTATCTTTTTTGTTGAAAAAGGATGTCTCAGGAAGTTTTTTATCAACGAAAAAGGGATTGAGCAGACTACGGAATTTGCCATTGAAAACTGGTGGATCACCGATACATTTGCTTACGAAAGACAAATGAAATCAAATTTCTCTATTCAGGCGGTTGAGAAGTCGACGGTCCTCAGCATAGATTTTTATGGACAGGAAAAATTACTGGAAAACCATCCGGTGATGGAGCGGTATTTCCGAATGATCTACCAGAGAGCTTATGCAGCGGCAGAAAGAAGAATACGCTATCTGTACGAGTTCTCCAGGGAAGAGCTGTACGTGCATTTCAGTACCCGGTATCCGTGGTTTATCCAAAGAATTCCACAATATTTGATTGCTTCGTTTTTGGGGTTTACTCCGGAATATTTAAGCGAAATCAGGGCAAAATTACGTTCTTAAACCAGTTTAAGATTTTTAGCATCCGTAAGCCGGAACTTTGTCTCAGAAATTTAAAACAAAATATTATGAGTACAAGATTTGACATGGCAACGACAAATGTTGCCGCTTACAAAGCCGGAATCGGAATGGAAGCAGCGCTTCAGAACAGTTTTTTAACGCCTATCCAGAGGGAATTGATTAAAATCAGAGCTTCACAGATCAACGGATGTGCATTCTGCATCAATATGCACACGAAAGATGCCATCAAATACGGTGAAACCCCGCAGCGCATTTTTTTGCTGAATGGGTGGAGAGATGCCAGAGAATTATACACCGAAGAGGAACAGGTTATTCTGGAAATCACCGAGGAAATTACTTTAATAACCCAAAAAGGACTTTCAGAAGAAACGTACCGGAAAGCAAAAAACTTTTTTGACGACCGTCAGATGGCTGATATTATTATGGCAGCCATTGTCATCAATATGTGGAACAGGATGGCCATTTCTACCCACATGCCCATCGGTAAATAATGGATCAAAAAGAGCTTTTCTACTGCACAGAAAAGCTCTTTTTTTTATTTCGGACAATTGAGCTGCAAGACATTTGCATTCAGCGGCTGCTCTATTTTTCTTTCTAATTTTTTGTCATTCACGGTAACATAGATCTCCATGGATCCGGTTCCGACATGCATGGATAAAATATGCCCTCCGTATGCATTGAATTTTTCATCAGTAGCTACGCCATGCACATGAATGGAAGGGCCGTCCGCGTTCCAGGCAATAGATCCTGTAAGGCTTCCCATTTCAACTTTTGTAAAGGTTTTTGGGTTGAATTTCTTAGCCTCGAAATCATAAAAACCAAAAGTAACGTCAGCAGCGAAGCCGATTCCCGTAAAGCTGGCAGAAGGGATGTTTTCAGCTTTTGCCAGATCTTCAATATGGGAAAGCACATCGTCTCCCTGCCGCAATACCATCAGATAACCCGATGGCGTTTTAACATATCTGCAGGATTCTTTTTGTTGGGCCGATAAAGTATTCATTGTGATCATTATTAATAAAAAACTCATCCATTTCAGGCAATTCATAAGTATGCTATTTAAATTTAAAATGAAATTTTCGCACCAAACCTGGTAAACCCGAAGGTCAGATTTTTTGGGTAATGTAAATCTGTGGCCTTTCCTGAAGTTTTTCATCAATCAAAGTGCCGAAAGCTTTAATGTAAGGCTGGCTGTTGTGTTCTGCCAGGCCTTCTTCACTTTTCCAGATCTCGTAGAAAACAAACTGATTTTTATCTTCAAGTCCCTGGTGAAGGGTATACATTTCATTGGCTTCTTCCTGTACCGTTTGTTTTACCATATTCTGAAGCACCTTCAGAACTTCTGATCTGTATTCTTCTTTTGCTTTGATAACTGCTGTAAGATAAATTTTCATTAGACTAATTCAGGTTTTAATTCTTTTTCAAAAACGTTGACAAGATGTTCGCGGTACCTTTTCATATCGCGCTCTACATCTGCATTTTTCTCCACATCATGGAAGTGGAAGCTCTCCATCTTTTCCAGAGAGACAAAAGCATTCATTCTGTGAAAGCCAAACAATGGACCGTTGTCTACACTGGTCTCGTTAAAGAATTCACCGGGAAGCGTGAAGGCTGTTTCCGGCGCATTCCAGCTTGTGGTGACCATGTATTTCCTTCCGCCCAGCATTCCGCCGGTCCCATAATTGATTTTCGGATTGTCGGATGTTCTTCCGTCGCTCATGTAAATTCCTTTGGCATGACCGGCCGTAAACACTTCGTCAATATATTTTTTGAATCCATTCGGGAGCTGGAACCACCAGATCGGAGTATGATAGATAATATAATCTGCCCAGACGAATTTTTTTACTTCTTCATCTTTATCATACCCTTCGCTAATGTTTGTGATTTTTACTTCCAGATTTTTGAAATCTTTCAAAACCTGCAGGGTATTTTCTGCAATCGTAGCATTGTATTTTCCACCTGAATGACCGAAATTTTGTCCGCCATTAATGATCAGCACTTTTTTAATTTTCATAAGATTGAATTTTGTTGGTGCAAAGTTAAAACGGCGTTTCGTATAAGAAAAATAATAAAAATTATAGCTAAGTATTATTTAAATGATATTAAATATAATAAATTGGTTGTCAATATTTTATTTAATACATAGACGAAGTTTATTGCTTTCATTGATGTTTAAAATATCATTATTGTAATTATTTAAATAGATTTGCATCATAAAAGTAATACCTATGGTTAATTTGGAATGGTACAGAACTTTTAAGGCGATCTATAAAACGGGAACCCTGACTGAAGCTGCGGACACGTTGTTTATTTCTCAGCCAGGGGTTAGCCTGCATCTCAGTTCCCTGGAAGCCTATGTCGGATATAAGTTGTTTGACAGGACAGGGCGAAGAATGATTCCTACCGAACGCGGAAAAGTTTTGTTTAATGCGATTTCAGAACCCTTATCAAAACTTGAGGAAGCTGAAAAAAATTTCCAGAAATCTACTGAAAAACTTGCCCCCACGATCAGTGTCGGCATGTGTTTTGAAACTTTTCAGACGACATTGGAGCAGTATGTTTCCAGCCTGCCTTTTAATCTTATTATCAGTTTCGGCGAATACCGGGAAATGCTGGACCAATTGGATAAGGGAATTTTAGATTTAATCATCACTCCGAAAAAAGGAACTTCAGCGAATATAGAGCATGAAGCATTTTCTTCAGAGCAGATTATTCTGGTTGGAGGTAAAAATGTTGATGTGAGCGAATTTGAAGAGACTTCAGGCAAAGGTCCTGAATATGTGGAAGAATGGCTCAGAAACGAAAAGTGGTACGGAACGGCCGGCGATATGGAACATCTTTTCCAGTTCTGGATCCTGAATTTCGGTCATAAACCTGATTTCCGCCCGAATTATATTGTTCCGAACCTGAATTCGATTGTCCGGTGTCTGAAAAGCGGAACCGGATTGGCCGTTGTTCCCGATTTTCTCTGTAAAAATGAAATTGAAAACGGCGAAATACAGCTGATCTGGGAAGGCGATAAAATATTGAAAAACACCCTGTATTTCGGCTGCCGGAAGAAAACGAATTATCACAATGAGATCAATCACATCAAAGGATTATTCAGGCAGATGATGGGCAAGGAAATTTAATTTTAATTAAAAATAAAAAATATATACTTAACAATTATGCAACAGAAAACATACACAGGGCAGCCTGTCATAACGCTGAACAATGGAGTCGATATCCCAGCCTTAGGTTTTGGAGTATGGCAGATGGAAGATTTAAAACAATGCGAAGATGCTGTTAAAAAAGCCATTGAAACAGGTTACCGAATGATCGATACAGCCGCTATCTATCAGAATGAAACAGCGGTCGGAAATGCCATCAGAAATAGCGGAATCGACAGGGAACAATTGTTTATCACCTCAAAACTCTGGGTTCAGGATACGTCGTATGAAAAAGCAAAAGCCGCTTTTCAGAGAACTTTAGACCGCTTACAGCTGGATTATCTGGATATGTATCTTATTCACTGGCCGTATTCCGATTTTACGGGAGCATGGAAAGCCATGGAAGAATTGTATGAAGAAGGGAAAATCAAAGCGATCGGCGTGTGTAATTTCCCCATAGAAAAAATGGAAGAATTAAAGGCGAATTCAAAAGTACTGCCGGTAATCAATCAGATCGAACTGCACCCGATTTTCCAACAAAAAGAACTTCAGGTGTACAACAGGGAAAATAATATTGTAACGCAGCCGTGGAGTCCGCTAGGAAATGGAAATGCCGGTTTATTAGACAACGAGCAATTAAAAGCGATCGGTGAAAAATACGGAAAAACAGTGGCTCAGGTTATTTTAAGATGGCACCTTCAGGAAGGTTTCTGTGTGATTCCTAAATCTGTAACCCCTTCAAGAATCGAAGAAAATTTCAATGTTTTTGATTTTGAATTAACAGAAGATGAAATGAATGCCGTACGTTCTCTGGATACCGGAAAGAGATTGTTTTTTGATCCTAAAGATCCGTCCTGGGAAGAAAAAATGCTGAATGCGGTTGCAGATATTTAGGCTGGAAAAACCCGGCTTGAATCAGAATAAAGCATTACGAATTCATTATATTTGCACTCACTAAAAGTAGTGTAGATAATCATGAATAAAATAATCTTATCGGTTGTCCTGTTTTCTCTCATTTCCTGCAACGGGAATGATGAAAATCAGAACGCAGGCAATAAAGCTTCAATAATCGGAAAGTGGTACATCGAAAAGGCTCAGATCTACCGTTCCACAAATCAGCAGGTCCAGACCTATTTCTCTACAGAATGTGAGAAAATGAGTACACATGAATTTACGCCTTCCCATGTTGTTTCTATTTCCTTTGCACAAAGCAATGGCGGGTGTGTGAAAACAGATGCTGTCAACAGGAAATACACATATGATAAAGGCAATGGTAAATTCTGGTTTGAAGGAGAAGAAAATTATCCGTATTTCGTAACCCAGCTGAGCCAGACCGATATGGCTGTAGAAGACCGGACTCAGGATTTTGACGGGGACGGTATCACAGATGTTCTCAGACGTTTTTATAAAAGAATCAATTAAAACAAAAACTCCTTTCGGTACAGACCGAAAGGAGTTTTTACTTTATATCAATTTGTTATTTCGTAAGGTCAAGTCCTCCAAAATTACCTGAGCTCATCATCAGATAAACTCCGTCGGTTTTATCCATCGTATTCCAGTAGGCATGAAGTTCCTCTGCATTGGTAAAGACCTTTAAATTTTCATTTTTAAATTTGGCCCTGATAAGATCCGGTGAGATTGGCTCCATTCTTTTGATCTTTAATGCATCTTCCGAATAGAAAACGACAGCCTCGTTCAGTCCGTCCATGGCGTGATCATACTGTTCCAGAAACACAGGATTAAGGCTGGAGTACGTATGAAGCTCCAGAAAACCGTGCGTCTTTTTATTTTTAAACTGTTCGGTGAACGCTTTTACGGCAGCTTTCACTTTACTCGGCGCGTGGGCAAAATCTTTATAAAGCGTTCCCTGGTCTTCTCTATCTACCTTCTCCAGACGTTTTGAAGCTCCTTTGAAACTCATAATAGCCTCGTAAAAATCTTCATCCATGATCCCTAAATGCTGGCAGATATGCCTTGCTCCTTCAAGGTTGAGAAGGTTGTGAGTGCCAAATACCGACAGCGGGATATCACCCATCTCTGTTTTCAGATGTACCGTTCCGTTTACAATTTCGTATTCCGGAGTTTTATATGGGATTTTTCTGAAATAGTTTTCGGCATTATCCACGACTTTTACCACTTCGGGATCTTCTTCATTATACACAAGAATTCCTCCGGGCGTAATGCTTGCTACAAATTTTCTGAACTGCTCCACATAATCGTCGAAAGTCTTAAACACATTAATATGATCCCAGGCGATTCCGCTCAATAAAGCAATATTCGGCTGATACAGCAAAAATTTTGAACGCAGGTCAATGGGGGAGGAGAGGTATTCATCACCTTCCAGCACCATAAAATCGTTATCCCCGGTCAATTTTACCATACAGTCGAAGCCTTCAAGCTGAGCGCCCACCATATAATCTACTTCTTTCCGATGAAAATTCAGGACATGAAGAATCATGGAAGTAATCGTTGTCTTCCCGTGTGAACCGGCGATGACCACTCTTGTTTTATTTTTAGACTGCTCGTATAAAAACTCAGGGTAGGAATATATTTTTAATCCTAATTCTTTAGCTCTGGCCAGTTCAGGATTGTCCTGGTGAGCGTGCATCCCAAGAATTACGGCATCAAGGTCAGACGTGATTTTTTCAGGAAACCAGCCGAGTTCTTCAGGCAGAATTCCTTTCTTTTCAAGCCTTGATCTTGACGGTTCAAAAATAGCATCATCCGAACCGGTAACGTGATATCCTTTATCCTTTAATGCAATGGCAAGATTGTGCATGGCACTTCCGCCGATCGCGATGAAATGGGTTCTCAATTTATATTACTGTTTTTTTACATTAGTATTGATGATCTCCTGGAAAGCATTGGTAACGTTTGTCCAGTTGTTCCTGTACCTAGGCATGATACCACTGGCATCCGTTTTACTTCCCGAATAGGGTCCTTGCTTTATATTGATCGAAGTCGATATAAAATCGTAGATTTTCTTGTGATCTTCCTCTATTCTTCTGAAATTGTTTTCTGAAAGGATGTTATCCAGCTTCTTTAGATCTTCATACGAAACCTTGAAATTCTGTTTTATCTTTTTTCCCTGTCCTTCAAAAGAATAATGGGCATTGGTTCCCTTGATCAGAAGATTTTCATAAATTGGTGCATAGCCTCCGCTTTTAGAATAGCTGATATCGAAATCCGAATACACTTTTTGGCTGTTACACGATATTAATACTATGATGGCGAATAAGATTCCTAATATTCTTTTCATAATGTTCTGCTTTAATGACCTGAATCTTTTTGTTCCGATTTTTTAGCTTTTAATTCTTCATCATATTGGTGTAGTAGGTTAAAATCCTCGGTTTGCTCGATGGCAGTCATGATTTTATGTAAAATTTCCTGCGCATTTTCTTTATCATAATCAATATCAAGCGGCGGTTTAAATTCCATCGTCGGTTTTACACCCGTTACTTTTACACGAAGACCCTTTTTATCAAAAGCCCTGCGGAAACCGTTGATTTTTATAGGAATCACAATGGGACGTTGATTTTTAACCAGCTTTGCCGTTCCCCTTCTTCCCTGTGCGAAGGCTGAAGTCGTTCCCTGCGGAAATGTAGCTACCCAGCCGTTATCAAGCGCTTTCATGATATTGTCTACTTCGCTCATATCGACCAGTCGGTTCACATTTTTACCTTCGGCCCTCCAGGTCCGCTTTACCGTAACGGCGCCCGCTATTTTAAATATTTTCGGCAGAATTCCTTTATTCATCGTCTCTTCCGCCGCCACATAATAGAAGTCGATTTTCGGATTCAGCAGGTAAATAGGGTTTTTTATCGTATTCAGATAACCGTTGTTCACAGAACAGAACGCATGGTACATCGCAGCAACATCCGCAAAATACGTCTGATGGTTAGACACAAACAAAACATTGGAATCCGGAAGATCCACAAGATGCTCGGTACCCGTAATTTTCAGTTTGTTAAAGCCATTGAATCTCCGGTAAGAGACAATTCCCAATATAAAAATGATTATCCTTTTTAAAAAATAGGGGGTTCCGAACGCGTCGGTGAAAATATTTTTCTTCGCCATCTTCAATTAAACACAGTGGTGCAAAGTTACATTTTTTTCAGCAACTGACTGAATTCACTTAATATCATTGCTGTTGCGCCCCAGATAATATATCCGTTGAAATTGATCACAGGCACTTCTTTTCCCCCTGCAGTCGGCAGCGACATGATTTCAGGTTCGTCGGGAAGATTTAAAAAACAGGTAATCGGAAATTCGATCACTTCCACCGCTTCCGTCTGCTGAAGAATAAATGCCGGATTTTTTTTAGTGTATGATATATAAGGATACACATAAAAATTACTCGGCGGAATATAGATCGGAGACATATCCCGTATGACTCTTACATAATGTTTTTCAATGCCGATTTCCTCAGATGTCTCCCGTACAGCAGTTTCAGCGAAGTCCCTGTCCATTTCCTCACGTTTTCCGCCCGGCAGGGAAATTTGCCCGCTGTGACGGTCATGCTCGTTGATGGTCCTCTGAATCAGCGGAAAATGCCACTCATCATTTTTGAGATAAAGAACAATATTTACCGCAGCAAACTTCGGATTTTTTGTTAAAACCTCTTCATACGTAAACACAGGACGGTAGGGCGGCGAAAAAACTCCGTGAGCATGCTCTCCCGGAAGCTCAGCGCTCTTGATTTTCCTTAATAAATCTTTTCCAAAACTCATATCCAAATTTAATAATATATTTTGAAGAAAAGAAGAGACCATCCTGATTTAATAAGCATCCAATCCATAAATGTAAAAATAAGGTCTTCATCAATCAAAGCATGAATAAGGTCAAAAACATCCACCATTTCCCACTTTAGTACGGATATCAACCCATGAATAACCCTCAACTCGCCAACCCTCAAACCCAGTTTCCTCAGGAGCTTAATCCGGCTCTCCGCTACTACTCCTCGCGCCGACGCTTCCTTTGCAAAGTCCCTCTCTTTCCTTCT